>CAYWZS010000068.1:0-21659 GCA_964462905.1 uncultured Anaerolineaceae bacterium
CCGGACATGAACAGTAGTGCGGAGGTTTTCACAAACAGTTGGATGCTGGAGTTGGAGTCGCTGGGGCACACGCAGCGAATTGCACCAAGCGCAACGATCACGCATACGGAGCAGTGGACATTACATCGTGGGGTGACGGCCCCGGCGACGGCAGACGAGGTGGATACACAGATTCTCCCGTTCATTGCGGAATAACTTCACCTCACGGTGTAGAGGGGGATTTAGAGGGACATTTGCGTTTGTGTACTGTGTCACGTAGACTGTAAAGTATGCGTGACACAGTATGAGATGGTGTGATGTCAGACGAAAAAGACCTGGATGTGGGGACGTACACCCGGCGCATCAAGCAGCGTGAGGTGACGTTTATGTGTGGGGTGTGTGGGGAGACCGTGACAGAGATGCGCTATCCTGGCCCAACGCCGAAGTATTGCCTGGGGTGTGTTGCGGCAGTTCGGCGGCGGCAGGCACGGGAGCGTAAACGACGGCAACGGCGTGGCGGTAGCTAAAAGCCCAGGGTGCTGTTGGCGATTTTACCCGCAATACCCTTTCCCTACGACTGTATGAGACTCACATTAAAAAGCTGCAAGGATCATATCGGCGGCTTTCTCGGCGATCATAAGGGTGGGGGCGTTGGTGTTGCCGTTGACGATGGTTGGCATAACGGACGCATCGACAACGCACGCGCCCGTAGTGCCGTGCAGCTTTAGGGCAGGGTCAACAACGTCCAGGGGTTCGATATTGGGTCCCATTTTGCAGGTGCCAACCGGATGATAAAGGGTTTCCGCAGTGGCGCGGATGTCGGCGTCTGTGGTGGCCTGTGGGCCGGGTAGGACTTCGGCATCGTAGAAGGGGGGAATGCCGGAGCTGCCAGGATCTCCCGTGCAAGGCGCGTCCCGGCGATCAGAGCGTCTAGGTCGGCTCCGGCAGTGTCAGATAGATATTTGGGGTCAATGTTGGGTGCGGCCCATGAGTTAGGTGAGGCGAGCGTGACTTTGAGGTGTCACGAGCACCGCGCCGAGGGTCATGCCGTGGCCGTCCGGGTTGTTGAAGCCGTGGTTGATGAAGTAGTTCGAGGCAAAGTGGAATTGAATGTTAGGCGTGGGAAAATCCGGCTGCGTGCGGACATAGGCTCCGGCCTCGTCAACGTTGGAGGTGAGGGGACCGACGCGGTTTATAAGATATTTGGCGATGTTGCCGGGGTGTTCGGCGTTGGCGAGCGAGAGCGCCTGGCGGTTGCGGACGGCGACACCCACCGTAAGGTGATCCTGTAGGTTTGCGCCGACGCCGGGGAGGTCTACTTTGGTGTCCTTTTCACCAGCTTCTAACAGCAGCACATTGTATTTGCTGTTTGCGGTGAGGCGGTTGGCGAGGACACATCCTGCGCTCCTAGCCCCGATGATGATGAAGTCATACATCTCTTATTGCCTTCTTTACGAGAACGAACAGCCAAAATGTCAATACCAATTGCAACCAACTTTATACAATTTTAATCTTCATGTTGTATAATGATGATTGTGCTGATAGCACGCCCCCATTCGTTGGGCCGCAATATATGTTGCCCATGTCAACAGGAGGTAGAAAAAACGCAATATGTTTAACATTGGTGATACTATTGTACACAACCGTTACGGGGCGGGAACGGTAGCTGGCTTTAAGTCCGTGACGTTGTACGGCGAGAAACGTGAGTATTTGTGTATCGAACTTGCCGGGGGCCGGGGGACGTTGATGGTCCAGCCGGAGGAGGTCGATCTGGAAGAGGTGCGGATGACGATGGATGACCTGAGTGTGATCCGCAAGGTGTTCGAGGCGCAGCCGGAGACGCTGTCCGACCAACATCGGAGTCGCCAGCCGAAACTGAACGCCAAGCTGCACAGCAATGACCCGAAGAAGATTGCCCAGGTGCTCCGTGACCTGATTTACCGGGACCGCGTGGGTGGTCTGACAGAGACCGACAAGCGCATCCGTGATACCGCTCGCAACAAGCTCCTTGCCGAACTCAAACTTAGCCCCAATGTTGCCTCCGCGACGAATAAGCTCAACGATTTGATTGAAGAGGCGATGGCGAAGCACTTCGCTGCTGCAAGCTAACGCGCTTCCAGCGACATCTGAATCTGTGCTATTAAAATCCCTCAGCCTACGAGGGATTTTCTGTTATGTGGGATGTATCTGTTGAGGGTGGTGGGGTGATGGTAGGATAGCCCTTTACTTGAAATTACCAAGGATAACCTGAAATGGTCGATCATAAGGCAGAGGGCGAGGCTTTCCTCGCGGGGAACGCGAAACACGACACAGTGACGGTCACGGCGAGTGGCTTGCAGTATGAGGTGAAACAGCAGAGCGACGGCCCGAAGCCGGGGCCGACAGACATGGTTGAGGTTCACTATCACGGGACGTTCATCAACAACAAGGTGTTTGACAGCAGCTACAACCGGGGCCAGACAATTGAGTTCCCGCTGAACGGCGTGATTGCTGGGTGGACTGAGGGCTTACAGTTGATGAGCGTAGGATCGATCTACAAATTCTACATTCCGTATAACCTGGCTTATGGCGAGAACGGGCACCCGGCAGGGATTCCGGGCTACTCGACGTTGATCTTTGAGGTGGAGTTGATCGGGATCAAGTAGGATTGTTTTCCGCCGAACTTGATGGAGGGATCTGAATGGATTTTTCGGATGAGACGGTGGTGGTTGCCGGTGGCGCGAACGGGGTTGGCCGTGCCACGGCAACCCGTATGGCTTCGTTGGGGGCGAATGGGGTGGCCTAACCACGAAGTTGATCTAACAGGTGGGATCAGGGGGGAAACTCTGTATAATGATGGTAATGTTATTGATGGGGAGCCGCCTTGATGTTCCGCATTTTTCCGCTACTGTTGCTGTTTGCCCTGTTGCTAGTTTTTCCTGTGGTGGCACAACAGGGCATCGATTTTGATCCTGATCTGACTGATATTTGGCAATATGTGGACCGCCAACCCGATGATTTGGGGGTGGTGTGTTTGCCGTTGTGGAACCCATCGCAGGGGTTCAGCTACAACACAACGGAGGTGTTCCCGCTGGCCTCGGCGGGCAAGTTGGTGGTGTTGATTGAGTATGCGCGGCAATTAGACAGCGGGGCGATTCCGCTTAGTGAAGTGGTGGGGCTGGAGCAGCTTGAGCGGTACAACATGCCGCGCACCAACTCCAACGCACACGAGCGGTTCCTGGCGTCGTACCCGGATGACAAGCCGATCACACAAGTCAGCTTGTGGGATGTTGCGACACGGGGGATGATGCAGTACAGCAGCAACGCGGCCACGGATTACCTGCTGGGACGGTTGGGGCCGGTAGACTGGGCGGCATTGTATGCGGAATTGGGGGTTGGGAGTACGGACGCGCCGCACCCGCTGGGGTTGATCCCGCTGATGATGGGGAATCATGAGACGGGGCCGCCCACGTTGGAGATGATGGAATCGGTGGACTTCCGGGCGAACGCGCAGGACCAACTGGCGCAGTTCTGGTTTGACCCGGACTGGCGGCAGGCCGAAATCGACTACCGGGCGCAACGGCGGCGCGGGTTCCCGTCGTGGGATGTACAGACGGAGGTGTTAGAGACGACGATGAGCAGCACGGCGCGTGATCTCACGACGTTGATGCTGGTGGTCTACGATGATGGGGGGCCGCTCAACGCCAACGTGAAAAGCCTGGTACGGACGGGGATGCGCTGGCTCAACAACGGGGATATCGACGCGACCTATCGCGAGTATGGGTCCAAGTTGGGGTATTACTCCGGGGGCGTGCAGACACTCGTGACCTACGGTGAGCCAATCAATGGCTCCCCGGTGATTACTGTGATCTTGATGCGCGAGATTGAACGTTGGGACTTCTACGACATGTTGCGGGCAGATGTAATCGGCGATATGGCGCACTGGATGATTTTGAACCAGTGCGCGGGTTTGCCGGAGCGGTTAACGGTGGTGACAGCGGAGGGCAGTTAGACCGTGGTTATCCGTAAACGGACTTGGCCGGAAACAGACGCGCCCGGCTCCACGACAAAGACACCGTGGCCGTCGATGCCTTGGCCCAGCAGGTTGAAGCCGTTGTTAGCGTTGGTCTGTGGCTCAACGGCGATGGTGTCATCTGGCGAGGTGAACAGCAACACCTGGGCGAAGACCGGGTCGGCGTGTATTTCGACGATCAGGTTCCAGTCTGGGTAGAGCAGGCGAATCGGTGTTTCTGGGTCGCGCCCGGTAAGAAGGTTATCCAGCATGGTATCTACTGGAACAGGGCGCGGGGTGCGGAAGTCGGCGGGTGCGGAGATCGTTTGCGGCGGTGCGTCCGGGTAGTAGTCCGTGAGTAGCCATTCCCGGTCGGCGGGGACGTGTAGCTGGGGCATGGTGCCGTAGCGCATAAAGTAGGGGTGAAAGCCGAAACCGGCGGGAAAAGGGCGTGGGTCGCGGCTGGTGAGCGTGACGCGCCAGATGAAGTCCGTGTCGTTTAGGGTATAGTCCAGGTCTACGGCGAGGGCGAAGGGGAAGTTGAAGTTAGCATAAGTTGCTGACTCAAAGTGATACCGGGCAACGGTGTCGGACTGTCTGACGGTTTCCCAGGCGCGTTTGCGAACGTCGCCGTGACGGGCGGAGCCATCGTCTTTTTCCGTGCGGAGTTGGTGCGTTTCCCCGTTGAAGGTGAATTGGCCGTCGCGTAGGCGATTGGCCCAGGGGAGCATGAGGAACGAGCCGGGTTTGCCGCCGTCGGGGGTGGGGCGGGTGATGTCTACCCAGGCTCCGCTGTAACGGGCGCGGGCGTGGGCAAGGCTGGCCCCTTGGCCGGGCAGGATTCCGACCTGCCAAGACTTGTTCTCCAATAGGTGTGTCGTCATGAGTAGCCTTTTAATTCGTAACAGGTTCAATCGTGGTGAGGTTGTGGGCCATGATGCGGGCTGCCGTCACTGGGGGCGCTTTTAAGATAGCTCACATAGCGCCCGGTGTGGCTGACATGCACATCGGTTACGTGGCCCTCGCTTGTAAACGCGACGAGGCCGTCAGTAGGGCTGTACGTGTAGAGTTGTCTCTCGTGCTGCAAGACGACCCCATTTGGTGCCGTCTGCGCGGTGACGTTGATAACCGCGAACGGGCAGAGGCCGGTTCCCCCAATCCAGCGTAGCATGTGTTTTCTCCTTTGGTTCTGTGCGCGTTTTGTAGTATAGCAGGGCTAGGCGTCGTGTGCTGTCAAACCACGCAGGATTTGCTCGATGTTGTAGCGTGCGAGGGCGCTGCGGATGTTCCTCCGTAAAAGGGAAAACACAACCGTGCTAAACGCGTTATGTTTGGTGTTTTGGGGCGTGCGAATATGGTTTAGCGCGTGAGGATGAAGCGCGTCAGCGTGAAGGTGATCGGAATGGTGAGGACGATTACCGCGAGGGGGGCGTAAGTTGGGTTGACGCGCATGACCTCAACCAGCAGTGTGAGCGCGATAATGCCGAAAATGTACTGCACAACGTACACGAGCGGATACTGGATCGCCTTGCTTGCGCTGGGCTTTTGGCCGAACACGAAGTAGGTGTTGAGCAGGTAGGAGACGCCAATTCCGATCAAGTAGGCGATTGAGTAGGCGAGACGGTAGCTGAGAAACAGAAATAGTAGCAGGTAGATACCATAACCGCCGACAGTGTTAATTCCGCCGACGACAACAAAGCCGAGCACTTGGCGGAGGGTTTGCCCACGCATTACAGCGATAACCTGTAGTGTAACTGGACAAGGGTGCGTCCGCCGAAGCCTTCTTTTTGGGCGACGAGGCCTGTATTAAGCGTGTCCGTGGTAGGGTCTAGTGACGAGCCGAACGATAGATAGTGAGACGGGTAGACGGTGTTAATTAGGTGGTCGAACAGCAGGTCGAGTGCGCCGAGGTCGCGGCCCTTCAGGTTGTTGGCGATGTACTGGGCACGGGCGACAAGATCCGTCTCGAACACCAACACCCCTGCCAGCATTTCGTCATCGTCATAACTGGCGAATAGGCGTATCTGCTGTTGGAAGTTGGCCTGTAGGCTCTGGATTTCCGTGAGGGTGTGAACGGGGTCCGCGTCGTGGACGGCGCGTAATACCGCACTAAGGAGCGCCCAATACGTTTCTAGGTCGTGCGACTCACGGACGGTGAGATTGGCCTTGCGCCCCTTCTTGACCATGCGCTTGCGGCGCGACTGGTAGGCGGGGCGCTCGTCGGGGGGTAGCACGGTGAGCAGGGTTTGGTCGATGACCTGCGCTCCGGCGTTGTGCAGTGCGTAGAGGTCCTCATCGGCGGGAAAACGGTGGTAGATGCGCGGGATGGCCTTGTAGAACAATGTTGTGATGCCATTTACAGACAAAAACGCCTGTAGTTCCTCCATTAGTGCTAACATCTTCTCGATTTTCATGTCCTCACCTGTGAGGAAGCCGCCATAGGTTAGCCCCCGGTGGCTGTAGAGTGTGTCGTCGGTGCGGTTGGCGGGGAGCAGGGCGAGAATATTGCCCTTGTCGTCGTAGGCGAGTAACGACCAATCGTGAAAGCGGTCGCGGTGGTATTCCATGAAGGCGCGTTCGTGGAGAAACGTTCCGTTTTTGCTGGCCCGGACGAAATCGTCCCAGTCTGAGCGCAGATCATCCGTGTAGCGCACGACCTCAATAGATTTCATCGATGACGCTTTCTGGGCGTTTGTTGATCTCATCAAAGATGCGGATGACGTACTCGCCGATAATGCCCATCATGATAATCACGAGGCCTAGCAGGAACGTAACCAGGGCAGTGACGGTGGCGAAGCCGGGTGCGTCAATGGCACCACGTAAGCCGCCGATCACCACCAGGGTTCCGTAGGCAAAGCTCAGGAAGGAGACGAATAGACCAATCAGCGAGATGATTCGCACCGGGACGATGGAGAAACCGAGTAGCGAGTCCAGCAAAAAGCGCAATCGCTTGAAGAATGACCAGCGCGACTTACCGTAGGGTCGCTGGGGGCGCACATAGTCGATTACAACCGGGTTGTGCCCGGTCCAGTAGGCGAGCAGTTGCAGGTTGGTGTTCTTGCCGCTGTTTTGGAGGACATGCAGGAACGACTTATCGACCAGCATCATATCGAAGCCGCCACGTGGGTAGCGGGTGCTCACGAGCCGCCGCAACAGGAAGTAGTAGAGGTTGGAGAAGGCCATACTCAGGGGCGAGTCCTGGCGTTTTTCGCGGACGCAGATGACGAACTTCTCGCCGTTAAGCCAGTGGTCCACCATGTCTAGCAGGAGGGTCGGTGGATCTTGGAGGTCTGCTGCGAGGATGGTGGCACAGTCCCCAGTGACGTGTTGAAGGCCCGTCTTGGAGGCGGTAACTGCACCGTAGTTACGGGCGAGTTTGATGATTGTGGTGGCTGAGCGTTGTTGCTTGATCTTTTTCAACTGCTCGAAGGAATGATCGCCGGAGCCGTCGTCCACAAAGACGAGTTCGAGTGCTATGTTGCGGGTCGCGAGTTCTGCCTCAACGGTCTGTAGGCGCTCATAGAGTGGGAGCAGCGAATCGGCATTGTAATAGACGGGGACAACGACGGAGTAGGTTTTCACGTTTTTAGTTCGTTTCTAGTAGGGCGCAGCCAAAGCCGCTTGCGCCGTGCGAGTTGCCGTTGTAGAACATGTAACGGCGATCATCGACATCGACCACGCATGGGTAACAGATCATTTCGCTGTCCCAACCTGTCTCGGACGTATGGATACCGACGGTGTCATCCAAGCGTTGCCAGTTTACGCCGTCTGTGGAGTGGGCATAACCCATACGATATGGTTGGGACAGGGAGCGAATCGAGTACCATAGGTGGTAGGCGTTGCCGTCTTTGATAACCCAGGGACGGCCCAGGCCGTACTCGTCATCTTGCAATTCGACACTGATCTGTGGGTGGGGCGTCCAATTTAGTCCATCGCGAGAGGTCGCATGACGCAAGTTATAGGTGGGGATCAGGTTGCCGTCACGCTCGTCCCAACCGATGCAGGAGACATACCAGCACTTCAGGATGTCGCCGTCTGAGATGACTGTTGTAGCGGAGCGAAAATACGGCTCATCGTTGGTTCGTGGCAGGATAGGCACGGATTGAACCCGTTGTGGCCCCTCAGCGGTAAACCTGGCGAGTCCGGCATTGAGGGCGTAGGGGGTCCGGGCTACACGTTGCCAGCCGATGTAGTACAGATATTTGTGGCCGTGCCAGTGGACGACGCAGGCGGGGTTTACGCCGCTGTCGTCAAAAGTGCCGACAGGACCAAGGTCCAGCAATGGTTCGTCACCTACGGCGATAACTTGGGTCGGGTCGTCGCGGTCTACATCCACATAGCCGATACGCCCGAATTTGCTCTCGTCTAGCCCGGCAAAATACACACGCAAACGGTCTGCCATGACATCCACGGTGGGGAGGTGGGCGTACTGCCGCGCCCACCACTGTTCGCCGGAGGGGACGTAGACGCGCCCTAACTTTCGCCATTTCATGCGCCGTCCTCCTCGACCTTGAAGTACTGGCGCGGGGTGAAGCTCGCCTTCTCGCCTTTTGGCCCCTTGATGAGGGTGTTGTCCCCAACGTGACGGGTCACGAGCGCCCCGGCCCCGATCATGCAGTCGTCGCCGATGACCACATCGTTGCCGACGGTAGCGTTAACGCCGTAGACGCCACTGTCGCCGAGGGTGCATTTGCCGGAGATAACGACATGCGATGAGATGAAGATGTGGTCGCCGAGTTTGGAGTGGTGGCCGATGTGGTTGCCGCTCCACAGGACGACATTATCGCCGATTTCGACGAAGGGCTGGACGGTGTTGTCCTCGAAGATAAAAACGTGTTCGCCCAGCTCGACGTTATGCCAAACGAAGGCGCGGGAACTCACATAGGAGGCGGGGGCGTACCCCTTCGCCTTCATATCGTGGTAGAGGCGGGTTCGCAGGCGGTTGAGTTGGGTGTAGACGTTGGCGCAGTAGAAGGCGTGGCCGGTGGGGGGGTGGGTATCGTGAATTGCTTCAAGCGGGACAACCGGGATACCAAACAGCGTATCACGTTTGAGATAGGCGGACTCCACGGCAAAACAGGCGACCTCGTAGTCGCTGTCATGGGTGAACAGTTCGTAGGCGACCTCGGCGAACTCGCTGTCGCCAACGATGATAAGGGGTTTAGGCATATACACTCGATCAGGGTTTCTGGATAAGGATGTCTTCGCGGCGATTCGCCATTGGCAGAGATGGTGGTTGTGGGAGTAGATAGCTGTCGAACCCGGCGAGACGAGCGCGGCTCATGAGGCCGAAGATCACGCTGTCGTCGATCTTGGTCGGCTCGGGGGTGTTGAAGGTGACATCGGGTTGTGTGTCCGTCCCGGTGAACTTCTGGTGGAAGGTTGTACCGTTGGGGGAGGCGAAGAAGCGTTTACGCTTGCTGATGTTGGGGATGTCGCCTAAGAGGAGCTTGCCGCCGTCGGCCAGTAGCGATAGGGTTGAATCTACAAAGCCGAATAAGTTGCCCTCGGCAAAAACGTAGTGTAGCACACTGTAGACGAGCACAGCACTGGCCTTGTTTGCGTAGTGCGTGAGCAGGTCGGCATGGTCGTCTGGGAAATAGCCGGGAACTTTCTCGATAAAGGGACGGTCCGGCAGTTGGCCCAGCATTTCAGGGGAGTCGATTAGCACGAGGCGGTGGCTTTGTCGTTCGCACAGGTCAATTAGCATATGGGGCAGGTCGCTACAGCCTGCGCCGATGTCGAGGATGGTTAGCCCCTTAGCGGTTGCTAATGGCGCGAGTTTAGCGGTGATGTCCGCAAAGATGGCGGCCTCGTGTTGTGCGCGGTAGGCGTCCGGGAAGCCGATGCGCTCGTAGCGGCTGAGGTCATCTTGTTGGGCGAGCTGGCGGAAGCCCTCGTAGCCCTGGCGCTCTAGCGAGGACATTTTGGCTTTTGTGTCTGGTTTACCAGTAGTGTTCATGGTTTTCCCTGTAGAAGCCCGCTGTTGCTCGTAACCCGCCTAACAGTGACCAGGTGGGTTCCCACCCGGTTATGCGTGTGATCTTGGAAATATCGGCGTAGAAGTCGCCGGGTTCCTGTGCTTTGCGCTCTGGGCTGAAGGGCGCGAACCCCCAACTTCCCCGCCCGGTGGCTGCGACGATGGTGTCGGCCAGTTCGATGAAATCTACTGGCTTACCCGAGGCCACATTGACAATCTCTCCGTAGGTTTCTGGTTGCGCTACACAGGCTAACATCGCATCAATACAGTCGTCAATGTAGAGAAAGTCGCGCAGGATTTTACCGTCACCGAAGACCTGAATGGGCTGATTTTCCAGGGCGAGGCGCACAAACCAGTTGACGACGCCGTAGCGGGGATGTTGCATCTGGGAGCGGGGGCCGTAGATGTTGGTAAGGCGCATCAAAATCCCCTTTAACCCGTGGACACGGTGATACATCTCGACCATGTTTTCGGCCGTGAGGCTGGAAATCTCGTGGAGGCCACGCGGACGGCTCTCGGCGGTTTCGTCTACGGGGAGTGTGGCGGACGGCCCGTACTGGCCGCGTGTCCCCGCGTGGACGAAGACGGCGTCCGGGTTTTGGCGGCGGCAGGCCTCCAACAGGACGGCGGTCCCACGGATGTTAATGTCGATGTCTGGGAAGGGATCTTTGAGGCTCATAATGTGATCGACCTGACGGGCTAGGTGGAACACGATGTCCTGGCCGGGGACGAGGTAGTCCATCACGTTTTGGTCGCGGATGTCGGCGTAGTTGACGGTGATTTGGTCGCGGATGGGGTCGATATTGAACAGGTTGCCGCCGTAGCCGGGGAGCATGGCGTCAACGATGGTGACATCGCAGCCAAGTTCAACGAGCTTGAGGGCGAGGTTGCTGCCGATGAAGCCCATCCCGCCAAATAAGATGGCGCGTTTTCCCTGGAACCAGGTTGTATCCTGCATGGTGAACTCCCCACAGTGGGCCGCTGTTAGTGGGCGGTGAAGGCTTGAATAAGATCAATGACGTGTTGTTGCTCTGGTGATGCGAGTTGAACGTACAAGGGCAGAGAGACAATTTCACGCGCAGCAGCCTCGGTGACGGGCAGCGATCCCTCTACGTAGCCTAAATCCTGGTGGGATTGCTGGCGGTGGATCGGGACGGGGTAGTGAATTGTCGTTTGGACGCCGTTGGCCTGGAGGTGGTCGCGGAGGGCGTCCCGTTCGGCCAGGCGGATCACGTAGAGGTGATAGACGTGTTTGTTGTCTGGTCGTTCAATGGGGCGTGTGACCTGGCCTAGCGCACTGGTGTAGGTTGTTGCAAGTTGACGCCGGACCTCGTTGTGCTGGTCTAGGTAGCGCAGTTTGACGTTGAGGATGGTCGCTTGTAGGTCATCCATGCGGCTGTTTACACCACGTTGGACATTGTGATAGCGCGTTTCCTGGCCGTAGTTCCGCAGGCGGCGGAGCTTGTCGGCTACGGCGTCGTCATTTGTGATGATTGCCCCGGCATCCCCGTAAGCACCCAGGTTTTTCGTCGGGTAGAAGCTGAAGGCGGCGATATGGCCGAACGTCCCGGTAAGCTGGCCGTCGTAGGTTGCGCCGTGTGATTGGGCGCAGTCCTCTAACAGCAGTAAACCGTGTTTTTCTGTGATGGCCTGGAACGCTGTGATGTCCACAGGATGCCCGTAGAGATGTACCGGGATAATTGCTTTTGTGCGCGGGGTGATCGCGGCTTCGGCGGCGGCGGGGTCCATTGTGTAGGTATCCGGCAAAATATCTACAAGGACGGGGGTGGCTCCGGCACGTTCAACGGCGGTCACGGTGGGCATGGCGGTGTGGGCAACGGTAATCACCTCGTCGCCGGGGCCGATGTCGTGGGCGCGGAGAGCGAGTTCGATGGCGTCCGTCCCGTTGGCGACGGCGACCGCGTGCGCGACCCCATGATAGCCTGCGAAGGCCGCCTCGAAGGCTTGCACCTGTGCGCCTAATATATACCAGCCGCTTTCTAACACATCCTGAACGGCGCTGTTGATTTCGTCCGCCAAGGCGTGGTGCATGGCCTTGAGGTCGATCATCGAAACGGTCATATGCTCACAGTCTCCGGCTCAATTTCAAGGCACTTATCATATCAACACGATAGGTCATGCGGCAACGGGGGGAAGTGGCAATTTCTGGCATTAGCGTGTGAATGTCCCGAGGGTGATGCGGTTGTCTGTGGATTCGGCCCCCGTTGGGGGCAGGCGTTCCTCGGTTCCCCAGTTGTAAACCGCCAGTTTGAGCGTGTATGTCCCGGCGGGGAGGTTTGCCGTTGAGATGTGTTCGATGTGGCAACCGTGGGTGATAGGGTCCAGGCCGACATCGCTACTGTAAATGAGAGCGCCGCTCTCGTCCTCGATTTGCAGCGCCAGCGAGTACAGAGGTAAGGTGTCTGGCGCGTACCAGCCGACATTTAAGTGTAGAGTGGTGTCCGTGGGGGATAGCGGCCATAACAATCCTACACGAACAGGGGTGTTCTTTGGCGTGAGGAAAGCGTATTGTTCGGCGGGTTGTGCGTCTGGTGTCGTCCAGTAGGTGAGATGAACGTTTGGCCCATCGCGGACGACGCCGCAGTGGTCGTAGCCGAGGTTGGGGAGTAGGGTGTCCTCCAGCGGCCCGACGCGCCAGTGGCGGCGGTCGGGGTCGTAGACGGTCCACAAGTGGGGTTGGCCCCTGGTGATGTTGGCGAGGTCAGCGGTGTAACCTGCGTCTGGATTGGCCCACTGGTCCAGCAGCATATCGCCTTCTGCGCCGAGTGGCTCCATGTAGAACGGGACAATTTCACGGCGGGATGAGTAAAGGCGTGGTGGTGCGATGTGCAGCACAAAATCACCCGGCTGAATGAGGTCGGTTAGGGCGAGTGTCGCCTCACGCATAGGGGAGATATACCAGGGATGGATGCGTTGCTGTTCACGCGGGGAGAAAACGCCCCAGGTCGCCGTTAGCGCCCAGACGACCAACAGCGCAGCGGCGTGGGTGCGTTGGCGAGCGAGAAAATCTATCCCGACCCCGATGATTATCGCCAGCCCCGGCCACAGGAACAGCAGGTAACGTACCTCGTTGACGAGAAAGAAGGGGGCAATCAACAGCACGAGCGCCACGCCTACGATCACCCAAAAGACGTAGAAACGTGTCCCCGGACGCCGCGCAGCGATACCGGCAGCCAACAGCAGACCCACGAGTGCGATGTTGCCGCTACTGTAGTCGTGCAGCACGTTGACGACCAGCGCCAGCGGTCCCAGGTTGTCCGCCTGGCGGCTGTCGGAGGTGGTTTCGGTGAGGGCGGCAAACAACACCTGGGTCCAGGGTAGGAACACGACCCCACCGACAACCAACGCCCCCAGAGCCGGCCAGAAATGCGCCCGTCCACGCCCGAAGCTGAGTTGGTAGAGGCACAGCACAGCCAGGGGGAAGGCGGCATAGTAATGGCTATAGAGCGCGGCGGCGGTTAGCAGTGAGATTGCAACGATATTCCGCGCCCGGTGGTGGCCGCGTGTGAGGTCGTCATAGCACCATAGTAACGTTACGAGTAGCAGCAGCAGTGGGGTGTAGGTCCGCATCTCATGGAGGTAGTTGACGAAGAAGGCACTCACGCTACAAGTTGCGGCGGCGTAGAGCGCGACCGTACCGCCAAAGCTCCGGCGTGCGAGCCGGTAGAGGACGGTAACGGCCAATAGTCCGGCAAACAGGCTGAGGGCGCGGAGGGGGACATCACCCCAGCCGACGAACCGCGCCCAGCCCGACAGCGTGAGGTAGTAGAGTGGGGCTTGAAAGCGATTGGCGGCGATACGCTCTACCAGTTCTGTGACGGGGGCGGGGCCGAACTGTGGGACGGCCCCGGCATACCACATTGTCCGGTACTCGTCGCCCCAGAGCGTTTCACCCAGGCGCGGGGTTGCCAGCGCGGTTATGAGCAAAAGCACGGGGACAACCCAGGCCCAATGGGTAAAGAATTCGTGTCTGTCGCTATGCACGATACTTACAGGTCGTAGTCGCTTTGTTGGTAGACGGCGCGGACGATCTTGAGCGCCTCGTATGCGTCGCGCAGGGAGGCGGCGGGGGTACGGTTGAGCCGGATGTCCTCCAGGAACTCGTCGAACTCGACAGCCCAGGATGTATCCCCCGGTGGATACTCGTAGATGACGGTATCGGGCGGTCCCATCTTCGGGAGCATCTGATAGTGAGAGAGGCGCTCTGGGCCGTAGCTACCGCCTAAGCCCTCAATGTGGACCTTGGCGGTTTTGCCGTAAATCTCGAAGCTGAACATGTTCTTCCACTCGGTCCAGGTAACGTGTAAGTGCGCGACCTGGTTCTGGGCGGTGCGGAGTGTCATAAAGGCATTGTCATCTACCTGCATATCCCAGAACATCGTGGATGCAAAGCCGTCTACTGTGGGGAAGTCGCCCAGGAAACTACGCGAGAGATCAATGAGGTGCATCCCCTGGTCCAGCAGTTCGCCACCGCCAGAGATTACCGGGTCTGCCCGCCATTCTTGCTCATAGCCGATGCGCCCGCCGTGGCCGTAGCGCCCCCGGATGAACATGAGGTCGCCGAAGCCCGGCCCGGCGATGATCTCTCGTGCTTTGACGAAGGTCGGGTGGTAGCGGTGGTTAAAGCCAACGCGGACGAGTTTGCCGCTGGCGTCCACGGTTTGTAGCACGGGTTCGAGTTCGTCGGCGTTGCGGGCGGCGGGTTTTTCGACGAGGACGTGCTTGCCGTTCTCCAGAGCGCCCTGGGTGATTTCTGCAAGGGCGGCGTGGGTGGTGGCGACGATCACAATGTCGATGTCGTCGAGACGTGTCAGTTGTTGCCAGTTCGCCACTGCAACCGCGCTCTCGTATTGATCCGCCAGGGCAAGCGCACGGTTACGATCCAGGTCGGCGGTAGCCACCAACGTTGCTGATCCAAGTGCCTTGGCCCGTTTTTGCCCGATGAGACCACAACCGACGATGCCAACGCGCATTAGTCCACCTCACCCCAGTCATGGCCGCGTTCCATTGGGATGATGCGGCGCAGC
The DNA here is from genome assembly GCA_964462905.1 of uncultured Anaerolineaceae bacterium. Classification (GTDB taxonomy): domain Bacteria; phylum Chloroflexota; class Anaerolineae; order Aggregatilineales; family Phototrophicaceae; genus DAOTTY01. The sequence continues at coordinate 14,999 of CAYWZS010000068.1, forward strand.
GTGTAAATATCGGAGTGGTTGAGGTCGTCCAGGTGGTTGGGGAGGTCACGCCAGTCGTCCCAGATGGCACTAAGCAGGCGTCCGCTCACGCCGTTGCTGTCGCTACTGGCGAGGAACACGCACAGCGCCGCGCCCTTGTCCATCGGTGCGCCCTTGTCATCGTGGCGCACGGATTTGATCTTGTTGTAGAGCTTTTCGCCGACAACCGCTGGGCCTGCGGCCAGTAGTTCGTCCTGGAGCGGGGTGTTGAGTGCGCCGGGAGCGACGGCGTTGATCGTAATGTTGTGGTCGGCAAGCTCGCCCGCGAGCGTTTCCGTCATGCGGACGACGGCGGACTTGCTGGCGGCGTAGGCGCTGATGTTGGGTAGGGGACTGGTCGCGCCACCGCCGGATAGATTCACGATTTTGCCACCGCCGTTTGCCTTGAAGTGGGGGATAATGGCGCGGATTGGGAGGATGGTGCCGTACAGGTTGATCTCAATTGCGCGGGTCCACTCGTCCCAGTCAACATCCTCAATGCCGCCCATTGGTCCGTAGACACCAGCGTTTGTCACCAGGATGTGAACCTGACCGAAGTCGTTGATGGCGGTTTGGACCAGGGCGCTGACCTGGGTTTTGTCGGCGACATCGCAGGTTTGGGCTAAGACCCGTGCTGTGTCTCCGGCGTAGTCTGCGAGTTCTGCGCGGGCGGTTTCTAGTCGTTGTGGGTTGCGGGCGCAGATCATGATGTTGGCCCCGGCGTCTAGGTAAGCACGGGCGACAGCCAGCCCAAAGCCACGGCTGGCCCCGGTGATAATGGCGTTTTTGCCGCTTAAGTCCATGAGCGAATTTGTCCCCTGTTGATAAAAAAGTGGGTGGATACCTTAGCGCAAAGGCGGCCACTTGGGGAGGGTCTGGTGGCTAGGTGCTGTTTTCCCCGGGTTTGAGTTCAGATAGTTGGACATGGAAGGTGGTGCCTTCCCCCACAGTGCTTTCAAAATCGACCTTGCCACCCAGGGCTTCGACGCTGTTTTTGAGGATGACGAGGCCCATCCCGGTGCCGGGGATGTCCCCAACATTGCTGGCACGTTTGAACGCAGTGAACATCGCTTGCTGGTCTTCTTTGGGGATGCCGATGCCCTCATCGCGAACGGTAATGAGGATGGTGCCTGGCTGACAACGGACAACGAGCCAGATGCTCTTATCGCTTGAGGTGTACTTGGCGGCGTTTGTCAGCAGATTGGTGAGAATTTGATGGAAGTGCATTTCGTCGGTGACGAAATCAGAACAGGTATCGTCGAACTGGTAGAGAATCTGGGCGGTGTCGGGGTAGGCAAGCTCAATCTCCTCAATAATGGTGTAGAGATAGGTTTCTAGCACAAGTGTGACGGGTTCCAGCGGGCGTTCGGTAATCTGCATATTGTTGAGGCGCGAGACGTTGTCCAGCATTCTGTCCAGGCGGCTCACCTGGTTCTCGATAGTCTGGATGCGGCTCATGCGGTCTTCGTCGGAGAGGCGGTCGTGGTACTTCCGTAGAATGCCCGTTGACGTGAGGATAACGGATAATGGGTTGCGGAACTCGTGTGAGACAAACGAGATAAAACGGCTTTTCATGCTGTTGAGTTGGGCCTCGCGCTCCAATAACGCCCGTAAGTTGTCCTCCCAGGCTTTTTGAACGCTGACATCCTCAATGCTGAAGACGATACGTTGTATCTCATCGTTTTCGTCCAGTTGCGGCACTCCATTGATGGACAGGTAAACACGCTCCCCCTGGTCGGACTCGATTGCGTGGCGGATATTCCAGACGGGTTGCTTTGTTTGCATGACCTGCACGAAAGGCTGTTTCTCGTCCGGCCAGGGGTTGCCGTCAAAGTCCGTGTGCCGCCATTCTGGAGAGTCGTAGTCGCGCCGCGTCACATCGTCTTCGGTTGTCCGCATGATCTCGTTGCCGCGTCGGTTGGCGTAGATGATATTTCCCCCAACGTCTACAACGGTAATCCCAGCGGGACTGGTTTCCATGATGTCACGGAGCAGGTTGCGCTCCTCGACCAAGCGGCGTTCGGCAGTACGTCGTGCGGTGATGTCCTGCGAAACGCCGTAGATGTGGCTCACTTGGTTGGCGTTGTAGGTAGCTACTGAGCGATAGCGCGACTGAACAATGATCTCGGAGCCGTCTTTGCGGTTTAGACGCACCTCTAATGTCTCTGTGGTTGGAGATGTAACGAGTTGTTTCCAGACACGTTCCGCACGTGGTTGATCGTTGGGGTGCACGACATCGAGGAACTGGCCCATATGGCGAAGCAGTTCGTCGCGGCTGTACCCGGTAATGGCTTCGACGGCGGCTGTGATCCAGGCTAAGCGGAAGCGACCATCGGTTTGGCGGTGATAAGCGTAGGTGTAGTCCGAACTTAACTCGGAGATCATGCGGTAGCGGGTTTCGCTTTCCTGAAGGCGCTGACGTGTGGCAAACTCCCAGGATATGTCCTGCAAGATGATGACAAACAGCGTTTGATCGGCTGTGTGGTATGTTGAGACGGAGGCGCGGGCGGCGAACTCGGTGCCATCTTTGCGACGGCCTCGAATTTGTTCACGCCTGTTCATGACAAGTTGTTGATCTTCGCTGTCTATAAATCGTTGTGAATGGGCCTCATGGGCGGTGAGTGCAATTTCTGGTACGAGCAGCGTGTATGATTGGTTTAAGATTTCTGCTCGTGCATAGCCGAAAATCTGCTCTGCGCCCTGGTTAAACATCAAGATACTGCCATTCTCATCTGTGATAAGGACGGCATCCGGCGCTTGTTGGATGACCGTGGCAAAAATAAGTTCTTTGTTGAGGTGGCTTAGATTGTTGGTGCGTGTTTGTGGGTCGATACGCTCACCAAATGCCATTGCTTCTTGCATTTCTGGCTGCTGTGTGACGTTTTCGTGCAGGGCTATGTAGTGGGTGAGATCACCGTTTGCGTTGTAAACGGGATGCAGTCGGTGTCGGCTATGAAAGGGGGTCCCGTCTTTACGGTAGCAGACCTGTACGACATCATCTTGTTTTAGCGATGGGTTTTGGGGCGGCGGGTCGTTGTTTTCCGCAAAGAACAAGAGGGGTTTCCCGATGGCTTCGTCTTCACGGTAGCCCGTGAGTTTTTCAAAGCTGGGATTGACGTGTGTTAGTGGGGTGTTCGGCGCGGTGGCGTCTGCAACCGTGATGCTGGTGGGTACTGCGTCCAAGACCCCACGCAGCAGTTCACGTTCACGTAGCATCTGCTCAAGCAATTTGGCAACTGAGATGTTGGCTTGCGCAGCTTCTTCTTGTAACTTATTTGTTAACTGCTTGCCCAAATTGAAATTTGACATGACAGAATCGCTTTTGATCGTTCAATGACTGAATTAGTATAACATTGCTTCACATATTATCGCGATATTTGTAATAAATGTCACGAATTTGTTTCTTGTGGATAGAGAATGTGTGTCGCACCGTCCTGTGCATCTTGATAGAGGATGGTTGCACCGTCTGCCGAAACTTCCCAGTGGCCGTTGGCGATAGTAAACGGAGCCGTCTGTGGTGAGGCCAGCAGCCGATCTTCAGTCGTGGTCAGGTCATACAGGCGCAGGGTGTGATGTGTCGCGTCTGGCTCGAACGGAATGTAGTAGAGGGTGGTGTTGTCACGCCAGCGCCACGCACCGAACCAGGGCATTTCTTGGGCGCTATAGCTCGTCGCGGTGTCAATCATGTAGACGCCGTTGGCGGTGGGGTCTGTTTGCCAGGAGAGGTAGAAGGCGATGTAGCGCCCGCCGGGGGAGGTGCTGAGGCCGCGCATCTCACGCCAAGTTCCTAGCTCGGTGATACTGTTGGCGGGAAGGTCGTAGATCAGCAGTTGCGTCTCGCGCTGCTCGTTGCGGACGGAGAGCAAGACACGGTTGTCGTCTAGCCAGCGGGCGTCTGCGCCGGGTGCAGCGAAGATCTCACGCGGGTTCTCCCCGGTGATCTGGCTAATGTAGACGCGGGTTACGGGGCGCTGCTGGCCGGGGACGGCGACATCGTCGCTATCCGCCCATAGCAGGGCGTTCTCAGTAATATTCGCTGTGGGGATGCGCCCGCCCGTGGTGACGTTTACGTCGAGGCTCTCCCCCCGCACTTTTGCTGTGCCGTTGATGAACGGCTGTAGCTCGTAGGAGCCGAGTGGGGACAGGTAGGGAACGGGGGCCGGGCGTGTAAGCGTACCGCCTGCTTCGGGCGTGGTTGCGTCCCACCGGTAAACACTGGCGACAGACCCCGGTGGGCCGTCCATGATGTAAAAGGTGTTGGGGTCCATGGCGTCCCACATCGGGAGGGCACAGCAACCCGGTTCGGTCATCCGGCGTGTGATATAGGTTGTATCATCTGGTAGCGGGGCGGCATTACGGGCCGGGATGGGGTTTTCGGTGGGGCGTTGACCGAAGCCCGCCGGGTAGGTGGTGGTGTACTGGTTGAGGATGCCCCCCCAGAAGTACACATCGGGTTGGTCCTCCACGCTGACCCAGCGGCGTGGGTTGGTGAGGTCGTGCTGGAACAGTGGGAAACTGTACGGGCCGATGAGCGACAGGCTGTGCCATTGGGCGTCAATGAGCGGAGAGGGGTTGAGCGTGCGCGAATAGTCCAGGCTGCGGACCTCGAAGTGCAAGTGAGGGCGGCTATCGCAGGTTTCGTCCGGGTCGCCAGAGCGCGCGATGACCTCGCCTTGGGTGACGAGTTGGCCGGGCATGACGGTGGGCGTGTTGAGCAGGTGGCCGTAGAGGGTGGTCACGCCGAGCGCCTCATGCCGGATAATCAGGTTGTGGGGCATACTGCCGAAGCCTCGGTCATCCACGAACTGCACGACGCCATCTGCCACGGCAACGAGGGGCGTCCCGCAGGGCATGGCGAGGTCAATTCCAAAGTGAAGGCCCTGCCCAGCACGATACCAGCGATCCCCGAAGTTATAGGCCCCGGTGGTGTTGCCGTAAGCCTGCCCGAACATCCAGGTAGCGGGGTCCGGTTCACCAGCGGCAGGCATTATCATAGGGCGGCGCTCCGCAGTTTGGGCGGTGGCTGGTTGGGAGGCTGTGAATAGTAGGTTTGATAGGATGATGAGTGGGATAAGATAGCGTGTCATCAGGGTCTATACCTGGTTATGGTTTAGGTGGGGAATTCAACAGAATGAGTGTTTCGATGTGTCTCCCAAGCGTTTTCATTATCCTATAAATGTGGATACTTGGAAAGCACATTTTATGATGGGCTGGGCAACCCGACACACATATGCCGAGTTGCCCGGTGGAGCTTAACGAATAATCTCCTCGAGGTTGTCGAGTTGGTCTAGCGTGACCGTCATAATGAGGCGGGCGTTGATGGCGTCGTTGCGGGCAGCCTGCACATCGAACGGATCAACCACGCCACAGCGGTCTAGCACGTTAATCGACTCGTTCAGGAAGCTGATCCCCTCATTGAGCCGGGGGACGTAGCGGTCGATCTCCGGCAGGATTTGCACGTCCGCGCCGCCATAGCGGTACGCGTCTACGGTGGCGGGTGGGTTGCAGGGCATGACCTCGCCACGTTGGACCAACAGCCAGAAGTTGACGAGGTCGTCTGCAACCGTTAGGCGTGTGGTGGTGAAGGCGCGAATTTCCTCGACCTTCTCCAACTGAACTTCCGGCGGCACAATGACGGCGCTGATTCCGGGCGAGTTGTCCTCCGGCAGCAGCCCGGTGATCTCTGGCAGGTCTAGAATGCCGTCGCGGTCACGGATGACAAAGCCGATAATCCAGCCCTCGTTGCCCAGGTAGTTGACCTGGAGCCACGCACCGTCGCGATAACGCGCCGTCACCGGGACGACGACGCTCGGTGGGATGTTGAGGATACGCTCGCCAAGCTGACGGCTGGGCAGGGTGCGGAGGGCTGGCCCCTCGCTGATGAACACGGCGAACTGTGCGTCTGGTGAGATGGGAACCGGCCCGGTGACGCCTGTCGTGGTGTCTGTGAGCGGGAGCGTTTCGACGGGGACCTCGTAGTCCATGACCTCAACGGAAATCCAGCCGAGTGTGTTGTTGCGTAGGGGGCGGCGTACCTGGAGCCAGCGTCCATCCGCGTTGCGCCCGATGATCTCTAGCTGGTCATTACGGAAGGCGGAGGCGACCACAACCGCATCCGAGGCAGGAACCTCACGGATAAATACGCTCTCGAAGGGCACGACAGCGCGGGGGATTTCCGGCTCTGGGGCAACGGTGGGGCCGTTTGCCGTTGGTTGTACTGGAACCGTGATTGGTGTGGTTGTTGCCGTGGGTATGAAGGTGGCCGTCGCCGGAACCCCGGTGGCGGTCACTGCCGGTATGACCAAAGTTGGCGAGGCAAACGGCCCGGTCGCGGTCGGCGTGGGGGTGTTGGTGGTGGCGGGTTCGATGGGTTCTTCGCCGCCGTCGTCTTGGGCGTAGGTCACGCCGATGACGAGCGCCAGTAACAGCGCCGCCAGCGGCCACAGTAGGCGTTGAGTTCTCATGGGGTGCCCCCTTCGGTGACGATCCAGTCGGTGATGTTCCAGTCTGGCGCGTTGGGGAGTGGGTCGAAGCCGCGCACACCACGGGCGACAGCGGTCAGGTCATGTGGCGCGAACAGTGGGATATAGGCGATGTCCTCCGCGACGATTTGACGTTGTGCCTCCTGATAAAAGGCGGCGCG
>CAYWZS010000069.1:0-21609 GCA_964462905.1 uncultured Anaerolineaceae bacterium
GGGCGGGCGCGGGCGGGCGTTCGTCGAAGCCGAAGAACACCACAAACGGGCCGACTTCTTGGACCTGAAACGTGAGGCCGCGTTCTGTAAAGGCATCTGACAGCGCGACACCCTGATCAGGTAGATTGGTCCATGTAATGTAGGCGATGCGGTCAGCGGTTGCGGTGGCCTCCGCGTAGGCAGGATACCGTTCGGTAACGTCCGTCACAATTTCATCGGGGCGGTAGGAGAGTTGTGTACTGTATTGCAGTTGTTCGTTGCTGAGGAAGGCCAGTCGATAGCCGATCCAGTAGTTTGTATGGCCGTAGCGCAGGTCATTTGCCAGCAACCAGTCAATCAACTCACTGTCGTAAGTGTTGGGGGCGTGGGTTTCTAAGTTGAATTGCGTGGTAAAGCCGGGATCACCTTTCACAACGGCAGTGAGTTGACCGCTGTAGTTGTAGAGTGCGACAAATGCCAATGGCGCAACCCAGAGTAGGCCCCGTTGCAAGCGTAATGCCTCTGCAAAGGCACCGAGCGCAACCCCAAACGGCACGATGAACGGCAACAGATAGCGTCCAGTGGGGTCCGCGCCGAAGGATGACAGTAAAAAGACGGCGGTTAGGGCCAGCGGCACACCGAGAACCAGCGGACGCGCACCGGGCCGGGTCGCGGGGGCAGCCGTGCGGGACAGTTGATAGATCGCAGTGATGTAGATCAGCAATGCAACCACGCCAATAGGCACGAGATAGTATTCCAACCATGTGTAGCGCATCCCGACAATAGCGGGAATCCCCAGCGCGACCAGCCCGATGAGGCGCTCTAGCAACGTACTCTCAAAGCCACCGCCCGGCATGTAAACAGCCAACGCTGCCCAATCATTGCGGAGATTATATAGCCACCAGGGCAGGCTACCCACAAAAAAGGTGCTGATTGCGACCACAAGCCCCAGGCCATAGCGGCCCTTCTTCTCTGTCCCACGGAACAGTGTCCACAAGAGCAGCAAACCCACCGGGAGCGCGTAGGCGATCATCAGCCCATGGCCCCACCACGCAACCCCCGCAGTCAACCCTAACAATCCCCAATGGAGCCAGCTTTCTCGGTGTGTTTGAGAGAGGTCGTAGCCGAGGATAAGCAGCAGATTGCCAAAGATCATCGTTTCGGCATAGCTGCCGATGTTGGTCGCGGTGTAGATCACGACAAGGGGGGGGCAGGCCGCGACGACCAAGCCACCAGCCAACGCAACGACGCGACGGTGTGACAGGTGCCATGCCGCCCAATAGCTCGTAGCTGTTACGACGAGATAGACCCCGAACTGCACAATACGAATGGACACGACACGCTCCCCGAACACCGCGAACCCGGCGGCGGCGGTCAGCGCGTTGAGGCTACCCATGTAGTCCTGGCCGTAGAAGAAGGTGGGGATTTGCCCCTGAAGGCTGTGCCGGGCCATGAGCGCGACAATCGCCTCATCTGAGTGAAAGCTGACGGTCCCGGTGAGTAGCAGCAGGGCGCGTCCTACGGCGGCGAGGGCGAGAACGAGGGTGAAGTCGGTCCAGGGAAAGCGATGGGTCATGGGGGTGGGGTCCGTTTGGGTTGTGGATGTGTCACGGACCCCATTATAGCTGGAGTGGGGTGGTTTTACTCGGTTTCGCCTTTGCCGTCGGCCTCCCACTTGTCGAACTTGATGTAGAGGCTGGCCTTGGCGCTTTCGGATAGGGATTGCATGGCCTCTAGTTCGAGCATTCGCAGGAGAACCGGGTGTTCGCTGTAGGCGGCAGCGGCCTCGGCCCGTGCTTGCAGGTCACGGATTTCCGCCTCCGTGCGGACGCGCTCCGCCTCGGCCTCGGCACGGGCGAGAATCGCCTGTTCTTCCTCGGCACTCTCGGCGTCGATGCGGCGCTTGTCTGCTCGCGATTGCGCGTCTATGGCCTCAACATCGGCCTTGGCGCGAGCCTCGATCAATTGCGCCTCGGCCATGCGCTCCGCGCTCAGCACGCGGTTCATAATCGTTTGCAGGTTGCCGGGGAAAATCAGGTCTTTCACGTCGGCACGCAACACCTCGACCCCGAAGCTGGTTGCGCTCTCGGTGACTTCCGCCAGGATGTCCTCGTTAAGCTCGTTGCGGTTCTTGAGAATCGCTTCCAGCGTCATGGACGACAGGGAGCGCCGGGCGGCCAGTTGCACATCCGTGTAGATGCGGCCCTCATAGTCGGTCACGTTTTGGACGGCGGCCTGCGGGTCCGTCACGCGGTAGCGCACGACGATGGACACGCGAATGGCGACCTTATCCGACGTGAGGATTTCCTGGCCCTTAATCGTGAGGTCACGCTGGCGAATGTCCACCAGGACGACTTCGATGCGTGGCAGGCGCTTGAACGGCTCGAACCAGCGGCGCTTGGGGTAGGGGTAGCGCCCACCTTCGAGAACACGTTTAAGGTCGCCGTCCTCGTGCCACAGGGCGCGGTGGGTGTCTTTGATGATGAGGGCGTTGCGGTTGTTGGTGTGGTTAGCAGTCTGAGTCATGTCTCACCTCAAGGATAAGTCAGGTGGGGGCGACACGCTTTTCGTGTGCCCCCGGGAGTCGAACCCGTAGCAGTATCCGATATGCAGGACGAGCCTAGCCGATGGAAGCCTCTAGCCATCTTTCACATGGTGAATTGGTGATTTCTCGTAAGCGGCTCGCTACTGAATCTGCCAAGTCCACAAATAATATACATCAGGTGTTTTGGGTTCACAAGGGGTCATGATGTGCATAAATTGTTCATAAGAGTGTGAGGCTGATCTGCAATTCAAATCGGCTTCTGAGTGAGGATTAGGGCTGGTAGATGGCGATTTGGTCAACACCTGCGAGTGCAACGCCCGCATTCTGGACGAAGAAACGCACGTCTGCGATGGGGCCGATGCCCGCCGGGGCGTAGGTTTTGAGGAGTGTGCCGTGTGCTGTATCCCAGACACGCGCCGCGCCGTCACCGCCGCCGGAGAGCAAACGCGACCCGTCCGCACTCACGTCCAGCGTAGGTACAAAACCCGCGTGGGCTGCCCTCTCCCACAGGCGCGCACCGTCCGTGTCGTAAGCCGCAACGACACCCGTTTCGCAGACGCCGAAATTCTCGGCGGCACAGTAGCCGACGGCGACACCGTTGGGTGTAAAGGCGAGGGATGTTAGGGGGAAGTCGGCAGCGGTGAACACACCCATCTCGGTCCCGTTGTCTAGGCTCCACAGGCGCACATCCCCATCAGCACTAGCCGTTGCCAATAGGGTGTTGTCGTCGTTGACCGCCATCGCGACGATCTCGCGGGTATGGCCGCCCACGTCGAACAGCGCGGGAGCATTCCCGTTGATAAGGTCGGAGAGGTCGAACACGGTTGCGCCGCCTGCCTCACAGCCTGTGTCCCCGGATTTCACACAGCCACCAATGGCTACACGAGTGAAATCACTGGGTGGCGAGGCAGCGTAGACCGGGGAGAAGAAGCCCGCCAGGTCAACCGCAATCGGTTCCTCGGTCCAGGTGAAGTTGAAGGGCGACCACATAAACACGCGCCCGTCAAGGTCACCAGAGACGATCACATCACCGCCTTGGCCGTCTGGTTGCAGGTTCTCCGCGTAGAAGATCACCGGGGCGTCCTGTGGGCCAAACGAGACCTCGAAGCTCCGGTTCGTTTCGATTTGCCACTGTTGAACTAGACGCGGCTCAGTCACAACGGCGATCAACAGCGATTCACCGCCCGTAAAAGCCAGTTGGACCGCGCTTTCGTTGAGGGTCGTTGTTGGGGGGGCCAGTGCCTCTAGCGGGACGGGCGGCACGCTCAGGTTGGGTAAAGGTGGGGGTGCCAGCGGTTCGAGGAAGTAAGTGCCATCGACACTCTCGGCGGTCCATCCGATCACATCACCTACCTGTACCTGCCACCATACGATGCCGTTGTTGCACGCGGGTCCGGCCAACACGGTGAACTCGGTTCCGGCTGTGAGGCTACCGACAATCGCACCGCCCGTGTTGGGGGCGCTCCGCACGCGGTTTGCGGCCCCCGGCATGACGACTGCCACACCACCAGATGCCATGCGGGGTATTGCGTAGGTCGGATCGCCAGATGGGCAGTCTTGGGCGTTTGCGGTTACAGGCCACGCGACCAGAGATAAGGTTAAGCAGGCAATCAGGGTCAGATGACAGCGCATAGCGATCCTCACAGGCTGGTTTTTCGCGACCACAGTATAGCATTGTGATCGCGAATGGGCGACCATTGGACCCTATTTGGAACGGCTGGTTGCAGTCGCAGGTGCCGTTAACGTTGTAGGTCGCTTGTCACCAGTGGCCTGGCGTTGTACGTGGTCGATCTTTAGCTGTTCCCATTAGGCTGCTGGCGATCCTTCCAGACCTCACGGAAGGACTTATCAGCAAATTCGGGGAAGTCGCGGTTTTGGCTCCAATTGGAGAAGGGCGGTGGGAGGTTGTTCCCGGCGATTCGCTGGCCGATCTTGGCCGCCTTGCCGCTCATGCCAAAGATGGTCGGGTTACGGTTGCCGAAGCTCCACAGCCGGAGGCCAATATCGTACATCGTTTCGCTGATGCCCTCTTCTACCAGATCACGGCGTAGGTCCAGCAACATACGGGGTAGGTCAATATCGACCGGGCAGGCGGTTTTACAGGCGCCACACAGCGTAGAGGCATGTGGGAGCGGAGAGGCGTTTTCTAACCCAGTAAGCAGCGGCGTCACAACTGCGCCAATCGGCCCACCGTAGACCCAGCCGTAGGCGTGGCCGCCCGTAGACTGGTAGACGGGGCAGGCGTTTTGGCAGGCTCCACAGCGGATGCAGGCCAGCGCCTCGGCGTAGTCTGTCGTGTAGATGTCGCTGCGGCCATTGTCCACCAGGATGACGTAGACGTGATCGGGGCCGTCTGGCTCGTGGGGGCGGCGGGGGCCGTTAATCATGTGGTTGTAGACGGTGAGTTTCTGCCCGGTCCCAGCGCGGGAGATCATCTGGGTGAGGGTAGTGTAATCCTCAATCGTCTCGATGACCTTTTCGATGCCGATGAGGGCAACGTGGACATCTGGCAGTGACGTAACCATGCGCCCGTTGCCCTCGTTCATCACGAGGCCGAATGTCCCGGTTTCTGCGATAATGAAATTGCCCCCGCTGATGCCCATGTCCGCACCAAGGAAGGCATCACGCAGCTTGCCACGGGCAAACTTTGCCATCTTGACTGCCTCGGCGTCGCCGTCGTAGCCGTTCTTGCGGAACACCTCGATAATGGATTCCATATCCTTGTGGATGACGGGGGCGATGATATGTGATGGCGGTTCCTCGTTGAGTTGCAGAATCCACTCACCGAGGTCTGTCTCGACAACATCTAGCTTGGCGGATTCTAGCGCCTCATTCAGCGCGATTTCCTCCGTCATCATGGACTTGGCCTTGGCGATACGTTGGACCGCGTGTTTTTTCGCGATGTCCAGCACATGCTGGCGGGCCTCTGCGCCGTCTGCTGCCCACAGCACAGTCATGCCGTTGGCGGTCATGTTGGCCTCGGCCTGTTCAAGTAGTTCCGGCAATTTGCGGAGGGCGCGACGCTTGGCCTCGGCAGATTGGGCGCGGAGGGCGTCGCCGTATGCTTCGCCGTGGGCATAAACGGCCTTTAAGCGGTTGCCGTAGGCGATGCTGGTCCCCTTGTTGACAGCGGCTTGTTGGGTTTTGTTGCCGATGCCGACATCAGCGAGGGCGACAAAATTGTTGGATTGCACTTGCATAAATGTCTATTCCTGTAAAAGTTATCGAACAGATGGGGTAGCAATGGTGGGTGCGGAGGTGATATGCCGTTATTTTAACACAGGAGGCCGCAACTTGTGCGACCAAGTAGGATTGGGCGCTACTCACTCACGCTGGTTGTTTCGTACACCCTCCGCCAGCACGTCAATCACGTGGCGGACGCGCTTGCTACGGCCACTTTTGCTGAGGCCGCCGTTCATGTGGGTCATGCAGGATACATCACCTGTGACGACGGTTTCGGCCTCATCCCCCTCGATATGCTCCATCTTGCGGTCCAACATTGCGCCAGAGACGCCGGGCATCTTCACGGAGAATAACCCACCAAAGCCACAGCACTTGTCGTGCTCGGTGAGGTCGGTACAGGTGGCGTTTTCCACATTATCGAGAAGAATCCGGGCGGCGCTGCCCAGCCCAAGTTGTCGCAGGCCATGACACGCATCATGAACGGCGATGGTTTGCGGCTGGGGGAGGGTAGCTTTCAGGTCCGTGACTCCTAGCCCGTCCACAATAAACTCGGTGACCTCCCAAGTTTTAGCGGCGGCGGCCTCCGCCTGGGAGCGCCACTCTGGGTCGTTTGCAAAGAGGCGCGGATACTCATGGCGGACCATCGCTGTGCAGGAACCTGACGGCGCAACGATGACTTCGGCGTCGGCAAAGGCCCGTAGAAACTGCCGGGCGACAGTACGCGCATCGTTGTGATAGCCAGCATTGAAACCGGGTTGGCCGCAGCAGGTCTGGGCGTTGGGGAAGTCCACCGTACACCCCAGATGCTCCAGCACATCCACAACGGAGAGGCCCGTCTGCGGGTAAAGCATATCAACCATGCAGGTGACGAACAGCGATACTTTTTTACCGACGGGGGACTCGCGTTCAGGTAGGTGACTCATCAGAAAATCCAATCGTATATGTAACAACTAGCATGAAAAAAACTTGTTAGGGCCGTTTGTCGGTGAGGGGACGGCAAGAGCGCCGTTCCAACAGTTCAACAGGCAACACGATGTCGCGGCTGCCCGCCTGTTCCTCACTTGTAATCAGCTTTAACAGTAGTTCTGCGGCCCGCATTCCCAGTTTGTATGGGTCTTGCGAGACGACGGTTAGGAACGGTTCTGCCTCCCAATTATACGGAACATCGTCGAAGCTGACGACTGAAATGTCCTCTGGAACTCGCAGCTTGGCCTGCCGGATGGCCTGAAGCACACCAAGGGCGATAAAGTTGTTTCCGGCGAAGATCACAGTCGGGGGTGGGGATAGGTCGTTGAGGAGTGTAGTGGTGATGGCGACGTTGACGCCGTTTTCGTGGTTAAACCGCCCATGCCGCACGAGTGTATCATCGTAGGGGATGTTGTGTTTGGCAAGTGCGCGGCGGTAGCCTTCTAAACGTTGAACACTGGTAGCGATGTTTGGTGGGCCGGGGATAATCGCAATGCGGCGGTGGCCCAGGCGAATCAGGTATTCGGTAAGACGTTGTGCGCCGCCTAACGAATCACTGCGCACAACATCCACTACCACGCCTTCCACTGTGCGGTCCAACACGACGAGGGGAACACTCTGTTTCTTGATCTTCTGTAGGATTGCGGTGTCGGCCCCGGTAGGGACGAACAGAAAACCATCCGTCTGCCTTTGCAGGAGTTTTTCGACGTAGCTGGCGGTTTTGTCCGGCTTTTCGTCGGTATTGCAGAGGAAAACGTGCATGTCTTGTTCGCTGGCGGCGTCCTCAACGCCCCGTGTTACCGTCGTCCAGAAGGGGTTGGTGATGTCCGAGAGGACCAAGGCGAGCGTGTTGGTCCGTTTGTAGCGGAGGCTCTGCGAGAGGGTGTTTGGGACGTATTGAAGCTCATGGATGGCGGCCTCAACGCGTGCGCGTGTCTCGGCGCTGGTGTAGCCGGAGTTGTTTATCACGCGGGAAACGGTGGTGGGGGCAACCCCGGCCCGTCTTGCTACATCGCGAATCGTTGGCATGAGGCGTCCTCATCAACATTTTTTGCATAAAGTAAGAAGTATTTGACATGTTGGAGAGAACACCCTATACTCGCCAACATGGTACGGGTACCATATAGCACAGTATAGCAACAAATGCTTCAATGTGCTGTGTTTGATTTAAAACTCGTTTACCAAATTATATGTCTTTTTGCAGCACCCATATGGAGGAGGTGGCCCGCGCACACTGACACGACATAATTTCGCTCGGAACACCCAGAATCAAACGATTAAATCCAACTAGTCTTTACCTTTGGAGAAAACTTTCGATGAAATTTAAGAATCTCGTTCGGTTGACGTTGGTCTTTGCGTTGGCTATTGGTGCGTTGAGCATCGTGGGCGCACAGGACGACATGGACTTTTCCGGTGTGGAGTTAAATATCCTGACATTCACCGGGCCGCAGATCGCGGAGCCGCTGCAACGCCGCGCCCCGGACTTCCAAGAGCTGACGGGCGCACAGGTCAACGTCGTGACCGTACCGTTCTCCGACCTTTACCAGACGATTCTGACGGACCAGGCGACTGGCACCAACAGCTACGACGCATTTGTGTTCGCGCCACAGTGGATGGTGGACTACATCGAGCCAGGTTACCTGGAGCCGCTGACGGGCTATGTTGAGGCTGATGCTGTGCTGGCATGGGACGACGTAGCGGGTTTCTTCCGCGACTTTAGCTCCACCTACCAGGGCGACATCTACACCATCCCGCTAGACGGTGACTTCCACATGGTCTACTACCGCCTGGACGTGCTGGACGAGTTGGGCTTGGAGCCGCCGCGTACCTGGGATGACTACCTGGCTGTGGCAGAGGCCGCCAATGGCGTCGATATGAATGGCGACGGTGAGGGCGACTATGGTAGCTGTATCGCCAAGGCGCGTGGTGAGCAGGGGTACTGGTTTGTACACAGTGTTGCCTCTGGCTTCTTGCAGACCCAGGGGACGGGCCAGGGTGCTTTCTTCGATGTCGAGACGTTTGAGCCGCTGGTGAACAACGCTGGCTTCATTCGTGCGTTGGAGATTTACAAGGCGACCAATGCATTCGGCCCGCCGGATGAGCTAAATATCGGTGTGGGCGACACGCGTGCGTTGTTCACGGCTGGGCGTTGTGCGCTGTCCATGGACTGGGGCGACATCGGTGCGTTGTCCATTGACGAGGAAACCTCTGTTGTGAAGGACCTTGTAGGCAGCGTGATCCTACCGGGTAGTACTGAGGTGCTGGACCGCGAGACAGGCGAACTGGTTCCCTGCGACGACATGACCTGCCCGTTCGCAATTGATGGTGTGAACCACGCGCCGTTTGCTGCCTTCGGTGGGTGGTCCGGTGGTTTGAGTGCCGCTACAGACCAAGAGACAAAGGATGCAGCTTACGCCTTCTTCAGCTACATGGCATCCCCGGAGCAGGCCAACGAGGACGTAACCATTGGGCGCACGGGCTTCAACCCGTACCGCATCAGCCAGTTCGAGGATACATCCAGCTGGGTTGGGGCTGGCTTCAGTGAAGCAGGCGCACAGAATTACCTGGGCGCGATCCGTGACAGCCTGAACAGCCCGAACATGATGTTGGACCTGCGCGTACCGAGCAACCAGCGTTACCAGGGCGTCGTGCTAGATACGATCCTGAGTCAGTACCTCGCGGACGAGTTCACGGCTGAAGAAGCTGCCGAGGAGATTGAACTCCAGTGGGAGGAGATCACCGAGGAGCTTGGCCGTGATGAGCAGCTTGCAGCATACCAGGCAACCCTGGGTATCGAGAGCGGCGAGTAAGCTCTGTTTCGTCGAGAACAGGCCACCTGACAAAATGGCGGCCTGTTTGCGACAGGCTGGGTGGGCGCGTTGCCGTCCACCCACTCCCACAGAAAAAACTAAATTTAGGAGTCGCGCTATGGAGGCCGAACGCCAACCACTTGATGTTGCGGCATCATCGGAGGACGCCCCGGCCACGTCGCAGAACCCGCTGCTGCGCTGGTTAGAGAACAGTGCCCCCACTGTGTTTCTGTGGCCGTCGGTGTTGCTGATTCTGTTCTTATCCATTTTTCCGTTATTCGTGTCGTTGTATCTCGCCTTCTCGCGGGTGTCTTTGGTAGCCGGTGGCTACGAGGTGGAGTTCATCGGCTGGACGAACTTCGAACGACTGTTCCAGGGCAGCCAACGCCGTAATTTCCTGGGGCGCTGGGATCGAGATGCAAGTTTCTTCGGCTTGCCCGGTGCGCCGAGCCTGCTCGGATGGGTATTGCTGGCGGCGTTGCTGGCCTTCATGGGCTACATGCTGGTGTCACACATTCGGCGTAAAGGGTATGCCGTTGCGCCTCTACTCGTGCGGGTCGTTGGGGTTACAGTGCTGGCGATCGGCGTGTGGTTTGCGACGAACTGGGCCGTTGCTGAGGAGGGCACACTTGCGGGGACGTGGTTCGAGGGGCAGTTCTGGTTGTTAACAGTGCTGCCTGTGGTTGCTGTGGTGGCTGCCAGTGTCATCTTTGAGGTCACGAGCGTGCTGTTGCGGTTGATCGTGGCGGTGGGGTTGTTGGCGATTGGTTGGGTGTCTACGATTACACTCTCGGCGGAAGGGTTGCCAGGGACGATGATCGTGACGCTGATCTTTGTATTTGGTGGGGTGACGGCGCAGTACTTCCTGGGCTTGGGGTTAGCGTTGCTGGTGACGCAGAATCTACCCGGTAAACGTTTCTTTCGCATCATCTTCCTGTTGCCGATGTTGATTACGCCTGTTGGGGTGGGCTTTCTGTTCCGCATGATGACGGACACCGTGCAGGGGCCGTTCGCGCCGATCTGGCAGGCGGTCGGCCTGGGGGATTTCTCCTGGGTGGAGACGGCCAATGGTGCGCGGCTGGCGATCCTAATTACAGATACGTGGCAGTGGACGCCGTTCATGTTCATCATTCTGTTGGCGGCATTGGAGGGCGTGGCACAAGAGCCAATTGAGGCGGCACTGGTGGACGGTGCGAACCGTTGGCAGGTGTTCCGCTTTATCGTTCTGCCAGCCGTGATTCCCGTGAGTGTCACACTAATCCTGATTCGGATGATTGAGGCGTTCAAGATCATTGACCTGCCGCGCATCATGACGCGAGGTGGACCGGGAACGGCGACCGAATCTATTACGCTATATGCCTTTAATCAGTGGAAAGCTAGTGCGACGAGTATCGGCTTTGCGTCGGCTGTGGCTTACCTGCTGTTGATATTGGTAACGTTCTTCGCGCTCATTTTGGTCAACATCGTCCGCCGTCGTGCATTGGAGGCGTTCGCATAATGGCTGCTAACCCGCAAAAGCAAGACACACTCTGGACGAAGTTCTTCGGATCGCCGAATCCATTTAGGCCGTCGCCCTTTTGGATGCTTATTTCCTACATTTTGCTAGGCTTCTGGTCGTTTATTGTGCTTTTCCCCCTCTACTGGCTGGCAATCACGGCATTTAAGACGCCGCTGGCGGTGAGCGAGGGGCCGAAGTACATCCCCTGGGTGGACTTTACGCCGTCTATGCACGCCTGGCAGGAATTGTTATTCGACGAGACCGCCGGGAACTTCGTCACACGCCCGTACTTCAACACGTTTATCGTGGCGGTGCTAAGTTCGTTGCTGGTGATTATCATCGGGGCGCTGGCGTCCTACGCGCTGATGCGTTTCGAGTATCGGCCTAAAGTCGGCCTTATCGTTTCGTTCCTGGTGATTACAATCGTGGCTGGGGTCATCATGCTCATGGTTGGCATTCCGTGGTGGATCATGCTGCCGATGGCGGTTGCGCTCTACGTGGTGTTTGCAACTACCATTGGCCGGCGCTTCAAACGGTCAATCGGCAATACTGACATCGCCTTCTGGATCATTTCGCAGCGTATTTTGCCACCGGTAGCGATTGTGTTACCGATCTACATTATCTTCCAGAATTTTGGGCTGTTGAACACGCACGCGGCGCTGATTATCACCTATACTGGCGCAAACCTTCCGATTGCGGTGTGGTTCTTGCAAGACTACTTCGCGGGGATTCCCTATGAAATTGAGGAGAGCGCGTTTATCGACGGGGCGAACCGCTATCAGACGTTTTGGTTGGTGGTGTTGCCGTTGGCAATTCCCGGAATTATCGCGACGTTCCTGATTATCCTGATTTTCGCGTGGAATGAGTACATTCTGGCGTTGTTTTTGAGTGGTGCGGACACGCAAACGATGCCGATGTTAGTTGTTAGCCAGAACGCAACCCGTGGCCCACAGTGGTGGAATATCTCCGCGCTGGTGCTGATGATGATCGCGCCGATTATTCTGGTGGCGCTGGTGCTGGAACGCTATATTGCACGTGGTTTGCTGGTTGGTGCCGTGAAGGGATAAGGTAGAGGGCATATTCCATACGTGAGTAGGTTGGGCGATGCCGATTAAGACCGGATGGATTGTTGAAAAGCGCGTTGTTTTAATTCGGATGCGTGGTGCTATCACAACAGAGGATGTCCGCTCGTGGAGTGATCGCGCTATAGGGTTATTGGATGACGTGCGGCAGGAGCCGATTTTTGTTTTGGTGGATCAGTCTAAGGTTCAAGGTCTGCGTGGGTTCAATGAACTGGTAAAGATGGCAGTGTTACGCCATCCGAAAATACGGGACATTAAGCTCTACGCGATTTACGGTGTTCAGAATCGGATGCTGATACAGGCGGACAGATTTATGGCGCAACTGAGTACCGTGCTGACACAGTTTTTCGACACGGAGGTAGCCGCACAATAGGCCGTTCAAGAGCTTGATCCTACTTTGCCGGATTTGCAGCCGTTGATTGAGGCGGCTTGGAACAAATGTGACTAGCCCAACATGATATGGGTTGGGAACCTACAAACGAGCAATCTGGTTGCCGTGCTGCTTGCGATCATCAATGCGGTGACTTAGCGAATTTCATTCAAATAAAGGGATGCTTTCAAAGATGCCAGTAACGATTACCAACGTCGTCACACACGACATTCGCTTTCCTACCTCACGGGCGTTGGACGGCTCCGACGCGATGAACCCGGACCCGGACTACAGCGCGGCCTATGTCGTGTTAGAGACAGACCACCCGGACGGCCTGGCGGGGCATGGGCTGACGTTCACCATTGGGCGTGGCAATGAGTTGTGTGTCGCGGCGATTGAGGCGCTGCGTCCGCTGGTGGTGGGCCACACGCTAGAAGCATTTGCGGCGGATATGGGTGCGTTCTGGCGGCACATCACCGGGGACAGCCAGTTGCGGTGGGTCGGGCCGGAGAAGGGGGTGATTCACCTGGCGACGGCGGCGGTGGTCAACGCGGTGTGGGACCTGTGGGCGAAGGCTGAGGGCAAGCCGCTGTGGAAGCTGTTGGCGGACATGTCGCCGGGAGAAGTCGTGCGTTGTGTGGATTTCCGCTACATTACGGACGCGATCACGCCGCAGGAGGCGCTGGTACTTCTCACGGAGAAGGCGGAGACAAAGGCCGAGCGTGAGGCGCATTTACGCGAACATGGCTACCCGGCCTATACCACCTCGGCGGGGTGGTTGGGCTATTCTGACGAGAAGATTCGTAGCTTGTGCCGTGAGGGGCTGGCGGAGGGCTGGACCGACTTCAAGATCAAGGTTGGACGCGACATTGCGGATGATATTCGGCGATGCCGCATCATCCGCGAGGAGATCGGCGACGAGAATCACCTGATGGTGGACGCCAACCAGGTGTGGGATGTGGGCACGGCGATCGACTGGATGGCACAGTTGGCCGAGTTCAACCCGTGGTGGATTGAGGAGCCGACCAGCCCCGATGATGTGCTGGGTCACGCGGCAATTCGCAGAGGAGTTGCGCCGATCAAGGTGGCGACGGGCGAACACTGCCAGAATCGCGTGTTGTTCAAGCAGTTGATGCAGGCAGGGGCGATTGACTTCTGCCAGATTGACTCGTGTCGGTTGGGTGGCGTGAACGAGATTATCGCCGTGTACCTGATGGCGGCCAAGTTCGGGGTGCCGGTGTGTCCGCACGCGGGCGGCGTCGGCCTATGTGAGTATGTGCAGCACCTGCAAATGTTCGATTTTATCAGCATCAGCGGGACAAGTGAGGACCGGGTGGTGGAATTTGTCGATCACCTACATGAACACTTCCTGGACCCGTGTGTCGTCAAGAACGGCAACTACATGTCGCCGACACTGCCCGGTTACAGCATTGAGATGAAGCCGGAGAGCATCGCGGAATACAGCTTTCCCGATGGCCCGGCGTGGCAAGTATAGAGAAAGGCGTACCAATATGGTGAAGCGCATTGGACAGGTGATTCGGCTGCAACCGGAGGCCTACGAAGAATACAAGCGGTTACATGCGGATGTGTGGCCGGAGGTGCTAACGACGATTGAGCGGGCGAATATTCGTAATTACTCGATTTATCACTGGAACGGGGTGTTGTTTGCCTACATGGAATACATCGGGGATGACTTCGAGGCGGACATGTCAACCATTGCAGCGAACCCAAAGACCCACGAGTGGTGGGCGTTGACGGATCCGCTCCAGCAGCCTGTTGAGGGGGACTCGTCCGGCAGTATGGAGGGGAACTGGTGGCACAAGATGGAGGAGTTGTTTCATACCGACTGACGCTTGGTTATGATGGGACCACTTGTTATCAGTACGGAGCAGACACACATCATGAAGCTTATCGACAGTCACATTCACTTCTGGGACCCGGCTCATCTACGTTACAAGTGGCTGGATGACCTGGACACGATCAACAAACCGCATCTGCCGGCAAGTTTACCCCGCTCTGGTGAGGGGTGGGAGATGGATAAACTGGTTTTCGTGCAAGCGGACTGTTTACCGGAACAAGGCTTAAATGAGGTGGACTGGGTCGCGGAGCTGGCGAAAGATGATGATCGCATTGCTGGGATTGTGGCATTTGCCCCGTTAGCCAATCACAACTTCCACGCCTACCTCACGCGCCTGACCGAAACGGCTCTTGTGCGCGGCGTGAGGCGGTTGATCCAGGGCGAAGAACAGGGCTTTGCGCTGCAAGAACACTTCGTAGACGCGGTTCAAGTGTTGCCAGACTACAACCTGTCGTTTGACATCTGTGTGTTACATCCGCAGTTGGCCGACATAGTTGCACTCGTGCGCCAATGTCCCAATGTATCCTTCGTGCTGGATCATCTAGGCAAGCCGGGTATTAAATCGGGGGAGATCGACATTTGGCGCGAGGACATCCAGGCACTAGCGACGTTTGACAACGTTACCTGCAAGATTAGCGGCATGGTCACGGAGGCTGACCTTGAAAATTGGGATGTCGCGGGTTTGCAGCCCTATGTGGATGTGGTGTTGGAGGCGTTTGGGCCGTCGCGGTTGATGTACGGCGGTGACTACCCGGTAATGAAGCTGGCAAATACCGATTATGTGGGATGGGTAGAAACGGCGCTGGCGCTACTGGTGAATCTATCCGAGAGTGAAAAGCAGCAGGTATTCCACGACAACGCGAAGGCGTTTTATCGGCTGTAGGGCCAAAAAATTAGGAGACTTTCTTTTAACATGACATTATCGGATATTCAGGTGGCGGCAACGTTGCCGGAGAAGAAATTACCCGTCGTTAGCATTGGCATGGGGGGGATCGTACATGATGCCCACTATCCAGCGTATAAGATCGCCGGGTTTGAGGTCGTGGGTGGGTTTGACATAAACCGTGAGCGTGCAGCGCAAATGGCGGCTGAACACGGTGTCCCGCTGGTGTACGACTCGCTGGCGGATGCCTTTGCGCGTGCGCCCGAGGACGCCGTGTTTGACCTGGCGGTACCGGGTAAGAACATTACCGAGATTCTGGCGGCGATGCCAAAGGGACGGGCCGCGCTCATCCAGAAGCCGATGGGCGACACGTTGGACGAGGCGCGTGCGATTCTAACGCTGTGCCGCCAAAAGCACATCACTGCGGCGATTAACTTTCAGATGCGAACGATGCCACATATCATTGCGGCGCGGGATATGATTGCCAAGGGCGTCATTGGGGACTTGTGGGACATTGAGGTGCGGATGCAGTTGTATACGCCCTGGACGACGTGGCCGTTTTTGTTGCCGTTGCCGCGCCTGGAAATCCTCTATCACAGCATCCACTATATTGACCTTGTGCGTTCGTTCTGCGGCAATCCATTGAAGGTCTATGCCAAGACGCTGAAACATCCCGTGGCGGCGGATCTCGCTGCCACGCGAACGACAATTATTATGGACTACGGCGATAATCCGCGTGCGACGGTCCTCACCAATCATGGTCATGTTTATGGTGATGAATTTGAACAGTCTTATGTCAAGTGGGAGGGGAGTAAGGGCGCGATTTACGTGCAGGCCGGGTTGAACATGAACTATCCCCAGGGTAAGGCAGATAAGTTCACCTATGCGCTGTTGGATGCGGACACTCCACGCGAGCAAGTGCAATGGCAAACGATGGACGTGCCGGGGTCGTGGTTCCCGGAGGCGTTCATCGGCACGATGAGCAGCCTGCAACGCTACGTTAACGGAGAGACAGATATACTGCCGACAAGCGTCGAAGATGCTTTCTACACAATGGCGGTGGTTGAGGCGGCCTACGAAAACAGCGCCAACGGTGGTACGCCGTTGCAGCAAGCGTAGGGTATGCAATACAGATGTATCAGGTTTGGTCGTTGATGAACACAATTTTAGAGGAGTAGGGCATGGGAGCGTATCTGATTACCGGCGCGATGGGCTGTATCGGTGCTTGGACGATTCACCATCTGGTGGAACGTGGCGACCAGGTGGTGAGCTTCGACCTGAGCGACGACCGTAAGCGGCTTGATCTACTGATGAGCGCGGACGCACAGGCTAAGGTGACGTTCGTGCAGGGCGACTTGACGGACACAGACGCGGTGAAGGGCGTTTTCGCGGAACATGGGATTACCCATGTGATTCATCTGGCAGCGTTGCAGGTGCCGATGGTGCGGGCAAACCCGGTATTGGGCAGTCGGGTGAATGTCACCGGGACAGTCAACGTCTTTGAGGCTGCACGGGCGAACGACCTTAAACATATCGCTTATGCGTCATCAATTGCGGTCTACGGGCCACAGTCGGACTATCCCGATGGACTGGTTGCCCATGATGCGCCGCGCTTGCCGCGCACGCTGTATGGTGTGTTCAAGAAAGACAACGAAGATATGGCGAAGGTCTATTATCGTGACAACGGTATCACCAGTACCGCGTTACGACCGTACACGGTGTACGGGTTGGGCCGAGACCAAGGGCTGACCTCAGTCCCGACGGTGGCGATGTTCAATGCTGCCAATGGCGAGGACACGCACATCACCTTTGGCGGGAAGATGCAATTTCACTTTGCGTCGGATGTTGCACGACAATTCATTGAGGCGGCGGACAAACCGCTGGATGGTGCCTATGCTTTCAATATGGGAACGCTGCCTGTTGCTGTGTCCGAGGTGGCAAAGCTCATTATGGAGGCAGTACCGGGTGTAAGTGTGACACATGATGACAGTGCGTTGCCGTTCCCGCAAGGGTTTGATGCGTCGGCGCTGCACAGCCACTTTGACGCCGTTTACGAGACGCCGTTGGCGGAGGGTATCCGACAGACGATTGCAGGTTTCCGTCGGGTAGCGGCTGGAGACTAAGCGAACACTCAGCCCGGTGTTCTTTCCCCCAATCATTCGGTGCTATAGTAGGTGGACACCGGGCCGTTATTCGAAGGAAGTTGCTGATTATGTCCACGCGTATGCCGTTGTTTCCGCTCAATACTGTGTTGTTCCCTGGGATGCCCCTGAGCCTCCATATTTTTGAGGACCGCTACAAGCAGATGATGAACGCCTGTATTTCAGAGAAAATCCCGTTTGGGGTTGTCTTAATTTCTGAGGGGGTGGAGGCGCTGGGGCCTCTAGCCAACCCACATCTTATGGGGTGTTCGGCGCGGATTACACAGGTGCAGCCATTGGGCCAAGGGCGGATGAACCTGGTTGCAGTGGGGGAGGAGCGGTTTCGTGTGTTGAATTTGGACCGTGACAGTCAGCAGTACCTTGTGGGCGAGGTCGAGATGAAGCCGATGGCGGGGTCGGCGCAGGCGAAGTTGGCAGGCATTGGGGGGCGGTTGCGGGACCGGGTGATTCGCTACTTGGAGATTTTATCCGAGGCGGGGGATGTGCAGTTCGACCCAGAGCAGATCCCGACGGATGCGCTCAAGCTGGCGAACTTCGCGGCGTTTCTGGTGCGGGTGGAGCCGGATGAGAAACAGCGCCTGTTGGAATTTGGAAGTGAATTGGCGTTCCTCGGTGCGGTGAATTCGCTCTACAGCCGTGAAAACGCGCTGCTGGAGACGATGATCGCACAGAGCCAGCGCGAGGAGGAGGGCGGTAATCCGGGGCCGTTCTCGCTGAATTAGGAGTCGTGTGTCGGTATCAAGGGCGTGGCTGAAGTTGATAGACCGCGCCTGTGTATGCCCGATATGTGGCTTAAAACTTGTTCAACACATACTTACATAACATTTACGTACCACCGTTGATTTACCAATATTCGCGTGCTATTCTTCCATAGCTGGCAGGCGTCATAGCACATTTCACGAACCGGATACGTCTGAGTGAGGTCGGAGGGCCAACCCCCAACACGACGAACCTAAACACTTCGAGTTTTGGAACCAAAGCCTTCCCTCCTGCGTGTGTACCAGAAGCACATGGCATGGCGGGCTTTTTTGTTACCCCACGTACTCACAATCCCCCAGCGAAATCGTCCGCTGAAAATCCGGTTCGCGCCACACAGAGGAGCTAGACTAGATTGGTAGCAAATACCGAAATTCCCAACAACCAGGACATGGAGCAGAGCGACGATCTCGACATGATCAACGAGTTCGCGGCACTGCTAGATGAATACGATTACGATAGTCCCTTCCGTGGGCAGATTCTAAGTGGAATTGTTATCCGCTCAGATGACCACGAGATTATGTTGGACGTAGGTTTGAAGCGTGATGCCTTTGTACCCCGCACAGACATTGACCGCCTGGACGATGATGTTCTCGCGGAACTGGTGCCAGGTAAGGAGGTTCGCGCTTACGTTATGCAGCCGATGAACGGCGACGGCGACCTGATTGTCTCGATCAACAAGGGGCTGGAGCTTGAGGACTGGGAGAGCGCCACGAAGATTCAGGAGCAGGACGGTATCGTCCCGGTAACGGTAGTGGGCACCAATCGTGGTGGCCTGTTGGCACGTTACAAGCGCCTAACGGGGTTCATTCCGATGAGTCAGTTGGTAAGTATTTCGCGCTTT
The DNA here is from genome assembly GCA_964462905.1 of uncultured Anaerolineaceae bacterium. GTDB lineage: Bacteria > Chloroflexota > Anaerolineae > Aggregatilineales > Phototrophicaceae > DAOTTY01. The sequence continues at coordinate 18,937 of CAYWZS010000069.1, forward strand.
ACGTCCGACTATGAGATGAACGAGGCCAAGAACGACCTTGTTGACGATACGCTGGATGTCAAGATTATCGAGGTGGACCGCCTGCGAAATCGCCTGATTTTCTCTGAGCGTGCGGCACAGTCGCAGATTCAGAAGAAGCGCATGGACCAGCTTACCGTCGGTATGGATGTGGAAGGCCGTGTTGTTGGGTTGGTAGACTTCGGCGCATTTGTGGATATCGGTGGCGTAGACGGTCTGATTCATATTTCCAAGTTGGATCACCGTTTCGTGGAGCACCCCGGCGAAATCCTGGCGATTGGTGATGAGGTCCAGGTCCGCATTGAGAGCATTGACGAGGAAAACGAGCGCATCAGCCTGAACCGTAAGGTACTGTTGCCGGACCCGTGGGAGACGCTAGAACAGCACTTCCAAGAAAGTGATCTGGTCACAGTTAGCGTGACGAATATCGTGGACTTCGGTGTGTTCGTCTCGATGCCGAATGGCTTGCAGGGGTTGATCCACGTCAGCAATATGCAGACGCTCGATACAACCAACCTCCGCAATGTGTTGCGTGAGGGCGACGAGGTGCTGGCAAAGATTATCAGCATCGACACCGACCGTCAGCGCATCGGCCTGAGTATTGACGATGTTTCTGCGGAGCAGCAAGAGGCGTGGATGTACGACCGTCGTGAGCAGAGCGACGACGATGTTGCCCCGGCGGCAGAGATTGCCGCAGAGAACAGCGAGGAAGGTGACGAGAGTTAGTCTCTCGTCACCTCCAAACGCAGGGGCATGTGGTGATTCGCATCACACGCCCTTTTTTGTTTGCGCGTTAGTAGTTGATGCGCTCCTTGGACTTGGCACGGCCCCGGGTGTAGAGCTTGGTCAGGTAGCGAAGTTGGTCGCGGGCGGGGTTTTCGAACTCCTCCACGCCGAAGCGCCACTGCCAGTTGTCCTGTTGGGTGCCGGGAGTGTTCATGCGGGTTTCTGCACCAAAGCCCAAGATATCCTGAAACGGGATGATGGCTGTATCCGCAACGGACCCCATCGCCATACGAATGAGTGCCCAGTGAATGTTGGCGTCTAGTTCCTCGCGGGACTGTTGTGTCAGTTGCGAAACACAGTCTTTGATGCCGTCGTGGGCCTCGCTGCTGCGCCACCAACCAAGCGAGGTGTTGTTGTCGTGGGTACCTGTGTAAACAACGGTGTTGCTGGGGTAGTGGTGTGGGAGGAAGGTGTTGGACCCACACTGGCCGTCAAAGGCGAACTGCAACACCTGCATCCCCGGCAGCCCGAAGTCGTCGCGCAGGGCCTCAACCCCTGGCGTGATGACCCCCAGGTCCTCCGCGATGATGGGGAGGTCGCCTAGTTCCTGCTGGATAACCTCGAAGAACTTCACCCCTGGCCCTTTGACCCATTCGCCTTTGATAGCAGTTTCTTCCTCGGCGGGGATTTCCCAGTAGGCCTCAAAGCCCCGGAAGTGATCAACCCGCACGCGGTCCACTAGCTCAAAGACAGCCTTTAGACGCTGAATCCACCATGCGTAGTTGTTCTCCGCCATCACATCCCACTTGTAAAGCGGGTTGCCCCAACGTTGCCCTGTCTCACTGAAATAGTCTGGCGGGACGCCTGCAATTGTGATCGGATTGCCATCTTCAGCCAGTGTGAACAGATGTTGGTTTCCCCACACGTCGCTGCTGTCGTGGGCGACGAAGATCGGAATGTCGCCGATGAACTCAACGTTGCGGTCGGCGGCGTACTCCCGGAGGGCGCTCCACTGTTTGCGGAACACCCACTGCGCGAACTTGTGGTAGCGGATGGCCTCGGCATGTTGTTCGCGGGTGGCCTTGAGTGCGGCTGGCTCATAGCGGATGAGGTCGTCGTCCTCCCACTCGACCCACGGTTTGCCGTCGTGGGCGTCCTTGACGGCCATGAACAGGGCGTAGTCGTTCAACCAGAAGATCGCATCCTCACAGAAAGCGTCATAGGCGGCCTTGTCGTCTGGGTCAGGGTTCGTGTCGAAGTTTTGGAAGGCGAGTGTTAGCTTCTTGCGGTGGTAGGGGATGATCCAACCGTAGTCAATCTTGTACGCCGGGAAGTCCGGCGCGTCCGTGAGGTCACCTTTGGTGAGGTACCCGTCACCGACGAGCATGTCTAGGCTAATCAGGTTGCTGTTCCCGGCGAAGGTCGATGGAGATTGGTAGGGCGAGTCAGCGTAGCCTGTTGGCCCCAACGGCAGCACCTGCCACAAGGATTGTTCGTTCTCAACGAGGTAATCAACAAAACGGTAAGCGTACTCTCCTAGGTCGCCGATGCCGTACCGCCCTGGCAGGGAGGTGGGGTGAAGTAAGATACCGCTGCTGCGTGGGTAGTCCATAAAACGATATTTTCCTTAGGTTCGATTATACTTTTTGTTCATCTTAACGTAGGGATATGTTCTTCTGCAATGTGGAAGGTCAAGTGCGGTAGTGGCCTTTTTGCTCCGCACATTGCTAGTACACATGAGGTTAGTTAGACTTATTGTAATACCAATCAGGCGAAAAGAAGTCCGCTAAAATACCTTGTCAGCGTTACAATACGGCATTTTATATGGGACGTGGTATTACACGATTGGTATAAGCTCGTTTAGGATATGATAAGTGAACACCATGATCGACTTCACGCAAATCTTCGACTTCACCGCCGATGACCTTG
>CAYWZS010000070.1:0-21517 GCA_964462905.1 uncultured Anaerolineaceae bacterium
TGACGATTGACGATCCAGTGTCCGTTCAAATTGATACGTTGTCATGATGTTCTCTTGCAAGTGATTGTCTACCATGGAGTATACAACGAAGTACCCAACCGTGCGTTTTAGAGTGACCTGATCCACCATATCCGTGCAATCCTAATCCTTTGATCCACTCACTAACTTCGCCAATTAAGCGGCAGAAGCATCCTCATCAGGTAGCCGAATCGCGCCAAAACATGTGAGCCTGCGTCGAATGCGAGAAACGAACGCATCATCGAATGGATACGGATCAGTCAAAACCCCACCTTTACTCGTCGTTGGTAAGGTTCAGACAAACCGAATTTAACATTTTTCTACTACAATCTTAAATAACATCAAGTACACTTCGTTTGCTTTAGCGTATAACTAAAACATATTGCTTCCGTTCTAAAGTAATTGTCCATAATGTGTGACCAAATCAGGATTTTTCTGTGGCGACCTCTAACTCACAATTAGCTGATACAAATTCTCGCACTCGCTGGCGTGTTATCCCACAGGGAACCACACTTTCCGATAACATTACTGGCTGGCTGTTTATTCTTCCTGCTGTTTTTCTAATTTTCATCTTCGGCGTGTTCCCCATTGGCTATGCAATCTACATGAGCCTGCACCGCTGGCGCATACGCAGGGGGGATTTTCTTGGGTTGGAAAATTACACCCGCGTTATTGGCGATTGGCAGGGGGCCGGATTGTTCGTGTTGGGCTTCATAGTTCTATATGGTGCGTACTGGGCATGGAACAACGCACTACGCCGCTATGAGAACAAACAGCAATATGTCCGTTGGCTGGTGTCGCTACTGGTTCTAGGTGTTGGGCTGAACCTCATCTCGGTGGGGTGGACTTTAATGATGAGCGTGGGCGGAGAAAAATTCCTTGTTGGGCTAACGATTACATTCTGGTTTGCGTTTTCTAGTATACCCATACAAATTGCGCTGGCGCTTGGTTTAGCTTATGTGCTTTATCAAAACATCCGAGGAAAAAACTATCTTCGGTTGATTTTCTTTTTACCATACGTTGCGCCAGATATCGCAATGGCGGTGGTATTCCGGGTGATTTTTGGGCCAGATCGGAGTTCCCTAGCAAATCAGTTTGTTGGTCTTTTCGGCATGGAGCCGCAACGCTGGGTTTCTGAGCCACAGCCATTCATCAATGCCATGCTTGGGACAAACCTGGACGGGTTCATTGCTGGGCCTAGTATGGCGCTGATATCGGTCGTCCTGCTGGGAATCTGGAAGTATGTAGGTTACAACGCGGTAATCTTCATGGCAGGGTTGGGGGCAGTTCCTAAGGACCTGTACGAGGCTGCGCGCGTGGACGGTGCAAACGAGTGGCATCTATTTAGATATATCACAATCCCAATGATCTCCCCAGTGACATTCTACCTGGCAATTTTGGGCTTCATTGGCACGTTTCAGGCATTTAATACCATCTATGCAATGCGTACCCCCTTCGCACAAGGTAGCATGGATGTCGCCAGCATCGTAATTTTTGACACATTCTATCAATCTAGCCAGTACGGTCTAGCCACAGCGCAGGCTATCGTGCTGTTCGCAATTATCCTGGCAATGACAGGGGTTTTCCGCGATATATTTGGAAAGCGAGTGTTCTATGGCTGATATTCTTTCTGATGCAAATCTTTCTAAGCAGGAGGAAAAGGCAGCAGCATTTTCTGAGCGAGTGAAGCGCTCGCGCCGCGAACGCTTCATCACGCTAGCTATAATTTACACCGTGCTAATTCTGGGTGCGATTTTGGCAATACTCCCCTTCTTCTGGATGATTTCCACCTCGTTGATGACGTTGGGGGAAACCCTTAATCGCCGTTGGTTACCCGCCACACCACGCTTTGGTAACTACGCGGAGGCGTGGACAACAGCCAAATTTAATCTCTACTTTATGAACAGCGTCATCATTACTACGCTGACAATTACCGGTTTGTTGGTAACGTCCATATTATCTGGCTATGCGTTCGCTCGGATTCGCTTTGTCGGACGAGACATTATATTTACACTGTTGCTAGCCACGCTTATGGTTCCTCAGTCCGTAACAATGATTCCTAGCTATCTGCTAGTGACGGGAAACATAGATTCTTTGCCGCCACCGTTGCTAACTGGCGAATTCCCATTCATTGAATTTGGCGTGTCGTGGATCAACAAGCTACCCGCGCTGACCGTGCCGTTTATGGCGACGGCGTTTGCCATTTTCTTCTTGCGTCAGTTCTTCGCACAGATTCCTTATGAACTGTGGGACGCGGCACGCATTGATGGATCGGGGCATTTGCGCTTTCTAATGCAGATTTGCCTGCCGATCGTTCGCCCGGCAGTGATGACACTGGCGCTATTGACATTTATCAGTAGCTGGAATGCTTTCCTGTGGCCGTTAATCGTTACACGCAACGACGATTGGCGTCCATTGGTTGTTGGGCTGTACAACTTCCAGACCGACGCGGGTCCGGAGGTGCACTTGCTGATGGCTGGTGCGTTCATCACCACGGTTCCACTGATGTTGCTATTCATGGTAACGCAGCGAACATTTATCGAAAGTGTGGCAAGTACAGGTATCAAGTAGCTTGCTTACTTTGAGGGAGCAACAACAACTGTAGTTGCGATAGTACCTCTGAATCAAATTTTTGCGTACACAAATCAAGGAGATAGTTACATGCGTAAGTTATTTCTTTTGGTGCTCATGTTAGCACTCGCTGTCCCGGTGATGGCACAAGATGAGCTACCATATGAAGATGTTGATCCGTCTGGTGCAGAAGTGGTGTTTTGGCATCAGCATTCTGGACAACGTGAGGAACAGTTACAACAGATCGTTGCAGATTTTAACGAGAGCAACGAGTACGGGATTACTGTCATCGCGCAGAACCAGGGCGGCTACGGAGACATCTTCCAATTGATGAACGCTGGTTTGGCAGCCGGTGGTGGTGAGGATATTCTGCCGAATCTTGTTGTGGCTTACCAGAACCAAGCTGCCACCTACCAGATCGTGGACGGATTGGTCGATATGACATCGCTGGTGCAAAGCCCGACTTGGGGCTTGGACGAAGAAGTGCAGGCCGACTTTTTCGATGGGTTCTACAATGCGGATATCTTCCCCACATTCGACAATGCGCGTTTGGGCTTCCCGCCGAACCGCTCAATGGAAGTGATGTACTACAATGCTGATTGGTTGAACGAACTAAGCGAAGCTGGCGAGATTAGCTTCGACGGCCCGCCGACCACACCAGAACAGTTCCGGGAGGCGGCTTGTGCTGCTGCGGAAAACTCCTTCTCTGGTGCAACGGGCGATGTTGAGAGCACGATTGGGTATCAGCTTAGCGTGGACGCTTCCCGCTTCGCCAGTTGGACGTTCGCTTTTGGTGGCGATATCTTCGACTATGATACAGGCGAGTACACCTATAACTCCCCGGCTGCAATTGAGGCTGTGACGTTCTTGCAGGGGCTGTTTGCGGACGGTTGTGCCACTGGCGTGTTCGAGCGATTTGGCGACCAAACACGGTTCGGCGCAGGGACAACACTGTTCACGGTTGGGTCTAGCTCTGGGTTGCCTTTCTACGGCAGTGCTGTGAGCGAAGGTGCAGATTTTGAGTGGAGCGTAGCAGCCCTTCCGCACGTTACTGAAGAACCGGTACAGAACATCTATGGCGCAAGTGTGAGCATCCCACGTAGCACGCCAGAGCAAGAACTGGCTACATGGTTGTTCGTCAAGTACTACACCAGCGCAGAGACGCAAGCACGCTGGGCAGAAGCCAGCAATTACTTCCCTGTTCGCGAGAGCGTAGCTGACGAAATGAGCGACTACTTCGAGGCTAACCCGGCATATCAGACGGCATTTGAACTGCTAGAGTACGGTCGGACAGAGCCTCCCGTCCCCGGTTACGACTTCGTCAGAGATATGATTGAACAAGTATTCGCTTCAATTGTGGACAACCCAGATGTTAACGTGCAGGAAGCCCTAGACGAAGCAAACGAAGAAGCAAACACAATCTTGCAAGACCAGATATAAGCCTAGCAGCATCTCGCATGATGACGAGTGCCATCGCTCTTGGCTTTGGCACTCTCAAAAGGGGGTACATTTCAATTTAGAGGCATAGAGGTAGAGCAAGGTTCAAAAAAAGCCGAAAGGAAAGCCTGATGTCCCAGAGCAGAGATAAATTAGAAGTGGCGCTTTCAGTAGAACCATCCAGGCCGTAGCTTTTACCAAAAGAAGCCTTGTTTTTGTGCCAAATTGACAAAATTTCCCATTAAAAGATCAGCACATAATAAGCCTTTGACCTATTACGATCCAAATCAAAATAGCCTAAAGTGCATCACTAAGTACGGAATGTGCCTACTGTTACCTCTCCGAAACAATTAAGCTACTCCCCGGTCCACCATTAATTTCACGCATCTGGCAGCGATTAGCCCCATTCGACCACCCAATGCAGCTAAGTTAGCCGCCTAATTGGCAGAGTCATTGAACAGTCATGATCCATAATTTTACCAGATACGTTATGATAACCGGGTTTGCAGCCATAACGTAAAGGGTGTGTTTCATGAGTGATATTGTGATTGCGGTGTTCGGCAGTTCGCGGGTGCCGCCAGAGAGCGCAGATTATCAGGACGCAGTAGCCGTCGGAAAGGCGCTGGCAAAGGCGGGCTATGCGGTCATGACGGGCGGCTATGCTGGCATCATGGCGGGGGCCAGCCAGGGCGCAAACGAGGCAAACGGCCATGTGATCGGCGTCACGTCTGGGCAAATCCAGGCGATTCGTCCCATACCGGCGAACCAGTGGGTGAAGGAGGAAATCAACTACGACAGAATGACGGAACGGCTCGAACACCTGATTCGACAGGCGGCAGGCTATGTCGTGATGCCGGGGGGGGTGGGAACGCTCAACGAGTTGGCGCTGGCCTGGGAGTACATGCGCGTGCAGGAGATTCCAGTTAAGCCACTGGTGTGCTACGGTACAGTGTGGGAACGCACCCTGGCAGCCTTTATTGACGGTGCCTATATCCCGCCGCATCACGAGGCCATGGTGAAAATCGCTTATCGCGTTGAGGACGTGGTGCCTTTGATCCAGGGGGAGGGGTAGCGATGAACGCACACGATCTGCAAGATCAGCGCGAGGCAAAAGATCATTTCCTCCGCACGCGCCGGGAATCCCCGTTGACGCCGGAACAACAGGCGAAATTTAGCGGACTGCGCTACTATCCGCATGATCCGTCCCTGCGGCTTACAGTGGAACTTGACCTGTTCGACGAGGGCGACCAGATCATTATGCGGACCAACCGCGATGTGCTGAAGCCGTTTTTCCGACACGGGACGTTTAGCTTCACAGTGGATGGCGAAACCGCCACCTTGATCGTCTACCGCTCGCCGGATGACCACTATTTTCTCCCATTTGCAGATGCCAATGCTGGGACCGATACCTACGGCGCGGGGCGCTACTTGGACCTGTCGCCGGAGGACGGAGACGAGGCGCGTTTCGTGGTGGACTTCAACCTCGCCTACAACCCGTACTGTGCCTACAACGACCTGTTCGCCTGTCCGGTTACGCCGAAGGACAACCGTATCGCGGTGGCGATCCGTGCGGGGGAGATGACCCCGCAGGGCGATTGGGTGGGGTGATCGTCTCGCTCAACATACGTTCGGTGTATACTTAAATTGTCACTCGAGCGAAGGACAACGAATCTTGGAAACTTCAGGAAAAGCTGTACACCGCATCCGACTTCTGGGAATTTACGCAACGACCAGAAAATGATGGGCGACAGTTTAACTTAGGCTATTCCAGATAAAAGATAGCGTTATCCCCCGCCGAGAGATAAAGTCCCCTGGCTACGGCTAAAACGTGTCCACTGAAGGGGACAGTGGCGCACACGTATGTTTTGGCGTCCCTTTAGTGGACGCGCTAGGCTGTCGTCTGTGGTTTTAACCGCAGGCGACCAACTGTTTCCCGTAAATGTGTGGCACACGCGGCTGTAACGTGTGCCACCGCAACCCTAGCCCGCCGTCGGCTCCATCGTGGACTGCATCCCGGCGACGATCTGTGCGTGGAGTGCGCCGTTGGTCGCAAGCACCTGCGCCCCGCTGTTGAGCGTCTTGCTCTGTTTCCCGGCGAAGTCCGAGATCTGGCCCCCCGCCTCCTCCACGATCAACCACCCGGCGAAGAAGTCCCAGCGGTGAATGCGCCACTCCCAATAGGCATCTAACCGACCACAAGCGACCCATGCAATGTCCAGCGCGGCACTACCGAAGCGACGAATCCCACGCACACGGGGCGCGAAATGTGCGAACTGTGCAAAGTTGTTCTCACCTGTGACCCGGTCGTAGGGGAAGCCCGTGCTCATCACGCTTAGGTTGAGGTCGTCCGTTGGCGTTGTTTGGATCGGTATGTCGTTCATGGTCGCGCCGACACCGCGTTCCGCCACAAATATCTCGTCGCGGTTCGGGTCGTAGATGACGCCCAGCAGCGGCTGGTTGTTTGCGTCTGCCAGCGCAATTGACGTGCAGAAGTGCGGGATGTTGTTGGCGAAGTTGGTCGTCCCGTCGATAGGGTCGATATACCAGCGATACTCGGCCTCCTCTAGCGGTGCGCCCGTGTGGCCGCCCTCCTCCCCGACAAAGTGATGCGACGGATAGGCAGCGGACAGCGCCGGGATAATCAGGTTCTCGGCGGCCTTGTCCGCCTCGGTGACGACATCGTGCGTGCCTTTGAAGTCGATCTGATGCGGTTTGCCATAGTGCTTCATGATGAGCTTACCGGCGTCACGGGCAATTTGGGTCGTCTGTTGGCGGATGGCGTGGAGGTTCTGCATATGGGCGTGTGTCCTATTGGCTTGTATAGTCAAAAACGGCACTATTGTACACAGGGTCATGTTAAGAAACGTGGGGGGATTTCAGAGGGAAATGGAAACGGGTGGCCTATGAATAATATAGACCACCGTGAGAGTTAGGTGGTTATTCGGATTCCGTGGCCTCGGGTGTGGACTCAGGCACGCTGCTCATCAGGTCTTCCAACGTAATTGGATCGCCGATGAACTCGTACAGCGAGGCGTCCTCTGGCCCTGCACCGCTCTCGAACTGACGTAGCCCGGCACACTCCCCCTGAATTTCCACCGACGACGACAGAATCCAGCCGAAGCCACCCCGGAAATCGATACGGTACCAGTCGCCGTCCGCTGTGACGCCCTTGAGATTCGTTATATCCACATCCAACACAGTCCCGGCCACCGGGAAGTCCAGCGATGCGCCCGTCCGCACGTTGATACGCACGTCGTCGGGTGTTGTGAGCGCCGCTGTGCAACCGTCAATAGCGGCGTCGAGTTCGGCAAAGGTGGTCGCCACGACTACGTTGCTAAGCGCCCCACCAACGGCGGCACGTATTCCAAATCCAACCGGGACCTCCGCGTCCTGTTCTTCCTTGGTCGCCGCAACAACACCCTCCGTCACGATCATCGCCGAGCGACCGCCCTGCTCCACGCGCACATCAAAGGCGGTTCCACGGGCGGCGAGATCAACGCCGGGGGTGTTCACGTCGTAGTTGGAGGCCGGGTCCAGCACCCGTTCAAGCCGTTGCGATGTCTGCCCCACCAATACGGACACCGTCAGTTGAAAGGTGTCGCTTTCCCCCTGGAACACATCAATGCGGTACTCGGTTCCCGGCTCTAACGTGGTATCCACCCCGTCCGCAAAGAAGGTGATGAGGGCGCGTCCGGTTTCGTCCGTGCGAATCGTGTCACCGACGCCGACAATCGCCTCCGTCGTCACAGGAAGGAACTGGTTAGTTCCTACGCGCTGCACCATTACGCCGTCGGACTGCACGAGCATTACGGCGGCGAGGTTGTCCTGGGCGGCAAATGGCAGCACAAGCATGATGAGCAGCAAGAACACACCGAAGCGTGTTGTGCGAGTTTTCATCCGCGTTGATCCTTTCGAAAGCCATGATTGCGTAATGTGATGAATAGCATTATACGGGATTCCCCAGTTAAATACCCGTAATAATTCAAAATAAAGTTGTAAAAATGGCAAGGTGGCATACCACCTCGTTCGATAGGATAATGGCGGCAGATGATGATACGTGACGGGGACTCATGAGCGAAATCAAAAAACCACTGTACGACGGACCAGAACCGGACGAAAACAAGGTCAAGAACACGGAGCCTCAAGTTGATTTGGGCGACGCGCTCTCGTTTGTGGCGAAGGAACGGGGCTGGCTTGGTAAATTACTGACGCTATTGCTGTTGGGGGTGATGTCCACAGCCGGGACTACGGGGCCGCTGGTGGTTGGGGTGTTGCCGCTGCTCCCGCCAGAGATCATCGCGGAATTGGGCGCACAGTACGCTTTTTTTCAGGGCCGTACTTTCACCTATACCCCGGCCTATGCGCTGTTGCTGGCGGCCCTAGTTGTTGGGATTGCGGCGGGGGCGGCGCAACTGGGCTACTACATTGATGTGGTGCGGCGGGTGCGGACGGACGCCGCCGACCAGCTACCCCCATGGGACAATATGGGGCGCTTCCTGGCGGACGGTGGCAAGATGATAATTGCCTACACGGTTTACCTGCTCTCGACGCTGGCGTTACTGGTGCTGTTGCTAGTCGGCTTCGGGTTTATGACGGTTGCCGGGCAGGACCTGTTCGCGGCGGTTGCGCTGATCTGTTTCGGACTGCCGCTGACACTGGCCTACGGCTTGACGGTCATCTTCCTGACGAGTATCTGTGTGGTGCCGTATAGCGCCACAGGCCGCCTACGTGATTTCTTTCGTATACGGTGGGCATGGGCACAGGTGCGCGGCCAGGGCAAGCTCACGATCACCTGGTTTGCGTTGGGGGTCGCGGCCAATATGGGCTTTCAGGCGGTGCAATCGATCCCGGTGGTGGGGATATTCGGGCTGTTTCTCTCATTGGCGATGCAGGCTCCAGTACAGGGACACCTGCTGGGACAGTACGCCGCCGCCCTGGACCAGATCGACAAGCGCAAACGGGGGATGGCCTACGGCGAATTGTAAAAGTCCTCGAAATGCGGTGCCGGGGCGATTCTGTTTGTCATGAACCTAACAGGCCAGTGGAACGGGTTTAACCCCCTGCATCCCACGCACAAACGCCTATCCGCTCCGACAGGCGTTTTTCCCGACCAACGGGATTAACCTGGACCTGTACAGCCTCTTGCACATCGGCCATACTCCCCTCAGTTCCACTAGGGAAGACTGGCCGATGCACCTCTCAAAGCATAAAACGCAACCCAATGCGGCAACTATCCCCTTCCGCAGTTACTTCTACGCCGCCGTGACCGTGGTCATGTGGGCGAGTGCGTTTCCGGGCATTCGCGCCGCGCTGGATGGCTATTCGCCCTATAGTATCGCGCTTCTACGCTATCTGGTTGCGTCTGCCGTGATGATTGCCTATGCGGTTGTGATGCGAATCCCGCCGCCGCGCCCCCATCATTGGCCGGGGGTGGCGCTGATGGGCTTTCTTGGTTTTGCGCTCTACAACATTGTGTTGAACGCCGGGCAACAGGGCGTGAGCGCCGGGGTTGCCAGCTTTATCGTCGCCTCCGCACCGATCTATATGGTGCTAATCGGCACGCTGCGCTACCGCGAACGGCTGCGCGGCCTCGGTTGGTTGGGGGTGTTCGTGAGTTTCAGCGGGGTGGCGCTCATCAGCCTGACGAGTGGCGATGGCTTTCAGGTCAACGGCTGGGCGTTGTTGGTACTCGTGGCGGCGCTTGCCCAGGCGTCCTACCATGCGCTGCAAAAGCCACTGCTCAAGCACTATACCCCAGTCCAATTTGTGACCTATGCGATTCTCTCTGGGACGGTGATGCTCTTGATCTTCACGCCGGGCCTGCTGGCCGAAATCCGCACGGCCCCAGCCGCCGCGACCTGGGCCGTTGTCTACATGGGCCTGTTCCCCGGCGCGATTGGTTATGTGAGTTGGTCCGTCGTCATGCGTGACCTGCCCGCTTCGGTTGCGGGGAGTTTTCTCTATCTAGTGCCATTTGTGGCCGTACTGATTGCGTGGCTGTGGCTGGGGGAGGTGCCGGGAACCTGGGCGTTTGTGGGGGGCGCGTTCATCATCGTGGGGGTTGTCACCGTGAGCCGTTGGGGGCGGGCGTAGGGCGGCTTCGTCTGGACAAGGGGGTAGGGACGCCCCTATCATGATTGTCCATGTATGTTGGGATATGGGTCGAGTCGATGTCCACAACGAAACAACACACCAAATTTGAGAATATAGGCGGACGCGCCGTTATGCGTTCCTACACCAGCATTACGTTGACGTTGGTTCTGTTGTTGACAGGTTGCGGCGTGATGCCAGCGATGCCGGGCGCAGACGGTGGGTTAGCTCCGTCTGTGAACCGCACGGACGCCACACCTACACAGGCCGCTGAGAGTTTCCTCACCGCCTGGAATAGCCAGAATCGGGAGGCTATGTATCGTCTGATTAGCGCCCGTAGCCAGGCAATCACCACCTATGAGACGTTTGACCGGGTGTATACCACGTTGAATAACGATGTGGGCGGCAAGACGTTAAACTTCACGCTGGGTGAGGTGCGGATGCAGGGCACATCCGCCGCACTGACCTATGATCTCGCGTTGGAAACTGAACTTTTCGGGACGATTGAGGATGCTGGGCGCACCATGCGGCTCGTCCAGGAAAACGGTGTGTGGCGTGTGGCGTGGTCCACAATGGATATCTTCGACGGCTACACGGCGGACGCCTCGCTGTCGGTGGACAGCGACGCCCAACGCCGCGCCAACATCTACGACCGTAACGGCGTCTCGGTGGTGCAGGAGGGCGGCACCGTCAGTATGTTGTACGTGCAACAAAGCCTGATGAATGAGGTCGTTGACTGTGCCAACCTGCTCGCGGACCTGTTGTACGAACCTGTTGCAGAGGTGCTGCAATCGTGGAATACCTTCAACCTCGATACAATCTTCTACGTTGGCGAGGTTGACGAGGCGGTTGAGATTGAATACCGCGACCAGCTTCAAGCGACGTGTGGCATGAGCCGTGATAACCGATTGATCGCGCCGCGCCGTACTCGCCAGTACATCGGGCAGGGGGGCGTCGTCCATGTGACCGGGTACATCGGGCAAATTCCACAAGAACCAGAGAGCGAGAAGAACAAATGGCTGGCACGCGGCTACGATGAAAGCGCCCTGATTGGCCGTGCTGGGGTTGAGCTTGAGTACGAGGCCATTCTAGCCGGGCAGCCGCCGCGTGTGTTGCGGATCACGGAACCAGGGGGGACGGTGCTACGCGAGTTAGGGCGGACGGAGGGCGTCCCGCCACAACCCGTCTACCTCACGATTGACCATGAGTTGCAGATCGAAACGGCGCGAGCGGTGGCGTGGGGCTACAACTACGCCGCGAATAACTGGGCCGAACCGGGTCGGTCGGACGGGGGTGGGGCGGTCGTGATGGACGTAAACACAGGCGAGATCTTAGCGATGACCAGCTTCCCGACCTTTGCTCCCGGCCTGTTCAACCCGGATAACCCCGCGCCAAACCGGGGTGACCTCCTCGCAGAGGTCGTGAACGACCCGCGTGAGCCGCTCTCCGTCCGCCCGACGCAGAAGTCCTACGCGCCGGGGTCCATCTACAAGGTGATTACGACGGCAGCGGTTCTCAACGAGCAGTTGACCGACCCCAACAATATCTTCGACTGTCGCCTTACCTGGGACGGCAGCCAGACCTACGGCGATACGTCCTCGCCGCGCGCAGACTGGCGACTGACAGACGGCCTAGACGCGACCGGCGAGATTGTGCCGTCACAGGCACTTACATCGTCCTGCGACCCGTTCTACTACGAGTTTGGGGCGCGCATGTTCCGCGACGTTAGCCCGGATGTACTGGTGAACTACTCGCGTCAGTTCGGGCTAGGCCGCCCGACCGGGATTGGCATCTACCCAGAGGTTGCGGGTACGCTTCCGGTCCCTGGTAGTGTGGACGAGGCTATCAACAACGCCATCGGCCAGGGGGACATGCAGATAACAATGTTGCAGGCGGCCATGATGACGGCGGCAGTCGCCAACGGTGGGACGCTCTACCAGCCGTACATTGTCCAGCAGATTGGCGGGGGCGAGAACGCGCAGCAGGTCGGCCAGCCCAAGGCCCTTGGCACGCTGGACTACGCGCCGGGTGTGTTGGAAGAAGTGCAGCGCGGGATGTGTGGTGTGGTGATGGACGACGACAAGGGGACGGCGTGGTGGGTGTTCTACGACCTGGACACTTTCCCGAATTACCAGGCTTGTGGCAAGACCGGCACCGCCCAAACCGTCCGCGAGCCGCACGCCTGGTTCGTGGCCTATGCCCCAGCGGACGACCCGGAAATCGCGGTGGTGGCAATGGCCCAACATTCGCGTGAGGGGTCACAGGTTCCCGCGCCGATGGTCCGCGTCATTTTGGACCAGTACTTTGACTCACCTGTGGCCTCCTACCCGCTGTGGTGGACGGAGGAATATCTCCCGCTAGAGGTGCCCTCCCTCGAAGGCGTAGAGATCGGTAGCTAGAGCTAGAGCTAGGGACAGGGCCTGCCCCGCCCGCCGGGTTGGGGTTCTATCGGTGCTCGACAGCCTCATGGAGCCGCGCCCACAGGTCTACGTTGGAGGCTTTGGCCGCGCCGATGAGGTCGATCATGACCCAGTTTTCGCGTAGTTTGTCGCCGTCGCGTCGCCAGAAGTCCATGATATTCCAGCCGATGCGCTCCCCCGTTGGCTCCCAGTCCATATAACGGTTGACGTGCGTCCCGACAAGGCTGGGCCACCCGGTAGAGGCCGCGAACAGCCCCTCCGCAATCCGCGCCTGGTGCCCCGGCCCCCGTCGATCTGGGAATGCGCCGACAATTGGCCCCTGGGCATTACGTTTGAACTCGTCCATCCCGTACACACTGCCGATCCCCACCGGGCCGTGCCACACCATGTCGTGATGCCAGTAGCGTTCGAGTCCCTGGCTCTCCTGGCTCTCGCCGTCGTAGCTGTTGAGACCACCGAAAATCATATCTTCTACCAGCCTGAGCGATTTTTCGCTCTCTGCCGTGTCCTGTTCATCTGAGAAGAAACCATCTCCGGCCAATGGCCCCGGAATCCAGATGTCGCGCCCAAAGCTCGGCAACATGATATTAAACCCAGCCTGTCGCATCAGGTCTGGCAGGTCAACAATCATCCGAATTTCAACGATCTTGCCATCCTGCACCTTGCAGAACTCCCCAAAACGGAAGTGAACACTCTGGCCGCTGGCTGGGACGCCCAACCAATCGTTGACGAACGTCCCCACAAGATCACCCGTCCCGGCGGTCCAGTTGCCGCCCTCGTAGTGGCCGCCGATAAAGTGATAGGGGCGGCGTGTTAGGTCTGGGAACGCCGTTAGTAGCGGCCTCCAGACCTGTTCCCACAGCTCGCCAGTCCCAGTGATGTGGCGAAATGGCTCGAACCCATGCCACACCACATCAGCGTGAACGTGCTGCGTCATGTGCTCCTGTGCGCTGGGGCCGTGCATCCCGCGCCAATAGTCCCAGACGTGTTGTTTGTTGGCTTGGATACGCATCCTACTATCGTCCCCATTTATCGCGGCTCAGTGGGTTGGGCTGCCGGGCGACCGTAACCTCACGCATCCGCTCGAACACGTCCAAACCCAGTAGGTGATACGCGCTAAGAACATCCACCAGCACCCAATTCTCGCGCAGTAAATCGCCCTCGCGCCGCCAGAAGTCTAGGCTTCGCATCGTGATCTGTTGGTTGCTGGGGGGAATCCCCAGCCAACCGTCGCCGGAGTAGGTCATCTGCATTCCCGGCCATGCCGTAAACCCCACATAGTCCCCATCGCCGAACAGCGCCCCGTTCTCCAGAATGCCCTGGCGATCTGGCATCGCCTTCAGAAAGGGGATTTGGTGCCACAGCCGAAAGCCCGATACCCGCCGGGTCGCACCAATCCCAGCCGGGCCATACCAGTTCATCTTTGGGTGCCAGTAATCCTCCAAACGCATCGCGGCGTAGCCCTCTGTGGACCGTCCCAAACCATTGACCATGTCCAACACCAGCTTGTTGGATTTAGCAGCCTCATCTGCGTCATAGGGCGCGTTTATGATGCCATCGTTGGTCGCCGGACCAGGAACCATCGCCAACTCCACGCCCAAGCTCGGCGCGAGCGGCCACGCGTTCGCCTGCATCATCAGTTGGGGAATGTCCCACAACGCCTGCATCTCCACGATTTGACCGCCTACAACGTGAAAATACTCGTGATAGCGCATGGCGACCATGTGCTGTGTCGGTGGGATGCCCAACCACGGACGCTCAAAGACCCCGACGTAATGGCCGCCACAGCCAACCCAGTCCCGGCCCTTATCATCTGGCCCGGCCATGAAGATAAAGTCCCGCCGTTCTAGGTCCGGGAGTGCGGCAAGTAGCGGGATGTAAACCGTTTCGTAGAGATCATCCACGCCGCCCAACGTCTCAAACGGATAGGCGAGATAGATTGTCGCATCCGGCGCGAACACCTCACGTAGTTGATTATGCAGGGTCGCCGGGTCAATGTCGTAGAGCGTAGCGCGTAGCTTGCTGACGAGCGCCTTTGCCTGTGTGAGTGCGTCTACAGTTGTTGTCATGCCTGCTCCGTGAAATAAGCCGGGGGCCTCGTGCCCACATAGGATAAAACTGCGTTGACATCGTAGCCTGCCTGTGCCAGCACCCCCAACACATCGATCAGCACCCAGTTTTCCGCGAGTTTGCGGACGCCGTCGCGTTCCTCTACCCGCCAGAAGTCCATATAGCGGACGTGGGCGCGTTTGCCCGTCGCCGGGATTCCGAGCCAGTCCTGAGCAAACGTCGTGTACTGGTAGCCCGCCCCCGCGATCCAATCTCCGGCGGCAATGCGAATCACCTCGTCGGCGTGTTTGTCTGGGAAGGCGTGGATAAACGCCTGTCGGTAGTTGTGTTCAAAGTCGCCTAGCCCATGCTTGGTGCCGATGGGCGCGGGGCCAGCCCACACCATATCATCGAACCAGTAACGGTCCATGATGCCCAACACGCTCTGGTTCAACCCATCGTACATGTCCGCGACGATCTGTTTGTAACCTGGGGTGTTGTCGGCGGCTTCTGGTGTAGATTGGGTTAGCTCGGTGGGGTCGTGGGGTTGGGGTGTCCCGCCAAAGTGGGACGGCGGTTGGCTACCGACATAGCGCAGGACGGCATGAACATCGTAACCCGCCTGTGCCAGCACGTCTAAAATGTCGATCAGCACCCAGTTCTCAGCGAGCTTGCGCTCGCCGTCGCGTTCTTCAATCCGCCAGAAGTCCATATAGCGCATCGCAATCGGTTTCCCGGTGGCGGGGATGCCGAGCCAATTGTGGGAGAATGTCGCCGCTTGCGTTCCGGCTGCGGCGACCCAATTTCCCTCTGCAATCCGTACCTTGTCCGTCCCGACTTTGTCCGGGAAGGCGTGGATCATCGGGGCGCGGGCGTTCTGCTCGAACGCCGTAACCCCCTGTTGCGTGCCGATCCCGGCTGGCCCCGCCCAGATCATATCGTCAGTCCAGAAGGTCGGCATGACGCCGACCTCGTTGCGGTTCATCGCCGTATACATGCGGTCAATGAGGTCAAGATTGGGGTGGGTTGTCACACGTTAGCCCTTCACCGCGCCTGCCGTGAGGCCCTTCACGAGATGCTTCTGGAAGAACAGAATCACCACGATAATCGGCACCGTCGCGGAAACAGCCGAGGCCGCCGCCAGCGTCAGGTGACGTGGGTCCTCACCGCCTGTGTAGCGTGAAATCGCTACCGGGAGCGTCCAGTTAGACTGTGTGAGGATACGCACCAGCAGGAACTCGTTGTAGGCCAGCAACAACGAAAACAACGCCGTCGAGATAATACCCGGCCACACAATCGGCACAATCACCCGTGTGAACGCCTGGAACCGACTGGCCCCGTCCACCATTGCGGACTCCTCCAGGTCTTTCGGAATATCACGGAAGAAACTCCGCAGCATCCAGATGGTAAACGGTTGGTTCACCGCCACCAGCGTGATAATCACAAGCAGGTGTGTGTCCATCAGGTTCGTGATCGTCCCAATGTAGAAGTAGGGTAGCACATAGGCCAGGCGCGGCAACGCCCGGAAGCCCAACGCCGCGATCAAGATCACCACCGCGATAATCCCGGCGTAGCGTGCCAGCGCGTACCCCGCCAGACAGCCAATACTGATAGATATGACCACCGTCCCCACCGTCACGATAATCGTGTTGATGAAGTAATCGTAAAACGTGGAGGTGTCCACGAGGCGCGGGACGCCCCACAACAATAGCACGAAGCCTGCCGCCACACCCGCGTACAGCGCACGAGTTGGCACGGGGATATACTGCGCGAACAGCAACAGGCAGATCAAAATCACCACGCTAAACAACAGGAAGTAGGCGATCAACGCGCCGTTTTGTTCCGGTATGGAGCGCAGCCACACCTCCTGGTAGTTTTCCCAGGTGGGTGTGAAGAAGAATACCGGCGTGCGCGAGTTCGCGTCACGGAAGGTCTTGAAGGACTGGCTCGCCGTCCAGTAAAACGGAATCAGGCTGTAGATCGCAAACAGCGTCAGCGCCAGGTGAATGAAAAAACGTCCAACAGGGTTGGTTACACGGCCCATGATTACCGCTCCTCCATCTGCTCTTTGTACGATAGGTATAGGTTCGGGATAAGGAAGATGAGAATGCCGACCACAGTCAGCACGGCCATTGCGTTGGCACGGCCCAGGCGTTGGAGCTGTATACCCTGCCTGAACGTGTAGGTCATCAGTGTATCGGCGTTGTAGACCGGATTGAGTTCTGAGAACACAAACACACTGTCGAACACACGGTAGGCGTCCATGATTGAAAATAACAGGATAAACAGGGTCAACGACTGCACATGCGGAATCACGATATGGCGGATCTTCTGCCAACTACTCGCCCCATCAATAGAAGCCGCCTCTAACAACTCCTGCGGCAACGTCTGGATCCCCGCAAAGTACACCACCAGCGCAAACGGCGTCACGTACCAGATGCCGTAGACGATAATCAGTGTCTTGACTGACGTTTCGTTGTACCGAAAACGGGCGTCAAACAATTCCTGGTAGAGGAAGGTAAACAGCCCCGACGCCTCAAATAGTTGCTTGTACATGATCGACCCAACGACAGGCACAATGATGAACGGTAGTAGGAAGATCGACATATACAGGCCCCTTGTAAAGCCCGACACCTGATCCAGGATCATCGCCATCGTAAAGCCGATGACAATCCATGACGGCACCACAAAGGCAGCATACAGAAACGTGAACTGGAACGATTGCCAGAACTGCGAGTCCGTCAGCACATTCAGGTAATTGCTAAAGCCGATAAAGTCCGGCTCTAAGATGTTGTTGAAAGTCAAAAAGTTCATACCCAGCCAAATCGCCATGACCAGCGGGATCACCATGAGCAGCGTCATCGTAACAATGCTGGGGGCTGCGAATGCGAAAAACGTACCGCGCTTCATAACTCGCCCTTCCTCTCTAGAATCGCTCGTGTGTTGTACGGATATGTGGGGCGAGTGGGGAGGCCATCCGGCCTCCCCACCACCAGGTGATGGGGGGCGAAAACTACTCGGTTATGAAGCCCTGAGCCGTCGCCTCTTCGAGGTACGCCGCAGCCGCAGCGTCCAGTGCTTCTTGCGGTGTCAGTTCACCCGTGCCGACCAGCGGCAGGAACTCGCTCAGGACGGTGCGAACAACCCCGATCGCCGGATCCTTATCGTAGATGCCGATCCCCTCGTCTACGGTGATACCCGCAGCCTCAAGGTACGGCCCACCGAACTCCGCCACGGACAGGCGCGTCGCCATACCCACAGCAGCGGCACGCTGTTGGCTCTCCACGTCCGCCGCTTCCATGATGGCACGGAAGATTAGATCCGGGTCGTTGGTGGTGGTGGCCGGGATCATATAGTAGTCGTTCCAGGCGGAACCCGCTCGCGGGCTGTCCTCAGTTACACGCGGGGCCGGCGCATAGGCGATCACGTCCGTCAGGTCTGTGCGTTCTGGGTCGCTCATGTTCGCGGCGCGGCTGGCCCACATGTTGGTGGCCGGGAGCGTGCCGATCTGCATGGCGACTTCCTGGTCGTTCAGGCTGAAGGTGTAGCCGTCAATGCCCATGCAAGCGTCGGCAACCTCGATGATCTTCTCAACGGCCAAGACGCCGCTCTCGTCGTTGAAGGTTGGCATGTTGTTCTCGTCCAGGAAGCGCCCACCGTAAGCACGTTGTATCTGGAAGAACTCAATCTCCCACGCCCAACCCGCAGACAGGTTGATGGTGAACGGCATGTCGAAATCGGTGTTGTCCAGGCCGATGGTGTTGCAGACCTCAATCACATCGTCGTAGGTCTCCGGTACTTCCAGGCCGAACTCGTCGAAAATGTCCTGGCGGTAGATCAGGTGCAGCGTGTTACCCACAATTGGCACACCCAGGATCTCACCATCAATGGTGGCACCCTCCCAGGCCTTTGCCGGGATGTCGTCCAGGTTATACTCCTCGCGGTACTGCTCTACAAGATCATCCAGCGGCAACAGCCAGCCCGCACCACCCCACTCGGACACCTGGGCGTTGGCCCCGTGTACGATGTCGTAGGGGGAATCGCCACCGGTGGACAGTGCCAGGCGCACCTGCTCCTGGGCGTCGGTGCTGGCGAGCAACTGCGTGTTGACCGTCAGGTTATCAACATCGTTGCACAGTTCTAGCTCTTCAGCGTAGAAGTCGGTGATCGGGAAGGACCAGCCGATCATGGATAGTTCGGCGGCCTCTGCCGGTGCTTCGATACTGCACACAGCCTCGTCTTGGGCACCCGTCGGCAGGCTAAACGCCAGCGCCAACAGCGCAATCACGATAACTATTTTTCTCATGTGTAGAACCCTCGCTTTAAGATGTTTACAAAGTGAATATAAAAAGGTGTGTTCCGCTTATTTAGGAACAGGGACCACCTTTTCCATAGGGATTTGGGCATCACCCCGCCGGGCGGTGCAACTGCTTAAGCAGCGCGAACTCGTCGAACAATGTCCACTCTGCCTGAACCTGCCCACCGCGAATGAGATGATGGCTGACGCCGAGAATATCTATCGGGTTGCCCGTTGGCTCGCCGTAAACGCCGTAGCCGGTGTGGGTCCCTCTCATGCGCCAGCGGGTGGCCGTCCGCCAGCCCCCCTGCCCGTCTGCGACGCGGCAGAAGTGCTCGACCGTAACGGCCAGGTTTGGGAACGGTGACAACAACCCCAGGATGTACCCCTGAACGTCGTTGTGGCCGTGTAAGCGCCGCATAGACGGCCCATCGAAACGGGCGTCGGCGGTATAGTGGGTGCGAACGGCGTTAATCATGCGCCAGTTCCACACCTCCTGGATGATTCGCCGGATGAATGTCTCCGGGTCGAAACCGCTTTCAGCGGACGGCGGAATTGGTGCTGGGGGATATTGCCCGACACCGCGCTCCACGTCCGCGAAGGTTGGGTAAACTGCGCCCTTAGCAAGCTCCTTGCGAGCGATCTCCTTCGCGGTCTTTACCGGGTCTAGTCCCAACTGGTGAACCAGTGACAGTTCATCACGAATCAGCCACTCCTCCACAATCACATTCTGCCTGACATGGCAGTCCGCAATCGCGTAGTACTCTACGCGGTTGTGGGTCGGCGGGCCGTATAAGGACCAGCCTCGGTTCGTCCCGCTGTGAACCAACCGATGCGATGTGTAGAAGCCTGCCACATCGTCCCCACCCCACACAACCTCATCCCCGTACAAACGGCGGTCCGGGTAGGCCGCGAGTGTCGCCAGCGTCCCTGCCAGCACCGCCTCCCGCCCGTAAATCGTGCCGCTGGAGGTGTGAATCTGGATGGTGTTGGCGTAGTAATCATACAGCTTGCCGACCGCCTTCTCCTCCCAGATCTCGTGCGTGATGCCGATGATGTAGTCCACGATGTCCGCATAGCGTGGCGTGAAGCCTGTCATGCGGTGTTGGTGTTGGCCCTTAGCGTCCTGCATCCGCTGAATGTCGATCTTGTCCTGGAGCGTAATATGTGAGCTTTGCGGCTCGTGTGTGGTTTGTGGTGCATCCGTCATGAGCGTTTATGCCATTCCGTTAATGGGGCTGGTTCAGATTTGGCCCGGTGGAGCCACGAACAACAAGGTTAACCGGGAGAATATGCTGGGCGACCGGGTGATTGTCGTCTGCAATGTGGGCCAGCAAGGTGTTAATCGCCAGCTCACCCATTCCGAGTAGTGGCTGCCGGATGGTCGTCAGTGTCGGGGTCGTCAAGCCAGAGACAAGAATGCCGTCGTATCCGGCAATCGCGATGTCCTCTGGCACACGTATCCCGTGCTTTTTAACAATTGCCAACATGTGAATCGCCATTGGGTCCGTAAAGCACAGAATCGCAGTCGGCGGGTTGGTATCGGCCATTAACTTGAGGAAGGCCGCTTCGATCTGGCCTCTGCGTACCGCCCCCGTTTCTACAATGAGTGCCGGGTCAGCGTCAATGTCTGCCTCTGCCAACGCCCTGCGATACCCGGCCCGGCGGTCGATGTCGGTTTCGAAGAGTTCCGGACGGCTGAGGAACGCAATACGGCGGTGGCCCTGCTCAATCAAGTGTTGGGTCAGCATTTTTGCGCCAGTGATATGGTCCGCCGCAACGTAGGAAACATCAGGATGCGGCACACGGCGCGGGAGCATAACATGGGGCATCCCACTTACCGTCATAGCCTGCGTTATCTTTAGAATTTGCGACAGGCTGGGCGGCCACAAGATCACCATGCCGTCCACCTCACGCGCCTGGCACAACCGCGTAATCTCCTTTGGCTGGCCGCCAATGGAGGTGTACAGCACGATGTTGTACTTGGCCCGTTCTGCTACTGCCGCCATACTGGGAAGCAACTCCGCAAGAAAATCGTTCACGATGTGGATGGGATAGTTGATGACCAGGCCGATTCTATCTGTACGTTGCTTGCGGAGGTTACGGGCAGTGGCGCTGGGTTGGTATCCCATCTCCGTTGCGGCCTGCAAGACACGGTCGCGCGTGGTGACAGCGACATCGCTATACCCGTTGAGTGCCTTGGAGACAGTAGAGGGGGAAAGCCCTAGCTTTCGGGAGAGGTCATCAATCGTGATCGGCATGAAATTTAAGTTTTCGCAAAATATAGTTTGTTCATCACTAAAGCAACCTGTTACCTGTTCGCGAATGTAACACGAAATCGATTTCGACACAAGAAATTCATTAAATTTCGGTAAAATTGACGAAGCCGACAGGCAAATGTTTGTCGTATTAAGCAAGGTTGTGATGATTATCACGGTGCGACGATGCACAGCAGTCTATTGCTTAGTGAGGATAGGTTTGCTAAACTGAAAAAGATAAGGGGTTGTGGCGGAATTGGCAGACGCAGCAGACTTAAAATCTGCCGCTCGCAAGAGCGTGTGGGTTCGAGTCCCACCGGCCCTACAATAATCCAAACGCGGCGCGGTTTTCGGCGGAAAATCGCGCTTTTGCGTCA
>CAYWZS010000071.1:0-21327 GCA_964462905.1 uncultured Anaerolineaceae bacterium
CCCGGCACCTGACGGCGAACTTGCCATGTGATGAGACGTTTGCGTTATTAGGGATATAGCGATAACTAACAGACTACAGTGTGGTCCCCGCGAACGTTGACGTGTACACACCAGCAAACCAAGACGCGCTACGGGTGTTTTCGTCTGCGATAAACAATACACTTTCCTAACGTGGCGGAATTTTCCACCAGAAACCAGTACACTAAAATGGGGTTCAACAAGGCCAGCATTCAAATAGGAGTGGCGGACATGGCGGGTCAATTTGGTTGGGCGAGGGGACATTATCGGCGCGGGACAGGCAATACCCCAGAAACACAGACAGCAGTTTATCGGCTATCCAACCTGGTTGACCGGGGATTAATCGGCGCTGGGGAGGGCAGGAAGCTCCTCAAGGAGGCCGGGCTAACGGACTTTGTATTTCAACTGACCTGGGCGGAGGCCTTCGACACACCGGACGAGTTACTGGAACGCCACCTAGAGGAGTGTGACGGGTTTGTGGTGTTCGTTCATGGGTGGACGGGCAACTATAAAATTTGGGAGAAACTGCCGGATATGGTGGTGACGGAAAACCGCAGGCTGGTTGCCCTGGCGGTGGACCACAACGGATTCGGCAACTCGCGCTTTGAGAATAACCTCCCCTCTACCGAGATGTGCAACCCCCCGGCGGCGATGCGAACACTCCAGAAGGTGATCGACCTGCTGCGGCTGCGGCGGCAGGCGGGGTCGCCGAAGCCACGGGTCATCAACTTCGTTGGGCATAGCATGGGCGGGGCGACGTTGTTTTACCTGAACCCGATCCTGTGGAACCACGGTGAGATGACACGCTATGCGCTGGCTCCGGCGTTGTTGTTGGAGGACGAGGTACATCAGGTGTTCTACACAACACTGGGGACCGGGATCAACATCCTGCAACGGTTGCCGATGTTGGAGTTTGTGGAGCGGGCCATCCAGCCACGGATGATTGAGGTGCTGTGCAACGGGGCGAGCAACTTCGTGAAGCGGCAGCACGACCGCCAATATAAGGACACCCCACGCGGCATCACCGGGGCGACCTTCCGGGCGATGGGGCTACTGCGCGACTCGGAAATAGCCCACGACTACGACACGTTCCGGGTGATTTTGGGGCATAAGGACAATTTGGTGGGGTTAACCGCCATGATTGACCTTTTGGGACGGTTGGAGTTCCCGGTGGCGAATATGCGGGTGGTGCCGGGGTCGCACTACATGTTCAGTGTGGCGGAACATGTGGATAACATTGAGGAGCGGCATGTGTACCAGCATGTACAAAGCCGTGAGTTGATCTGCCGGGACATTTTGGACCTACACGCCCGGGCCTATGATATGCAGAAGACGGGCAAGCTGTACGGCGTGGGCTAGGCCCAATGTCGCCACCCTACGGGATGAGCTACACATTAGCGGTTGCGCCGACCTCAGTGGCTCATCCTGCAAGTTGATTCCATGCCACCAACGCCAACCAAACACCCTTTCACATGGAATGGCGACCCAAAAAGTAGACAGCCCGGCTTGACGTGGGTAAAATCATTTGTAAAACTTATCACAATTTTCTCATGTTTCTACCAACATCGTTGAGGAGTTTGACGCGGTCGGGGGAAATATGCTAACCTGTACTTTAGAAATTAGCCAGCTAACAGGCTCGTTTCGCTAGCGTTTCGGAGAACCAACGGTTATGACACTACAGGCATTTGCGCCCATTGCGGCGATTCTGATTATTGCGATTGCAGTTTCTACGATCATTATCTTTCTGTCGCGCTTGCTGGGGCCAAACAACCCCACACAGCGTAAAGTGGCCCCGTATGAGAGTGGGATGAAGCCGCTTGGCGTGGGGACGCGGCAGGTCCCGGTAAAGTATTACCTGGTGGCGGTGTTGTTCATTCTGTTCGACATCGAAGTGATCTTCTTCCTGCCGTGGGCAGTTTCCATGCGCGGAATGGGGTGGTATGGTCTCGCGACGATGGGCATTTTCACGTTTATCTTAGCGGTAGGTTTCATTTATGAGTGGAAGAAGGGAGCTTTGGAATGGGAATAATTGAAGGGCCGACCCCCGGCGCAACCGTGAGCCAGAAACTCGGCGATTTAGGCGTTGTTACGACCTCATTGGAATCTGCGGTGAACTGGGCGCGGACGGGGGCGCTGTGGCCGTTGCTGTTCGGGCTGGCGTGTTGCGCGATTGAGATGATGGCGGCACAGTCTAGCCACTATGACCTGTCGCGTTATGGGATGGAGCTAAACCGTGCGACACCCCGCCAGAGTGACCTCTTGATTGTCGCGGGAAGGGTGACGAGAAAGATGTCCCCGGTTGTGCGGCAGTTATACGACCAGATGGCCGAGCCGAACTATGTGTTGAGCATGGGGGACTGTGCCTCGTGCGGCGGTGTATACAACAACTATGCGGTTGTGCAGGGTGTAGACGAGATTATCCCGGTGGACGTGTATGTGGCGGGGTGCCCGCCGCGCCCAGAGCAACTGATGCACGGGATTTTGACGTTGCACGAGAAGATCAAGAATGAGAAGTGGAACAACTGGGCTTAGGCTCCGTCCAACGCGAGATATTAGGGAAGGAATAGTTAGCATGTCGATCAAGATACCCGCCGCGCTGGAACCGGTCGAGGCTGTGAAGGGCAAGGTCGATGGCGCATTGTTACACGTCAAGACATTTGCCGGAGAAACGACGCTGGTCATTGCGGGTGAGCGTGTCGCGGACGTTTTGAAGTACCTGAAAGGTGGGCCGGGACTCGCCTACAACTTCCTGTCGGACATCACCGCTGTGGACTACTACCCCGCCGACTATGGGGACGAGTACGACGGTGATGAGACAGACTTCCGGCCAGAACGGTTCGGCGTAAGCTGGCACCTCTACTCCATGTTGTACAATCGTCGGATTCGGGTGAAGGCTTTTGCGATGGAGGAGGAACCGATTTTACCGACGAGCACAACGCTATGGGCGAATGCCGACTGGCTGGAGCGCGAGATTATGGACATGATGGGGGTGCAGTTTGAAGGCCACCCAGACCCGCGCCGCCTGCTGATGCCAGATGACTGGCACGGCCACCCGCACCGCCGCGACTACCCGCTCGGCTATGAGACGCCGATGTTCTCCTTTAACGTGGAGGAGATCGCCAAGAGCAAGCCGTTCGCCAAGGAATAGCGACCTACGCCGGGCACGCTCCACGGTTGGGGCCTGTCCGTTCAAACCTGACTGTATGTAGCGTTAGCATTTTATCGAAAGGACAGTTCATGGCTGTTGCCAACCCCGACCAACAGGGGCAGCAAGTTGAGCAGTGGATGGGCAACGTGGAGCAGCTTCGTGGCCTGGTGAGCGACCGCGCCATTACCGGCGAAACGATGTTGCTGAACATGGGGCCGCACCACCCCAGCACGCATGGCGTGTTGCGTGTGCTGCTGGAGCTAGACGGCGAGGAGATTGTCACTTGCCTGCCGGACATCGGCTTCCTGCACACGGGTATTGAGAAGAACATCGAGGACAAAACCTACGAGAAGGGCATCACGCTGACGGATCGTATGGATTACCTTTCCCCGATGTCCAACAACACGGTTTTCTCGATGGCGATTGAGAAGCTGGGTGGGATTGACGTGCCGCCCCGCGCTCAGGCTATCCGGGTGATGTGGTTGGAGTTGTGGCGTATCGCAAGCCACTGTGTTTGGCTGGGGACGCACGCGCTGGACATGGGCGCGATGAGTGTTTTCTTGTATGCGATGCGTGAGCGTGAGCACATCCTGAACATGTACGAGATGGTCAGCGGACAGCGCATGATGGGCAGCTTCTCGCGGCCTGGTGGTGTGTGGCGTGATGTACCGCCGGCGTTCCTGGACAAAGTGCGTGAGTTTATCCCGTACATGTACGAGAAGATTGACGACTATGAGCGTTTGCTGACAGGCAACCCGATTTGGGTAGACCGTACACAGGGCATCGGCGTGATTGAGCCGGAGGACGCCCTGAACATGGGCCTGACTGGGGCCAGCCTGCGCGGGAGCGGGGTGAACTACGACATCCGCAAGGCAATGCCGTACATGGGCTACGAAAATTACGAGTTCGATGTGCCGCTGGGTGAACATGGTGACGTGTTCGACCGTTACATCATCCGTGTTGAGGAGATGCGCCAATCATTGCGGATTATCCAGCAGGTGTTGGATACACTGCCAGACGGCCCGGTACGCACGGAGAACCGCAAGTTCGCGCCGCCGCCGCGTAGCGAACTCGGCACTAGCATGGAGGCAGTTATCCACCACTTCAAGCTGTGGACAGAGGGCTTCTCGCTGCCGGACGAAGAAGTATTCGTGGCGATTGAGTCCCCGCGTGGCGAGATCGGTTGCTACCTACACGGGACGGGCGGCACCAAGCCGCGCCGTGTCCACTTTAAGACACCGTCGTTTATCAGTATCCAGGCGTTGAAGCATGTTTCGCCGGGGCATATGATAGCGGACCTCGTCGGGATTATTGGTAGCCTGGACTTTGTACTGGGCGACAGCGACCGCTAACGAAACACCAACCAGGGGCGCAAGGTCTTTGCGCCCTCGTCCATTTGAGTAAACGCGATTTCGGGGAAAGACATCTACAGGTATGCAAAACGCACTACTAGAGAACTATAAGGACCAGATCGACCATCACCTCTCCAAGTACCCGGCGGACCAGAAGCGTTCCGCCGTAATGCCGTTGCTATACATCGCCCAGGAGCACTACGGGTATGTGACGCAGGACGGGATTGAGGATGTGGCGGAGATCCTAGATATGGACCCGACGCAAGTCAAGTCAATCGCCGGGTTCTACACGATGTACCGCGAGCAGCCAAAGGGCAACGTGTGGTTGCACGTCTGCACGGACCTGCCGTGTGCGTTGCGCGGTGCGGATGATTTCTACAAAGAGTTGTTGGCCGAACTCGATATTGAGGACGGCGGCACGACCGAGGACGGCCTGTTCACCGCAGAGCATGTAATGTGCTTGGGGTCCTGTGCTACCGCCCCCATGCTACAGGCGAATTTCCGCTTCCACGAGAACCTCAACATGGACATCATGAGGAACTTGCTGGCGCAGTGGCGAGCAGACGTCAACGCGGCCGTCAACCCAACGAAGGCTGGCGAGAAAGACCCCGCCAGAGCAGCCAACTAAAGGGACAGCCCGACTGCCCCAACCCAACACACTGCAATCACACGTTGACGCCAATTATTGTCAGTGCGACGAGTATGGAGTAAGACAACCAGATGCACATTTTGTTACGTGAACTCGAAACACCAGACATCCACAAGTACGATGTCTACACGGCCAACGGCGGCTGGGACGGCCTGAAGGCGGCCCTTGCTAAGGAGCCAACGGACGTTATCAACGAGGTGAAGGCGTCCAACTTGCGTGGGCGCGGCGGCGCGGGCTTCCCCACCGGGTTGAAGTGGAGCTTCATCCCACAGGCCGAGCCAATCAAGTACTTCGTGGTTAACGCGGACGAGTCCGAGCCGGGGACATTCAAGGACCGTCAGCTTATGGAGAACAACCCGTATCAATTGCTGGAGGGGTCGCTGATTGGGGCCTACGCAATCCAGGCGACAGCAGTTTACATCTATCTGCGTGGCGAATACTGGGAGATGGCACACCAGTTGGACCGCTGCATCGAAGAAATGCGGAAGAACAACCTTGTTGGGGAAAACATCCTCGGCAGCGGTTATGACTGCGAAATTTACACGCACCTCGGCGCAGGAGCCTACATCTGTGGTGAGGAGAGCGCCCTGCTGAACAGCCTTGAGGGGCAACTAGGACAGCCGCGTGTGCGTCCGCCGTTCCCGGCGAACAAGGGCGGCGGCTTGTACAAGGAGCCGACAGTCGTCAACAACGTGGAGACGATTGCGAATGTACCGTGGATCATGGTCAACGGCGCGGATGCCTACAAGGCCGTCGGCACGGAGCGGTCCCCCGGCACAAAGATATTCTGCCTAAGTGGGGACATCGAGAAGCCGGGGAACTACGAGTTACCACTGGGCGCGACCGTGCGCGAACTGCTGTTTGAATACGGCGGTGGCCCGGCCAACGGCAGCGAGGGCCGCACGTTTAAGGCGTTGCTGCCCTCCGGCGCGTCCGGGCCGATCATCCCGCTGACAGATGAGGTGCTAGACACGCAGATGACCTACGAGTCCTTTGCCGAACTGGGCACGGTGTTGGGGTCCGCCTCGTTCATCCTGTTGGACGACACCCGCGATATTGTGTGGGCGGCCTCTAAGATGGGCAAGTTCTTCAAGCACGAGAGTTGCGGGAAGTGTACGCCGTGCCGTGAGGGGACGTACTGGATCGACAAAATGATGGATCGCATTCTGGATGGGCGGGCCAGCATGAAGGACATCGACACGATTGGCGATGTTGCCAGCAACATCCAGGGGATGACGCTGTGTGCGCTGGGCGACTTCGCCGCAAACCCGGTTATCGCGACGATTCAGCACTTCCGCGATGAGTTTGAGGCCTACGCAGACCAAAAGACACTCGCGGCGACAGATGAGGCTGAAACCGAGCCGGTCGCAGGGGACTAGCGGAGGCGCATGACTGAGGAGCGAGTATTCGCAGAGCCGGATGACGTGCCAGCGTTGACGGCGGCTTCTGTCGCAAATGACCCGGAAGCGGCGGTTTCCCCTGGGCGCATGTTGCCCGTGGGACCGTTCAGCTTTGGCGAGTGGTTGCGGGTGCGGTTTCTTGGTCATGATGTGGCGGCGGCGCGGGAGGAACAACTGGCGAGTTTGAACCGCGCGATACGCCGAAACCCTGCATCGCCGTCGAACTACGTGCTACGTGGGGAGCTTTACCTAACGGTCGGTTACGATGCAATGGCCCGGTTGGACTTTCAGCGGGCGCTGCAACTGGCGAATAAAGAATATGAGAATGACGCCTGGGGGTTGTTGGCGCAAGCATTGCGCGACCGCGCCCAGGCGGGATTACGGCGGCTAGGGGACTGACAGGCAGCCGTCAGACACGATGGGGAAACAGTCAAGGTGGGAAGCCTTTCCAGATGAACGACCACGGTCTTTCGTTAGAACCAAACAACACCGATAACACACCTGAACCCTCACGGTCCGGCGGTGGGAACAACAGCGGCGGACGTGTCGTTCGTATCCTGCTGATCCTGATGGCGAGCCTGTGCGGGATGGCGACGCTGTGTGTGGGTGGCTTTGCCTACGTGATCTATCGGTCCACGCAGCCTGTAGCCGATGTTGGGAGCGCCTTCTTGCAAGCTATCGCCGACGAGGACTATCAAGCGGCGTTTAGCAACCTGGATGACGGTCTACAATCTGAATATGGGAGTGCAGAGGCATTAGGCACAGCCCTCCAAGCCGAGAACGTCCAGCCACAGCGGTGGTCATTCAACTCGCGCTCCGTGGACAGCGGGACTGCCGAACTCGGCTCAACGGTCATCATGGCGAACGGTACACGCAAAGAGGTTTCGATAGGGCTACGGTGGACTGGTAATTTATGGTTGATCGAATCGTTCGCATTCGACTTGCCTGTCTTTCAGGAGTAGTGTTGTTGGGGGTGGCGTGTGGCGCGCCGCAGGTGCCCGTGGCAGCAACGCCAGATGAGGGCGCGGTGTTGACGGCTGGCAACTTCGCCGGGGCATTGGTGAGCGAGGACTACGACGAGGCGCTTTCGTATCTCACATTGGAGGCGCAGGCGGCAGTGGGCGGCGTTGGAGGCTTGGCATCTACTTTTGGGGCGCTGTGCGCGGCGGAGTTAGACCGTTACGTGGTGCAGATGCAAACCACCCAAGATGCGGGTTTCGTGGTTCACACGGGGACGCTCACCTGTGCGGACGGAGAGGCAATCTCCGTATTGATTGTGACGGAGAATGCCGGCCCGAGTATCTGGTTAGTGCGGGATTTCCGTGTTAGCAAGATGGATTCGGGCGGGTGACACAAAGCGAACACGGGTTTTGCACTCATGTAACGCTAAACTTGTTGTTGTGCTGGTGTGGGATTCCCGTTAAAATGACGACGACAGTCGTGAAATTACGAACAATCAGGGCAATTTTCGAGCTTATCGTTTGAAGTGTTTCACACCTAGCAATTTGGTTACGAGGAAAAATTAGTGTATGGCTGAGATGGTCAAGACAGATACAGTGACCGTGGTGATCGACGGGAAGCCATATGAGTTCCCCAAGGGAACGAACTTGGTCGACGCCGCGAAAACGATTGGGAATGATGTTCCTGTCTTTTGTTATCACCCGAAGTTAGACCCCGTTGGCATGTGCCGCATGTGCCTTGTAGACATCGGTCACGAGATGCGGGACCGCGCCACCGGGGAGTTAATGCTAGACGAGGAAACGGGCGAACCGCAGATCCGTTGGGGGCGGAAGCTGGAAACGGCTTGCACGCAGACGACCTCCAATGGGATGCACGTCAAGACGAACACGGAGCAGGTCACAGAGGCGCGTAACGACGTGCTGGAGTTCCTGCTGACGAGCCACCCGTTAGACTGCCCCGTGTGCGACAAAGGCGGCGAATGCCCGTTGCAGAACCTCACGATGGAGCACGGGCCGGAGGCCAGCCGGATGTACTTCGAGGACAAAATGCACCTCGACAAGCACTACCCGCTGGGCGACCTGATCTACCTAGACCGTGAGCGTTGCATTCAGTGTGCGCGTTGCACCCGCTTCCAGGAGGAGATCGCCGGCGACGATGTGCTGGCGTTCCATGAGCGCGGACGCCGTTTGCAGATCATCACGAATAGCGACCCCGGCTTTGACAGCTACTTCAGCGGCAACACCACCGATATTTGCCCGGTGGGGGCACTGACCACCGACGACTTCCGTTTCGGGGCGCGTCCGTGGGAGCTGACGAACATCGCGAGTATATCGCCGCATGACCCGGTGGGCGCGAACATCACGTTGAGCACCCGGCTGGACCGTGACTTTGGCGGCAAGGCGATGATTAAGCGCATCATGCCACGCCAGAACGAGCAAGTTAACGAGATCTGGATTGATGACAAAACGCGCTTCGGCCATCACTTCACCCGTGACACGGAAACGCGCCTGCTGGAGCCGATGGTCCGTGATGGTGAACTCGGCGCGGCCTCCTGGGGCGATGCGCTGGCAAAGGCTGGCGAGTTGCTGAAGGGCGCAAACGGTAGCGTCAGCGTGCTAGCGAGCAGCTACATGAGTAATGAGGACCTGTGGGCGCTGCGTGGCCTGGTTGAGGGCGTCGGCGGGGAACGTTTCGGGGCGTGGACGACCCAGGCCGGTGCGGAACTCGTGGCGCAAGTCGGGGTCGGTAGGGGGACGAACCTGAGCGACCTGGGCAAGGGTGACGCCGTGCTGGTTGTCGCAACAGACCTAGAAGAAGAAGCGCCGCTCTACCGACTGCGGTTGAAGCAGGCCCGTGAGCGTGGCGCAAAGGTATTCGTGGCGAACGCACGCAGCACCCGTATGGACGATTTCGTCCGGCGGAGCGAACGCCTACGTTATGGCGCAGGTGAGGCTGTCAACTTTATAGTGACACTGCGTGACGCGCAGCCGGAAGTCGCTAAGGAAATGACCGAGGCCGAGAATCTAATCATCGTGGCGGGGGCCGAGGGCCTGTCGTTGGATGGCTCGCAGGCGTTGATGCAGGCAGCGGCTAACTTCTTGATTGAAACGGACCATGTGGGGCGTCCCAACAACGGTTTGATCGGCCTGTTACCCGGCCCGAACGGCATGGGGCTATACTACGCGGGCTACAGCGTAGAAGCGACGCAGAACATCATGAATAACCCGCCGAAGGTGCTGGTTGTGGCCCAGGCGGACCTGATGTACGACGATCCGGCAGTGGCAAACTGGATGGACAAGGTTGATACGGTCATCCAGTTGACGCTGTTCACCGATGAGGCACTCCCCAACGCGCAGGTTGTCCTCCCAGTGCAAAGTTTTGCCGAGCGCGACGGCACCTACACCAACGTCGAGCGTCGTGTGCAGCGGTTCTACACCGGGCAAGGTCCGTTGGGGCAAGCACTCCCGGCATGGCAGATCGCCAGCCGACTGCACACCAGCTTAAACGGCGGTCGTGAGAAGCTGAGCGCGGCGGCGGTGATGCTGGACATAACGAGGAACGTTCCGGCGATGGCGGAGTGCCGCTATAAGAATCTCGCCCGCACGGAGACACAGTATCCGCTGATCGGGCGCGATGATGTGTACTACGGCGGCACGGCCTACGACAACAACGGGGGGCTGGGCGTGCAGATCGCATCAGTCGCGGACAGTGGTGAGCGTGTCAGCGGCGGTGCGGTACGGTTGCCGGAGGTTCCGACGGCGGGTGACGGCCAGTTGGTCATCGTGCCGACACGAGAGCTGTACAACCAGGAACGGGTATTCCGTCCGTCGATTGCGGCGATGATGGCCCCGCGCACCCCGGCTCCCTACGTCGAGATCAACGCGACGGACGCCGAAGCGATGGGCATCGCCAGTGGCGACACGGTCACGGTGGACTTCGGCGGCGGCACGGTTGAGGTGATAGCACACGCCAACGGCAAGGCACCGCAGGGGGTCGCGTTACTACCGCGCCACCTGGCGGAGACGGCCACGCCGATGACACTTACGGTTGGAACGGTCAGCAAGAAGTAGAGGACGACAACAATGTTTGGTTACGACCCTAACACAGTAATTCTCTGTTCGGAGAGCCTGGCCTGTTCCATCACACACCCAATTGTGGCCTCGCTGCTCATCTTTTTCCTGGTGTTGACGGGCTTTGCCTACACCACCTATTTGGAGCGCAAGTTCATTGCGTTCTTCCAGCAACGCTCCGGGCCGAACCGTGTCGGCCCGCAGGGTGTCTTTCAGCCGGTTGCGGATGGTGTGAAGTTGATCTTCAAGGAGGACATCATCCCGCAGGAGGTCTACAAGACCATTTACTTTATCGCGCCGATTTTGAAGGCGGTGCCGATTCTGATTATCTTCGCAGTGTTGCCGTGGGGGCCGGATGTGGCGATCCCGTGGTTTAACGGAGAATGGTACGTGATCCCGCTGGGAATTGCCGACATCAATGTGGCGATCCTGTGGGTGTTGGCCGTGACGAGCATCGCGACATACGGTGTGGTGCTGGCGGGGTGGAGCAGCAACAACAAGTACGCCATGATGGGCGGGTTGCGTGCCTCCGCACAGATGATTAGCTACGAGTTGAGCCTGGGCTTGACGATGGCGATCCCAATCATGATCGTGGAGAGCATGAGCATCAACGACATTGTGGCGGGCCAGGAAGCTGGCCCGCCGATTCTGGGCTGGTTCGTGTTCCAGAACCCGTTAGCGGCAGCGTTATTGGGTATTGCGTTGTTGGCAGAGGTGAGCCGTTCGCCGTTCGACCTGCCCGAAGCGGAGCAGGAACTTACCCAAGGGTATATGACAGAGTACAGCGGGATGAAGTTCGCGCTGTTTATGATGGCAGAGTACCTGGGCATGATCGCGGTGAGCTTTGTGTGGGTGTCGCTGTACTTCGGCGGTTGGGGGCTTGGCGGGAACATCGTCGCCAATGCGCCACTGTTGGGTCCAGCGGTTGTGCTGGGTAAAGTGATTTTGGTCCTCATCTTAATGGTGTGGATTCGCTCAACATTGCCGCGCTTCCGCTATGACCGCCTGATGTCGTTCGGCTGGAAAATCATGTTGCCGCTGTCGCTTGTGTCGGTCATGTGGACAGGCGTTTCAATTGTCGTGGGTGACACCTTCGGGACACCTATTGCCTACGGAATTGTTTCCGGTATTTTCTTTGTTCTATTGTTAATAGGAGGTGTCGCCGTGCTTGGACGCGACGAACAGGAGCCTGTGGACCTTTCTACATTGGCGCAGGACCCGGTGGTTACAGGGGAACGCAAGGGGTCTGTCGTCCTGTTGTTGGACATCCTGGACGCGGCACTCTCGGTTTTGTTTGGCGCGTATGAGAAGATCAGCGCGGGTTTGGTGCGGAGCCGTAATAGCATTGCAACCGAACTGCGCGAGTTCAACAGTGAGTTCGGGGATAAGCCGACCGCTACGGACAACGACAAGCCCGAGGGCACAGCACCTGCAAGTGGGAACTAACGCTCAGTCGGTCATGTGTGGGGGTGTGGTGAAGCTAATTCCCCGCATCCACATGGCCCTAGCATTTATCGTTACAGATGCGTGAGGACAAGCCAAAGTTATGAACATCATCAAAGGTTTTGCGACAACCTTTAAGCACGTCTTGGAGGAGCCGGTGACGCTCCAATACCCGGAGCAGGAACGCGCCTTCAACAAGCGCTACAAGGGGCGGCACCACCTACGCCGCTACGAAAACGGCCTGGAAAAGTGTATCGGGTGTTCGCTGTGTGCGGCGGCTTGCCCGGCAGACGCCATCTGGGTGGAAGCCGCCGAGAACACCGATGACGAGCGTTACAGCCCCGGTGAGCGTTACGCCAAGACCTACGAGATCAACATGTTGCGTTGCATCTTCTGTGGGTATTGCGAGGACGCCTGCCCAACACAGGCGATCCAACTTGGCGGGGAGCATCGCCTGAGCTTTACCGACCGCCGCGACGCGATCTTCACGAAGGATATGCTGATTGACGCCCCGGTTGAGGGCGCGGACAGCACGCCGCGTGAGGTGGAACCTGGGGTCTACACGCGGTCTATCCCAGATATGGAAGACCCGGAATAGGATTTCAGGGTCGGGTCCGCTTTCCCGTGTTGTTGGTAAGGGGGATGGTTCGTTATGCGGCCATCCCCCTTTTCGTGCGGCCTGCAATGCAGATTAATTTGACGTGAAAATAAACCAAGAGAGACGTTTGAAGTCTCTAAGTGCTTGTGTTAAACTGCACAATCGCAAGCTTTAGAGTAAAAGTAACGTCCTGGGCAAGAGGGCAACAACGAATGGTAGAAGTTTATCTCTTTATCATTGTCGGTGCGGTGGCAATCATCGCCGCAACGATGATGCTACTCAGCGAAAATGCGGTTCATAGTGCGATGTTCTTGATTCTAAACTTCGCCTGTGTCGCGTTCTTGTATTTGATGTTGGACGCGCCGTTCCTGGCAATGGTGCAGATTGCGGTCTATGCGGGCGCGATCATGGTGTTGTTCCTGTTTGTGATTATGTTGTTGGGCGCGGAACAGGCGGAAACGCCGTCGTCGTCGCTAACGGAAGCCCCTGGTAGCCGTTACCACACCTGGGTTGCCCTGGTGTTGGCGCTCGTGACGCTGGTCGCGACGGCCATCGGCATCGGGCAGGGTGAGGTGAACACCTTAGAGAACAACGGGGAACCGATGCTGCGCGTGGTTCATGCGTCGGCGGCGGCAAACCTGGTTGATGTCCTGTTGGATGGCGAGATTCTCAAAGCAAACGTGGCCTACCGCGAGACAACCGGGTTCACGACGCTGCCGGCGGGGACATATGAGATTGAGGTGGTAGAACCATTGACCGAGGAAACCATCTGGGCAGGTGAGGTTGAAATCGCCGCGCCGACTGCCCCCGGTGAGGTCACAACTGTGGTGGTCTACGGGATGGGAGAGGAGGCCCAATTCGCAGCCTTTACGGAGAACTTCGGTGCTCCGGGCGAGCGACAGGCCACGGTCACGGTTTTTAACGCCTTCGACGAGGCTGTCAGCCTGCAAGACGTAGGTATTCTGAACCGTTTGGAGGACGGGCGGGTGCTGGCATCGGCGGTTGAGCCGGGCGAAGTGAGCGAGGCAGCCCTGCTGAGTGCGAGGGTCTACGACTCGTTGCGGTTGGTTCGCCCGGCGGATGAGGCAGACGACAGCCCCGATGTAAACGCCTTCTTTAACGTGACGGACCGCGAGTTTGACCGGAGCACAAGCACGCTATTGGTCGTGACGGAGCAAGCGGGCGCGGACTTCCCTAACGTGTCCATCACGACAGACCGAACGATGATGCCGTTTGGGAGTCCGCAGGCAGTCGGGGAGCGGCTGTTCACGGTCTACTTGCTGCCGTTGCAGGTGGTGGGTCTATTGTTGCTAGCGGCGTTGGTGGGTGTGATTGTTGTCGCACAGCGGCAGGTATCCACCGTGGGCCAGCGTAGCAGCACCGCCCGCCCGGTTCGCCGTCGCGTGAGCCGCCCGTTGGCGAGTGTGATCGCCAGCCAGGTGCAGCAGGATGATTCGGACAACACGCCGTCGCTATCGTCTGGCGACTGAGCAAGCTAATACATACCACGCAAACCAGGGACCGGGGCAACCCCCTACCCTGGTTTTGTTGTGGGATTCGGAGGAAGTTGTGAATGGTTGAAACTGAAGCCTTTGTACTGTTAAGCACCGTCCTGTTTGTGATGGGGGCGCTAGGGGTTCTGCTACGACGCAACGCCATTCTGGTGTTTATGAGTGTTGAGCTAATGCTGAACGCGGGGAACCTAGCACTGGTGGCGTTTGCTCGGCAGTGGGGCAACCTGGACGGACACCTGTTCGTGTTCTTCGTGATGACGGTGGCAGCGGCGGAGGTGGCGATTGGCCTGGCGCTTATCGTGGCAATCTTCCGCACAAAGCAGAGCATCGACATTGACGAACTACACGCGATGGAAGGCTAGTACACCCTGATATTGGGAAGGAATTTATAGGTTATGGCGCAGATTGTACCGCTGATTATTCTATTCCCGGCTATCGGCGCGTTTATCAACATCTTCTGGGGGCCGCGCATGAGCGAG
Organism: uncultured Anaerolineaceae bacterium; assembly: GCA_964462905.1. Classification (GTDB taxonomy): domain Bacteria; phylum Chloroflexota; class Anaerolineae; order Aggregatilineales; family Phototrophicaceae; genus DAOTTY01. The sequence goes on from CAYWZS010000071.1 coordinate 14,633, forward strand.
CGACAGTCGGCACTGGTCGGCATCCTCGCCTCAACGGGCGCGTTCTTCGTCGCCTTCACGCTCTACACGAGCATGGCAGGTGCGAACTTCCAGGAGGCGGTGGTAAACCCCTTTTTCTTTGATAGCTGGATTTTGATCGAGTCTGCGGGAATTGATATCCCGTGGCAGATGCGCGTGGACACCCTCAGTATCACGATGATGCTGGTGGTTACCGGGGTGGGGTCACTCATTCACGTTTACGCGCTGGGCTATATGCACGGGGACCCGAAGTTCTCGCGCTTTTTTGCCTACCTGAATATGTTCCTGGCGTTCATGCTGGTTCTGGTTACAGGGAACAACCTGCTGATGCTGTTCGTCGGCTGGGAGGGCGTGGGGCTTTGTAGTTACCTGCTCATCGGCTTCTGGTTCGACAAAGCGAACGGCGAAGGCTGGAAGAACTCCAACGCAGCACGCAAGGCTTTTATCGCGAACCGTGTCGGGGACTTTGGCCTGTTGATGGCGATGTTCCTCACCTTTTGGACGTTCGGCACGCTGGACTTCTACAAGCCCGGTGAGGTGGTCAACACACACGCGCTCACGGGCGCGGCCTACGGCCAGGAGGGTGATTATTACGGTGGTGAAGAGGAATCCCACGGGGAGGACGAGGCAAGCACGATTGTCTTGACCTCGGCACTCGCGGCACAGGAACCCGCCGACGACCACGGCGGGGAAGCCACGGACTACGTGAACAACGATCACCTCGTATTGCAGCAGATGGGCATCTTCGGGCAAACGGAACGCCTAATGGAAGCTGAGGAAGCGCACATGGTCCAGTTTGGGCCATACGAGTACAGCCTGAGCACTGTGATTACGATCATTACGCTGTTCATGCTGCTGGGTGCGACAGGTAAATCCGCGCAGATCCCGCTGTTTGTGTGGCTGCCGGACGCGATGGCCGGCCCAACGCCTGTTAGCGCGTTGATCCACGCGGCGACAATGGTGACGGCGGGCATCTACATGATCGTCCGTAGCAATGTGTTCTTCTATGAGGCCCCGGTCACGTCGCTGATTGTGGCGATTATTGGGGCGGCAACTGCCCTGATGGCAGGGTTTATCGCGATGGGCCAATGGGACATCAAGAAGGTACTGGCGTACTCCACAGTGTCGCAGCTTGGCTTTATGATCGCGGCGGCGGGCATTGGCGCGTATGTGGCGGCGATGTTCCACCTGGTGACACACGCTTTCTTCAAGGCGTTGCTGTTCCTGGGGAGTGGCTCGGTGATACATGGTATGGAGCACGGCCACCATCACCTACACGACCATCACGACGATAACCACGGCCACGACGCGCATCACGAGGACGAATTCGATCCACAGGACATGCGCTATATGGGCGGGCTGGCACGCAAGATGCCGCTTACATTCATCACGTACCTGTTCGGAACGTTGGCGCTAGCGGGTATCGCCCCGTTCGCGGGTTTCTGGTCCAAGGACGAGATACTGGCGGAGGCGTGGCTGTACGGCTTGAACCCATCTACGGGGTCCAACCTTCAGAGTATCGCGTCGTTCATTGTCTTGCCGGCGCTGTTGATTGCGGCGGGTTTCACGGCCTTCTATATGTGGCGGCAGATGGAACTCGTGTTCTTCGGGCGGCCACGGCATGAGGCGGTGCAGCACGTTCCCGAGAGCGTCCCGGCGATGGTCATTCCGCTGATGGTGCTGGCGTTCTTCGCGCTAACTATCGGCTTTATGAACATTCCGTCTGGCGCGGGGCTGGCCTGGTTGGGGGAAGTTCACCAGTTTACGGACTGGCTTGAGTACAGCGTGACTCACGCGCACCCGGGCCGCTTCCTGTTCTTGCTGGCAATTGTGGCACTCGGCGCGGGGGTTGGTGGGATTGTGCTGGCTCGGCGCATGTATGGTGATAACAAGGCCTATGTGGACGGCAAGGACGCGATGCAACGTAACCCGTCGCTCGCACCGCTCTTCAACCTTGCGAGCACCCGCCTTTACTGGGACGAGATTTACGACGCGGTGTTCATCAAGCCGTTTATCCGTCTGGGCGACTTCCTGGCAAACACACTGGACTGGAAGTTGCTTCACGACGACTTCCACGACAACCTGACGAAGGGCTTCCAATGGACCGGCGACAAGCTGGCGCGTCCAGTGGATAGCGGTTTGATCGACGGGTTCGTGCTGGGGGTCGGTAAGCTGGTGAACTGGTCTGGCGCACGGATGCGACGCATCCAAAACGGTTATGTGCGGACCTACGCCATCGGCTTGTTGTCTGGTGTGGTTCTGCTCATCTTGATTCTGCTTGTCCCGCTCATCCAGAACGGCGGCTAAACTGCTACAGGAGTTAAAGGTAGACAATGTTTGACGATTTCTCGATTGTAACGCTCACGCTGTTCTTACCGATGATTGGGATGACAGTCCTGATGTTTATGCGGGAGGAGCAGGAGGCCGAAATTCGATGGACGACCTTCGGCTTCACAATTGCGACTTTCCTGGCCTCGTTGATGATCTGGGGCCTGTTCGACAACTCGATTGCCGGGATGCAGATGGTTCAAGAGTGGACCTGGATGCGCTTCGGCGAGTTCGAGGTGAATTACTATGCCGGTGTGGACGGGTTGAGCATGTTGCTCGTCGTGCTGACGACCTTCATTATGCCGCTGGCGGTGCTGAGTAGCTTTGACGCCAGCGTCATCAAAGAGCGCGGGCGCGGCAAGCTGTACTATATGTTCATGCTGTTGCTGGAATGGGCGATGCTCGGTGTGTTCGTCGTGCAAGACTTGTTCGTGTTCTACGTGTTCTGGGAAGTGTCGCTGGTGCCGATGTACTTCCTAATTGGTATCTGGGGTTCGGACCAACGGCGTTACGCCTCCATCAAATTCTTCCTATACACGATGTCTGGCTCGCTGCTGATGTTGATCGCCATTCTGTACATTGGTAACGCGGCGGGGACGTTCACGCTCCCAGGTGAGGCGGGCATTTTGGCGCAACTGGCCGATGGTACGATTACCTTCCCCATGGCTGGGTTCTTCAGCCCGCAGGCGTTGCTATTCCTGGGCTTCTTCATCGCCTTTGCGATCAAGGTTCCAGTGTGGCCGCTGCACTCCTGGCTACCAGACGCACACGTTCAGGCTCCGACGGCTGGTTCTGTGATCCTGGCGGGTGTGTTGCTGAAGATGGGGACCTACGGCATGGTGCGTTTTAACCTGCCGCTGTTCCCAGAGGCCAGCATCTACTTTGCCCCGGCAATTGGTGTGTTGGCGGTTATCGGCATCATCTACGGCGCGTGGGTCAGCTACGCGCAGACGGACGTGAAGAAGCTGGTCGCCTACTCCTCCATCAGCCACCTTGGTTTCGTGGTGTTGGGTATCTTCGCGCTGAACCAAGCAGGCATTGCTGGCGGCACGATCCAGATGGTAAACCACGGGGTAAGCACGGGTGGTTTGTTCCTGGTGGTGGGTATGCTGTACGAGCGGCGTCACACAAAAGCACTCAACGCTTTCGGTGGTGTGTGGAACGCGGTCCCGGTGCTGGGTAGTATCGCGCTGGTCATCACGTTGAGCAGCATGGGGCTGCCGGGCCTGAATGGTTTCGTCGGTGAGTTTACGATTCTGCTGGGTAGCTACGGCTCGCAGGTACTCGGTGCGGTGTTCACCTTCTTCGGTACGTTAGGTGTCATCCTGGCGGCAATCTACATGCTGCACATGTTCCAGAAGGTATTCATGGGCGACCTGACGGAAGAGGTCGAGAAGGACATGACGCCGCTGAACTGGAAGGAACTGGCTGTCCTGGTTCCGGTTATTGTGGCGGCCTTCCTGATTGGCCTGCGTCCGGCCCCATTCTTCGCAACGATGGATGAGTCCGTTAACGCGCTGGTTGAGGAACGTATTGACGTGGTGATGCCAGTACCGGGTGAGGAAGAAGAGGCCGCGCCGGACGACGTGGCACTCTCGATTGACCCGGACATCGTCACTGAGGGCGAGTAACGATGTTACAAATCCCAACGATTGCAGAACTGCATCTGCTTCCAGTGGTCCCAGCGATGATCGTGGCAGTAGGGATGTGCTTCCTGCTGCTGATCGACCTGTGGGTTTCGGAGGACGAGAAATCGCGCACGGCATGGATGGCGCAGGGCATCCTGGTGACAGCGTTTGTTGTGAACCTGTTCACCTTCGGCGCGGAGGGCGAGGCACTATCCGGCATGTTCGTGGGTGGCGCAGTGACGGCCTTCCTGAATATGGTGGTGCTGGTGGCGACGTTCGTCGCCATCTTGATGAGCGTGGACTACCTGCAACGCACGAAGATTGAGAAGGGCGAGTTCTACCCGCTGATTCTTTTCTCGGCGGCGGGGGCGATGTTCATGGCGTCGGCCAACGACTTGGTGATGATCTTCGTGGCGCTGGAGCTTCTCAGTATCCCGCTGTATGTGATGGCGGCCTTCCGCTACCCGACGGCAGCGGACAAAGCAAACCCACAATTGGAGAAGATGGGCCAGAGATCCGAGGAAAGCGGCCTCAAATACTTCATCCTGGGGGCGTTTGCGAGTGCATTCTTCGTCTACGGCGCGGCGCTGATTTACGGCGGCAGCGGCTCCACCAACCTGACGGCCATCTTCGGGACGGTTGAGGCGATGGTGGCAGGAACCGCCCCGTTAGCGGCCTCCCCATGGTTGCTGGTGTTCGGTACTGGGATGATCCTGGTCGCGCTGGGCTTCAAAATTGCGCTGTTCCCGTTCCACATGTGGACGCCGGACGTATACGAGGGTGCGCCGACCAACGTCACCGCCTACATGAGCATCGCCGCGAAGGTCGGTGGTGTGGCGGCGCTGGCGCGTATCCTGGCAACAGGTGTGCCGTCGCTGTTCGTAAATGGTGCGGAGAACGCCGCGTGGCAGCTTGCCGTGGGTGTGGTTGCGCTGTTGACGATGGTACTGGGTAACTTTGTCGCCATCCAGCAGACAAACATCAAACGGATGCTGGCGTATAGCTCCATCGCCCACGGTGGCTATATGCTGGTGGGTATCGCGGCGGCGGGGTCCGCGATGGTTTCCGCCAACACGGTGTTGACATCGGTGGCGATCTACCTGTTTGCGTATACGTTCACCAACCTGGGCGCGTTCGCGGTGGTGATGGCGTTGGAGAAGAACGACGGCACAGGTACTGAACTAGACGACTTCACCGGACTGAGCAAGTCGCAGCCGATGATGGCGGCGATGATGGCGTTGTTCATGCTGAGTTTGGTGGGAATGCCCGCGACGGGTGGTTTCATCGGCAAGTACTTTGTGTTTGCTGCTGCCGTTAACGCGGAACTGTACCTGCTGGCCTCAGTCGGTATCCTCACGAGTGTCGCGAGCGTGTACTACTACATGCGTGTGATTATGAAGATGTACCTCGAAGAGGATGCTGAGGGCGACCCAGCAGAGGGTGCAACCCCGTACTTGAACTGGGCGCTGTATATCTCCGCTGCTGGTGTGTTGATTACGGGTGTTGCCCCAGCACTGGCAACGGGCCTCATCAACAACGTGCAGGCCATAGTGCCGCTGTTTTAAGTTGGAGGTAACACACTAACACATTCTGAGTTTTAGTTCAGCGTGATGTTGGCAAACGCGAACCTGTCCGCGTGAGTGGGCAGGTTCTTCTGTTCTGCACTTAATGCGTGATGCCACAAAGGTGCAAAACGTATCTTTAAAAATCATAGTTTTATATTATCTTACGGTTTTCGGCTTGCTTCTTTTAGAAGCAGCAAATTCTCGAATAATACACCGCATTCCATTACATCAGTTCCTACGTGATAACCTTTGTGAACGACAACTGCGGAGCATAATGATTGCAGGTGATCGCTTGCTCCCGACAATTGAGGCGGCATTCGCTGGAACAGTGGTGGCTGCGCCAGGGACGAGTTGCCGCGCCCAGATTCACGACGCAGGGCATGGGGTTCAGCACCCGGTAGCGGTGCTATGCCGTTAGGAGCCTACCCCCCACAAACTGGGGGAATTTACCCCGGTGCTGGTTGTTTTCCAAACAGCCAAGCGGGGTTACAATGAGATAACAATAATGGGCCGAAGGTTTTGAGGAGCAAAACACCCCCGTGAGCGACTCCAAGCGACAATTTCAAATTCACCTGCCGGGCTTGCTGCGCGTCCTGGCGGAAAACCTCTACTCCAGCAAGAAAGTTGCCATCCGCGAACTAATTCAGAACGCGCATGATAGCGCGGTGCGGCGTAGTGTGGAACAGCGCGACAGCAGCTATGCGCCGCGCATTGACATCTGGGTAGACAGTGAGGCCAAGACGATCACAATTCAGGACAACGGCTCCGGGTTGACGGAGAACGAGGTCGGGGAGTACCTGTCCACCATTGGGCGCAGTTACACGCGCCAGCTTGGGGAGGACCTGTCGATTCTGTCGCCAGAACAGGCGGAGAAGCTCATCGGACAGTTTGGGCTGGGGTTCCTGAGCGCGTTCTTGATTGCGTCGGAGGTGAAGCTGACCACGCAGTCGGTCAACACGGAGCATCCGCCGATTATGTGGCGCTCGTCGGGGGATGTTCACTACGACGTGACGCCGTTGGAGGAGAATCACCCGATTGGCACACGGGTGGAATTGACGATTAAGCCGTCGGCGACGTTTTTGCTCAACCGGCAGGTGATGATTGACACGGTGCAGGGCTACGCGGACTTCGTGCCGATACCCGTGTATGTGGCGGG
>CAYWZS010000072.1:0-21135 GCA_964462905.1 uncultured Anaerolineaceae bacterium
CACCGAGCAGGCCAGAAACGCTATCGACCATGAACAGGGTATCTGGCGCTTTGTCGCGGATGACTGCGCCCATCTCTTTGATCGGGTTGGTTACGCCGGTGCTGGTTTCGTTGTGTACCACGCACACCGCGTCATACTCGGCGGTATCCAGTGCCCCGGCGATCATATCGGCGGTGTGGTTCTGGCCCCAGTCCACCTCAATCACGTCAATGTCCTTGCCGTTGGCCTGGCTGATCTTGGCCCAGCGGTCGCTGAATGCCCCACCGACGAGGTGAAGCGCCTTTTTGTCGTCACGGATGGCATTACGTGACGCCCCCTCCCAGATGCCCGTCCCAGACGACCCGCTGACGTAGACGCGGTGCTGCGTGTAAAACACCTGCTTGAGTTTATCCTGCATCCGGGCGTAGAGGTCCGCGAAGTCCTGGGAACGGTGGCCCACCATCCACTGTGCCTGCGCGTCCAACACGTCTTTCCGCACCTCGACTGGCCCCGTGAGCATGAGCCGCTTGTGTCCGTTTTCTGCCATATCTGCCTCGTCTCCTTTGTGTCCGCACCTGTTCTACCGGCGGACCTGTCACTCGTGAGCAATGCGGCATAATATAGCGCACTTTACGGTTGGTCGCAGGGGCAAGGATGCTGTGCAAATTGTGAGATTTTGGCGGGGTTGAGTTTTGTGATTTGAGGTTAAAGTAGAACCCCGACACGATCCTTCGGGCGAATTGGGAGCAGAGGGGGAGAGTGCCGTCCGGTGTGTCGGAGATTCTATTGAACGTCCCCCGAAGGGAAACCGTCCTACTACAAACAGAACTATAGGTGAATTGAACCTGAATTTCGATTATCAGAGCGATATAGTCTGGTTCAATTATGGTTAGGATTGCCGTATTGTGGGTGTTTTCAACCACGCCAGCATATCCCCGGCGACATGTTCCCAACCGGGGTCCAGCATCAGGTCATGGCCCATCGCCGGGAAAATCGTCGCGGTGGTGCCATAGGCGCGGGCCGTGCGGTGAACCTCATCCGGCGTGAACAGCGTGTCCTGTGCCCCACCCAACACGAGCAGCGGCGTCCTGCGGGGGCGCACACGCGGCAAACGTAGCACAAGCGCGTCCACCGCAACAGCGCGAAATGACTCGCGTGTGAAGCGACGCATATAGTCCTCGGCTGTTGCCGGGTCCATCCCTGCCGAGAAAAAGCGCCGTCCATCTGGTGTGGGCCACGCTAGGAATGGATACACATCCCACTTTGTCATGACGTGCCGCGCCACCCGTGGCCGCTGCCGGAATGTGCGCCATGCAAGGCCCATCGTCCCACTGGGCGGAATGCTGGCGAGAAACACCGCTGCCGGGAAGTCGTCGCGCTCTGCCAGCAGATGTTGGATCAGAAACGCGCCCAGCGAATGCCCCACGAGAACCGGCGAACGCGCAAATCGTGCCAGCACCCCGCGCAAATCATCCAGGTAGTCGGCAATGCTGGCGTTGCGGACGCTCCCGGCGCTCTTGCCATGCCCACGCAGGCTAAACGCCCATGCCGGATACCCCGCCGCCGCAAAGGTCGGCATAAACGTCTGCTTCCAGCACCAAGCCGCGTGCCATGAGCCGTGGATGAACAACACAGGCGGCTGCGTGGTTTGGTCCTGTGGGGGGATGTGAATTATCTCCAAAGTGGGTAAATTCATGAAGATGGTGTATCGTCTTTGTTGTCATTATGCTTCACAATAGAGGCGCAGTACAAAGGCAGCAATTTTCATTAATGGAGGGTGTGATGATTATCGAAGAACTGGCGGCTGGCATTCTACAAATCACCCACCGGGGTACGCTCACCCCCGCAGACTGGCAGGAAGCCGTTAGTGAGATAAACGTTTACCTGCGGACCCACGCCGATCCTGTTTACCTGCTGCTCAACATCGCCGGGACTACTCAGGTGGATGACAACACCTTTCGCGAACTTGTCACCACGCCACACTACAACGACGACGGCGTGGGCATGGCGATCCTCGTCGGGCGCAGGGCGCAACTCCAGCAAGCACGGGATGTTGTCGGCGGGCAGGACACCAAACTACGGCTATTCCCACAGCTAGATAACGCCATTCGTACCCTGTTGGACCGTCAGGTGATTGACCGCATCGAGGCACAACAGCGTTACGGCGACGGCTGACGTAGCGCCCCAGCCAAGCTCGCCATCAGTAGCAGCAACACCGCCAAAATCGCGAACGAAGCCCGCAACGAGATTAATTCCGCAACCGTGCCGATCATCGGCGGGCCAACCAAGAACGCGCCATAGGCCAACGTCGCCACGCCCGCAATCCCCACGCCGGACGGAATGCCGGGGACGTTGCCCCCCACGCTAAACACCAGCGGGATCACTGTTGCCAGCCCCAGCCCCGCCAGCCCCAGGCCGATGAACACAAAAGGTAAGCTCGGCGTGACCGCTGCCAAGCCAATCCCCATTGCCCCCAACAGCCCACTCACACGCACCACCTGCACCCGCCCCAGGCGCGTCACCGCCCAGTCCCCACTGAGGCGGCCCACCGTCATCATCAGCGAGAACACGGTTAGCCCGTAGGCCGCCGTTGCCCCCTCCACCGCCACCACATCTCGCATATACTTGGTTGTCCAGTCGATCAACCCACCCTCGGCCACAGCGCCACAGAACCCAACCAGCCCCAACAGCCACAGGGCACGGGGCGGCAGGGCAAAGGCGGGGGCTTTCTCAGCCGTCGGTTGGCGTTCCTCCCGCACGAACCCCGGCAGTATGGCTACCCACGCCAACACCATTGCGGTCGTCGCCACGCTAAAGTGCAACAGCACGGGCTGGCCCGCGACGAACCCGCTTATGAACGCGCCAAACGCCACACCAAAGCTAAACAGCGCGTGCATACTCGTCATGACAGAGCGCCCAAAACGCCGTTCGATCTCCACCCCCTGCGTGTTGATGCCCATGTCGTTGAGGCCCGCCGCCAGCCCGAACAACGCCAATGCGCCGAACAGCGTCCAGAAAGAGTTGGCGAGGCCCAGCCCCAGCAACATCACGGAGAACAGCATCCCGCCACCAATCGCAACGGTGCGGCTCCCCAAACGGTGAATCAAGCCACCTGCTAATGTCAACGACGTTAGCACGCCAACCGAGGTGCCGAGTAACGCCAGCCCCAGCCGCGCCTCGGACAGCCCCAACGCGATTTGAATATCGGGAATGCGGGCCGCCCAATTGGCAAAGGCCACCCCATGTAGGAAGAACCCGAGTGAAACGGCGGTACGGTTCCACCAGAGCGTGCGGCCTGGGATGGCAGTTTGGGACGGTGTCGTGGTGGTCATGATGTAACCCCCTGCTCGGTGATATGCGGCAATCAAAAAGGACACAGCTCGTTACTGTGTCCTACAGTACGGCGGACGCGCCACCCTGTCTATTGCCAATGCGCCTTAGCTTGTACCTACCCCGGCATCATTGGGCGTCAGCGTCATGATCGGGACAATGCGCTCGTCAGCGGTCCCCTCGTTGACCTTCACCCCGCCCTGGTCGGCGTCGGTGAAGCTATAGAAGGCCCGCGCCCCCTCGTCGAACCTCTCCATCAGTTGTTCCAACAGTGGCCCGGTGTCCGCCGCATACGTCATCACCAGAAACTCGTCCCCCTGAATGCCAACGAAGTCGTTCTCCGTGCCATGTATACTCACGGCCTCGCGGATGTTCCGCGCTGCAAATGCGATCACCTGGTCTGCCGACATAAACCCGTAGACATCACGGAACGCCTCGTAGCCGGTGAGTTGGAGACGGTAGGCGTGATAGTTCCTGTTGCTGCGGTTGGCGCGTTCGATCTCGTCATCCACCATCGGCCCCGTGGGTAAACCGGTGCGCCGCTCGTGCAGGCTCTCACGGGTCGCCCGGTCGATGGAGCGCTCCACACGTAGCCGCAGTTCGTCCACATCGAACGGCTTGGCGATGTAGTCGTCCGCGCCGAGTTGCAACCCCTCCACCTTGTCCGCGCGGGCGTCGCGCTGGGTGAGGAAGATCACAGGAATGTGCCGCGTGAGGGCGATCTGGCGCAGGTTAAAGCACACATCGTAGCCGTTCATCTCTGGCAACATCACATCCAGCAGAATCAAGTTCGGGAACTTCGTCCGAGCGAGTTCGATGCCGTTGGCACCGTTGTCCGTGTGGACGACCTCAAATTTGTGCGCCGCGAAGTACATAAGCAGCATCTCGGCAACATCATAGTCGTCCTCAACAATCAACAGCCGTTTGTTGAACATGGGTTGTTTCTCTCCCCTCCGCAGTGGCTACTGCGAGTTATCTAGCACGGCGCTGACCTTGAACTGGTTGGCCTCGGCGTCTGCCGCGTTGCGGGTCACTTTCTCTGGCGGGAGCGTTGCGCCGGGTTTGTCCTCGCGCAGCACGTTGGTCAGCGGTAGCACGGAGGCCGTTGGTGGCACGTCGGAGGTGTCCACCTCGTTGAGCTTCTCTACATACTCTAGGATGCGGTTGAGTTGTTCCGTGTAGTGGGCCATCTGGTCCTCGCTAACCTGAAGTTTTGCTAACTCCGCAACCGCTTCAACCTCTGAACGTGTAATAGCCACGGCATTGTCCCTCTTGATCGCTGGTGAACTTCGACCCTCATTATAACCCATGTCGGGATGAATACGACGCCAACTTTGGTCCTGCTCATGCTCTCAACTCAGGCAGCTATTAACGTCGCCGCTGTGATCGGCCCAGGCGCATTTCGCTTCTGGCACACATCGTAGAGAAAGCTGTTCATACTGCGGAGGTCGCTCCCGTAGCGCCCCCACAGCCAATCGACCGCGTCCGGCGTAAAGTGCAGGCCAGGTGGGGCGCTGGCATCCAGGCGAAAGACCGCTAGCCGCCGCGCCAAAATCCGCGCCAGTCGATCACGGTTCGCCTCCCGCCCCAGCCGCACCGTTGTCACGCCCAGCCCTCGCAGCCGAAACGCTGCCGTGTGGTCGGCATGACTGCCGATCAACAGCCGCTTGCCCCGCGCCTCCCGGAACAGCCGCACGGCCTCCCACGGTGCGATGCGCTGCATCTCGTCCAGCGCGAACACATCCAGCGGCGCAATATCTGTCGTGTAGCGCCAGTGAAAACGCGGCAGACGCTCATGGGCCGTCGCGAGGCCCTGCGCTCGATAGGCGTTGACAAGATAATGTAGGGTGGTGGACTTGCCGCGCCCTTTACGGCCCAACACCAGCAGGTGATCGAAGTCATTTTCCAGCGCGGCCTCCACAGGTGAGGGGAGAACCGTCACCTGGAGCCATTCGCGGTCGTTGAGGGTGCCGAAGGGGTTCTGCTTGAGGTTGAAGCGGTAAAACGGAAAATACGTCTCAATCAACGTCATGATTCTGGGATTTTTTGCGCCATGCCTCCACGTCCTTCGGGAAGTTCTCTGGGCGGTTGGGCTGCGTGGGCCGCTCGACCGGGCGTTCTGGCTGGGTGCTGTCCTTGTCGTCAGGTGCCTCGCCGGGTTGCTGGGCTAGCGGTAACACCACCCGGACCAATGTCTCTACACGCGGACGGCTCTTAAACGCAATCGTTCCGCCGTAAAGCTGCACAAGCCGCTTGGTAATTGCCAGCCCCAGGCCGCTGCCCTCCTGTTGCTGGTCGGTACGGTCGAACTGCATAAACGCCCCGCCCAGCTTGTCAATCGCCTGTGGCGGAATGCCGCGCCCAAAGTCCAACACCAGAATTTCCAGCGCATCGTCTAGCACCCGCGTTTCTACGTTCACCTTGGTCCCTGGCTTAGAGAACTTAAACGCGTTGTCTAGCAGTTGGTCAATCACCGTTGAGAGGTTGTCCGGGGAGATGGCCGCCGTCGCCTCCTGCAAGTTCATGATAAGGTCTTGCTCACGCTGGTATCGATTGGCGGCGGCGGTGGCCGCCTCAGTAATGTATTCGACAACCTCGCAGCGGTCCCTGAGCATGGCCGCCCGTGCCGCCGGGTCGCTTATGAGCACTTCCAAACGCGCATACGCAATGTAGGTTTCGATGACATTTTCCAGGCGACGGCTCGACCGCACCATACTGGCGGCGAAGTCGCGTATCTGGTCCACCGACAGCAGATCATAGTCCTCGTGTAGCATGTCCGCATAGCCAATGATCCCCATCATCGGCGTTCGTAGCTCATGCGGTAGCACGCGCACGATGTTTCGCCGTAGGCGCGTCATGGTGTTCTCGTGTGCCTCGCTGATGCGCTGCATCCGTAGTATCGCCGCGTCTATCGCGCTCTTGAGTTCCGCCATCGTGAAGGGCTTTGTCAGGTAGTCCTCCGCGCCCAGGCTCATCCCCCGGCGCACATTGGCGCGGTCTGCCAACGCAGACATAAGGATGAACGGGATCAACTGGGTGCTTGGATGGCTTTTAAGCTGTTCCAACACCTCGAACCCGCTCATCGACGGGAGTAGGATGTCGCACAGGATGAGGTCTGGCAGGCTACCCGTTGCCATCTCAATGCCTTCCTCACCGTCCATCGCGTTGGTACAAATGTAGTTCGAGCGCGACAGATACAGGTTGATCTGTTGGCGCAGACGCGGGTTATCTTCGATTAAGAGTATTTTCTTCATGGGCGGCCCAAAGGCACTAATGATAGATGTGCCACCATATTACAACAAAAGCACAACAAGATGCCACCTCACCACGAGAAAACCAGCAAATTCAGTCGTCCACAATTTTACGAAGCCCCCCAGGCCGTTTACGAAGCCCCCAACTGCCATGTGCCATCGGTTTCGTTAAAACGGAACAGTTCCCCCCCCAGGCTGAACAAGGTGTGGAAACCCGGCCCCCCCACATAGGCCCCATCTAATATCTCCCCACCAGGGACATAACGGTAACGGCTAACGTAGCCGAACTCCGGCGTTACCGCCCAGCCAAGTGCGTCCCGCACCTCCGGGTTCTCGCGCCATAGCTTGCCGAACCCGCGCTCCGGCTGGATCAACCCTTCCTCCGGCGGGACCAGCACCGGGTCGGTTTCTGGGTCCACCGTTTCATCGAAGTTGTCCGGGTAGACAAGCCACTGGCCGCGCCCCTCGTCCGTCACGACCATCACCCACACCTGGCTCACCGGCTGCACCCAGAACATCCGTCCACCCTCAAAGACCTGCTCGGCCACCTGCACCTCCGCGTTGGTGATCGGCGGGAAGCCGTCCGGGAGCGGTGTCGGGCCAGTTTCGAGTTCGGGCGTCGGCGGCGTGAGGTTCATGGCGGTGTCTAGGGGCGTGTCGGGGGCATCCAACCGCCAGGAATGGGCGGTGTTGTCCTCCGCCAGCGTGACCAGCGTTGTGCCGTCCGGGCTGAAGTGAGCCTCTATGCCCATGCCGTTGTGACCGGGCATCGTGGTGATAATCGCTCCGTCACTTGCGTTAATCAGGTTGAGCGAGCCAACATCGGTGATGTCCACAATCAACGAACCATCCACACTAAAGGCGGAGAGGCCATAGGCATCAATTGGATATGAGAACAGCGTCTCGCCCGTAGCAGTGTCCAACACGGTGTTTACACCTGTGTCGGTGGTCACGATCAACTGTGAGCCATCAGGACTGAAGGCGATAGGTTCAACAAACTCAGTTGCGACGGCGGACAGGTCAATTTCCGCTGTATCTGCGTCGCGCACCAGTTGTAACACAACCGGGTTTTCTGCCGTGGTGTAGGCGGCCAGGCCGTTATCGTAGTCCACGAGGCCAAAGCGCGTATTCTCACGTTCTGCGGTGGGGGCAACGTCGGGATACTCCCACGAGGTCAACAGGTTTTCGCCCATGTACTGCACCGCGAACTGTTGACCGTCTACCGAGAAGCCCGTGATAACGGCGGCGGGGTCCGTGAGGTCCGCCACCTGTCCCCCAACGGGGAGCGACTCGCCTGTGGTGGTGTTCCAGCGATACACCAGCCCATCATCAGTGAGGGTGATGATCTCTGGCGCAACGGGGTTCAAACGGAGTGACTGTACGCTGGTCGGGTGTTCGAACAAATGCAGGATTTGCCCTGTCTGCACATCCCAGAGGTAGACGATACCATTCTCGCCACCTGTCGCCGCCATCATGCCTTTGACATCTAACGTGTTGAGGGTGGTTTCTGGTGCACCGAAGACCACCGCTATCCCCAGGTTGTCCGCGTTGGCGGCGGTGATGGCCCCGCCCGCAATCATGGGTGTGGGGGTGGGTGCCTGGGCGGTCAACGTCGCGTTGATGGCGGCGGCTACCGTTTGCTGGAAGGCGGCGGTCGCGTTCACGTCCGCCCCGGCAGCAGCGGCGGTCTGGGTGAAGGCGGCCTGGACTGCCGCATCTACTGTGGACTGCATTGCTGCGGGGGCGGTGTCTGCGGTCCATATTGGGGTGGCCGCTGCGACCATCCCCCCAATCAACAGCAGGACAATAAAGGTCAAGCCAAATCGCGTCTGTCGCAAAACGTTGTCATCTCCGTTGGTTTCTATGTTCAGCGCCCCGTTTTTAACGTGTTGGCCGGGACGGTTCCGCTCCCCTAGAGGCACCATCAGCGCCGTGTGGGTTCTACACTTGCCGATGATTCCACTGGGAGATATGCTGTGCTAGACTAACGCGCCGTTGTCTGAATGTGAAGTCTGAAGGCGGTTTTCGCATGTTAGAGTTCGTGCAGGCGCGGCGTGTGAGCGCGGCCTTGGTGGTCCTGACGGCGGCCCTGTTCGCCTGGAGCTTCACCGTGCAGTACCCACAAACGCAGTGGTTATCTACCGGCTATGGCCTGGAACGCTGGCACTTGCACCTGTTCTACGGGGTCGGTTTGCTGCTGGTGGCGCTGGTGTTCGCCGGGGAGCCACAAGTCCGGGCGGAACTGCGCGAGAGCGGGGCGTTACCGCTGGTGGTGTTTGTCGCTGCCGCCGGGAATGTGCTGGCCGCCTTTCAACTCGTGCCGAGCCAACCACAACGCTTCGTGCAGCCCGTAACCTCAATCTCGCTGTTGTTGGCGTGGTCGGCAGCGGTCGGCGGCGGGGCCGTGCTGCTGGCGCTCCCCACCCCGCTGGAGCGTCCATCACCCCGCATACGGCGCTATGCTTGGGCCGTGGCGCTGGTCGTCCTGGTGGGGATGCTCGCAGTTCACATCGGCAGCACACCCCACTTCAACCGCCTGGACGACGTATATGATGAACTGTGGGCGGCCTCCGCAATGGCGAACTACGCCACGACGGGCAACTTTAGCCCCACGCTCGCGGGTTCCCCCTACGGCGACAGCGACCCGTTCCTGGCACGCTGGTTGCTGTGGAACGGCGCGTGGGCCGGGTTATGGGGTCGCACGGACTTCGCCACGCTGCGGACCTTCCCGACATTTGCGGGGGTGCTGCTGGTGTTGATGACGGGCGGCGTACTGTGGCGCTACCGTGACGGGACCACCGCCCTTGGGCGGGCCGCAGGTCTGGCGCTGATGGTAAGCCTTGCCGCCTACGGGCGTGCCGCGCACAACCTCCGCATGGACATCGGCCTGGCTTTCTACGGTCTGCTGGTGCTGGCCTTCCTGCTGGCGGCGTTGCGCCGGGAGCCAGACGGCGGCGGACGGTGGGCGCTGGTGGCGGCGGGGCTGTCGCTCTACCTAGGCATGGATACTATCCCGACGATCTCCGTGATGTTCGCGTTTTTAATCGGCCTATGGGTGATCTGGCGGGCGTGGGCCTGGCCGTTGCGCGATCTCGCCTGGATGCGCGTGTTGGCCTACCTTGTGGGCTGTATCGCCGGGATGTTGACCTACCTCGCAGCGCACTTCCTGCCGGATGTCGCGACCAACGTCGCCAACTTTCAGAAGGCGCAGGAAACCTACGTGCAGATGGGGTCCATCATCTCTGGCTCCCCGCTGACGGCGATGGGGTCCACGCACCGCTTCAGCTTTGTGCTGTCGCCCGTCGAACTGTTTGTGATCTACGCGGTGCTGCTGTTGTGGGCGTGGCGTGCGACCAACGCCGAACGCGGCTTACTGGTCGTCATTGGGATCACGCAGTTGGGCGTGTTCGGCCTCCTCAACGGCAGTCTCGGTTATCAAATGCTGTTCGTGCCGTTTCTAGTGTATGGTGTTGCCCGCACCCTCCGCACCCGTGCCGGGGTCGTCGTGGGTGTGATGGTCCTGCTACCAACGATGGCAGCGGCCCCGCTCAATGACATGCTGACGGATTGGCGGCTGCAACTCAACCAGCGCCTTATCGCCGAGCTGGACCTGTTGACGTGGCGCGTGCCAGATGGCGCAACCGTCGCTGCGGACGACCTGTTCTGGCTCACGCTGCACGACCGCGCCCAGGTCTACGGCCACAGCGCCCTGTTCCACGCGCAGCAGGGTGTTGGGGCCGGGAGCATCGCCGAGGCGCTAGACATCATCGCGCCGGATATGGTCATCTGCCGCCCAGACCAGGGCGACCAGCAGATTATGTGCGACTGGGCAGCGGCCAACTTCGCGGCAGAGCCGGAAATCTTCGCCATCACCGGGCGAACCTACGCGGTCTACGGGCCGGGGTAATGGCGTGCTGCGGCGTTCTTTGTACAATCTATAGATGATCTGGCGGTGATTGTAGGGTCGGAAAGGGTTGAGCACGTTCGTGATATTCCAACTTCGGCTCGCGCTGGTCCTAAGGACATGTGCCGCGCCCCGGCAGATCGCGGTGGTGATGTTGGGGTTGGTCCTGGCCGCGTGTGGCCCCGAACCACTGCCGACGCTGATCCCAACGGCTACAGTGACGCCTGCGCCGTTGGTTGCCGCACAGCCAACGCGCACCCCGCAGACGGTCATCAGCCCTACGCCGACGATCACCCCCAGCGCGATCCCGCCGACGCCCACCCCCACGCGCACGACGGCCCCACCAACGCCGATCCCACGGGCGACCAACGCCGTCTACGTTGGGCCGTCCACGAACGAGCGCGACATCATGGCCTATCGCTACGGCACGGGCGACACGATTATCCTGCTGGTGGGTGGGATTCACGGCGGCTGGGAGGCCAACACCGTCACGTTGATGGAGGCGCTACGCGCCCACTTTGCAGAGAATCCCAGCGACATCGCCCCCGGCTACGCGGTCATGATTGTGCCATCGCTCAACCCGGACGGGCTGGCCGTCGGCCAGGATATCGCCGGGCGCTTCAACGGGGCAGGGGTGGACCTCAACCGCAATTGGGCCTGTGGCTGGGAGCCGGAGGCCGTATGGCGTGAGGGGCCAGTGGACCCCGGCGACCGTCCCTTTAGCGAGATCGAGACGCGGGCGATGGCGGCCTTCATCCAGCAGACAACCCCGGCGGCGGTGCTGTTCTATCACAGCGCGGCGTCGGGTGTGTTTGCGGGGGACTGCCCCCGGCGGACTGGCCCCAACCGCAGCCGGGAACTTTCCGCCGTCTACGGGGACGCGGCAGGTTACACCTACGGCGCACCCTTCAGCGCCTACCCGGTTACGGGGACGGCTCCGTCCTGGGTAGACGGGCTAGGCATTCCCGCCGCAGATGTCGAATTATCGTCGTCTAGCGACCCACAGACGGAGCGCAACCTGCGGGCGGTGCTGGCGGTGCAATGTTGGTTGCAGGGGCCACTCTGCACGGATTAACACCCACGACAGGCTCATGCACTTCGCAGAATTGTGTAGATTTTGCCACTTTGGGATGCTGTGTGACAAAACCTGTCACAAAGCTGCAAAAATGGGTTTACTTTCAGTTTGGATTACTTGACGCCCCCCTTTTCATCCCTCTATAATCTTCATCGTAGTCTGGCTCCTTAAAGAGTCATCCCCACGCAAAAATTAAGGATATGTTCACCGTGAACCAGGCAGCCCCCTCCTACTTGCCACGCCGCATGTTAAAGCTGAATGTAGGGTACCTGCTCGACGGTGGTAACACCCAGCACAGCAAAGACATGGAGATCGACCTGCCGCGTATCACCGTGGCGGACGACCTGAACGCCGAACACATCACCGGGCAGTTGCGGGTGAGCCGCACCAAAGAGGGCTTGCTCGTCCAAGGCGACCTCGCCGTTGGGGTGCAGGGTGATTGTTATCGGTGCCTCACGCCTGTGGAACGTCCCATTCATATTCATATCGAAGAACTGTTCGCCCGTAACGATGAAATGTCCGAGGACGAGGCGGAGTTCAAAATTCATGATGACGGCCAATTGGACCTTGCGCCGCTGGTTCGGGCCGAAGTATTGATCCAGACGACCATCGGTATTCGCTGTGAGGATGTAGACGCCTGCACCAAACGGATGAAGGCGCTGGAGGACGATGCCGGGATCGACAACATCGACCCACGCATGGCGATCCTCAAAAACCTGCTGGACAACGACAAGTAGTTCGGCTAAATACAATTATTTCTGTATTCATGACCCAGGGAAACCCATCACCATGAGCACTTTTGACTTTGAAGGCGATGCTGTTGATGTTGACGAGATGGACCAAGACGAGGTTTTCAACGAGCAGGTAGACGTTGATGCGTTTGACCTAGAAGACGAATATCTCATGGAGGAGGATGAGATGTTCGACGAGGACGAGGACGATGAGGAGGACATGCGCGACGTTGAGTTCGACCTGGCGGGCATCACCTCTAGCGACACCGTGGGCCTGTACCTGCGCGAGATGGCACGGGTGCCGTTGCTTTCCACCGAGGAGGAAGTGTCGCTCGCCATGCGGATTGAGGCCGGGTGGGAGGCCGCTGCCGAGCTGGAGGCCGCGCCAGACAGCGACCGGGCAGCCGAGTGGCGTTGGCTGGTGGGCGACGGCAACGAGGCGCGGGAGCATCTCATCAGCGCCAACACGCGGCTCGTGGTGAGTATCGCCAAGAAGTACATGAACCGGGGTGTGCCGTTCCTGGACCTCATCCAAGAGGGCAACCTGGGCCTGATGAAAGCCGTTGAGAAGTTCGACTACAAACGAGGCTACCGCTTCAGCACCTACGCAACCTGGTGGATTCGCCAGACGATCACCCGTGCGATTGCCGACCAGGGCCGCACGATCCGCGTGCCCGTCCACATGAGCGACCGCATCCGCAGGCTGTACCGTGTCATCCGCGAGTTGGAGCAGAAGAACGGCACCAAGCCAACCGTTGAGGAAATTGCGGAGACAATGGAGCTAGAGCCGCGCAAGGTGCAGTGGATGTTGCGCGTAAGCTGGCAGCCCCTCAGCCTGGAACAGCCCGTTGGCGAGGATGGAGACAGCGAACTGGGCAGTTTCATCGAAAACGACGAACTCCCCACCCCCGCGCAGAGCGCCTACCACAACCTGTTAGAAGAGAAAATCGAGGAAGTGCTTGCCACACTCACCGAGCGCGAGGCGAAGATCCTGCGGTTGCGCTTCGGCTTGCAGAACGGGCGCAGCTACACGCTGGAGGAGGTCGGCCAGAAGTTCGGGCTAACCCGCGAGCGCATTCGGCAGATCGAGGGACGGGCGTTGCGCCGCCTGCGTCACCCACGCCGGAGCCGTCAGTTGAAGGATTATTTGGACGAATAACCCTGGCCGTAACTTGGGTGAACGACAAAAGCGGACGCCAAGCATGGCGTTCCTACATATAACCGTGGTTTTGTAGGGACGGGAAAAATCCCGTCCGTTACACTCCTGTTTTTCCCGTTGGTGGTTAGCCGACGAACGGAATTGGATTGGCGGCCAACGCCGTGACCAGCGCCACCGATGCCTCCACGTCGCGTAGGTCCACGGTTTCCGTCGCGGTGTGGACGTAGCGGCATGGGATAGATACGGTTCCGGCTGGCGCACCTGCCCCCGCCAACTGCATCGCCCGCGCATCCGTCCCACCAAACGGCAGCAGTTCCATCTGATACGGGATGTCGTTGGCCTCGCAGGTGTCCACCATCCAATCGCGAACGTGTGGCGGGACGATAATCCCGCTGTCTTTGACTTTGATTGCAGTCCCCTCGCCCAGCTTGACAGTCATCTTCTGGTTTTTCGGCTCGTCGCCGGTGGCGGTCACATCAATCGCGATGCCCACGTCCGGCAGGATACCGCCCGCTGCCGCCTGTGCGCCGCGCACCCCCACCTCCTCCTGTACGGTGAACACCACGTAGACCTCGTTCGGTGCCCCGGTTTCTTTGAGGCGGCGCATCACCTCTACCGCGACAGCACAGCCCACGCGGTCATCCATCGCCCGCCCAAAAACGCGCTCACCACGCGCTTCTACCGGGCCGTAGAACTTAGCAGGTTGCCCCTCACGGAAGTTGTTATCGCCGCCGTCGCTCACGTCTACGAAGAACTCCCCCAGCGACGGAACCTTGGTGCGGCCTGTACCCCACTGGTCATGCACGCCAATCGTCCCCATCGTCTCGTCCTCGAAGATCACCCGGCTGCCGAGTAGCGTCGTGTGTAACAGCCCGCCGATGTTCTCAAAGCGTAGGTAGCCGCTAGTGGGTTCGCGGTAGGTCGCCATAATGCCGATCTCGTCCATATGAGCGGCGATCATGACCTTCGGCCCACCACTTCCAACCCGGCAGATCAGGTTGCCGAGCGGGTCCGCCGTGATCTCGTCGGCGTAGTCCGCCACCATTGCCTCAATCATCGTGCGGACGTGATGTTCATAGCCGGACGGCCCCCAGGCCTCCGCGAGTTGTTTAATCAGGTCTTTCATGGAGATTGCTTTTCCGTTTCGTATAAAAGGGAAGGGACTGGCCGCCTATATAACCGGCAGCCTGTGTTGTATTGCCTAGTATTGTAGCGTAGGAGAGGGCGGTTTGTCTAAGCCGGAGACTGGTCTTCCTCGCTGTCGCCGTGCTCTAGCGGGGCGATGACGGCCTCCTCTAAAAAGGTCGTGCGGGTCGTCTCACCGACGGCGTAGGTGAGCAGGGTCGCGATGTCAATGGTTGCAGCTTCGATACCCTGCGGCCCTGACCCCATATCCGCCATCGGGACAAGGCGCACAAGCTCCACGTCGCCGCCCAGCTCCAGCGTACCCACAACGCGGAAAATCTCTAGCATCTCGGCGCGGTAGGCGACGAGATTAAACTCACGCGAGACATAGTAAATTTCCAGCATCATCTCGGCGTCGTCGGTTTCTGTCATTTCGATGTGGTCTATGTCAATCCAGGTGAAGGCGGCCAGCGCGTCCTCAACGGTCGGGGGGTCGTCATCCTGGGCCACGATATTGTTGAGCGCCAACGGTGCGGCCAACAGGACCAACGACAACAGCAGTGTCAGGTGTTTGTACATCTTAGGGGTGCCTCTTGGGGTTCTATTGATGTGATGAACTTACCGTAACGGAGGAGGCTGAGTGTGGGGTGAGGGTGAAATCGTGTTTCGGTAAACAAAACGCCCCCACGAGGACGGGGGGCGGGGTGTTAGTCGCGGACGACGCTTTGCAGCGTGCGGCCCTGGCGTTCCAGGAACTTCTTCAGCCCGATCTTGTCAATTGTGCGGATTTCTTTAGTAGAAACGCGCACACGGACAGTGCGTTCTAGCTCCGGCACGTAGAATCGCTTCCATTGGAGATTAGGACTCTGGTGGCGGCGGGTAGCCTTGAGCGAGAACGGGCGGTTGTTCCCGTAGAGCGGTTTCTTCTGCGTCACCTTGCGCTTGTTCGGCATGGGGGTGGCTCTCCGAGATGAGTGGACAAAAATTTTACCCGCTGATGATAGTCGGCGATGGGCGCTTTGTACAGGGGCGACCCTAATGCGCCCGCACCCCAATGATAGCCTCCTGGCAGACCTCCCCCCACAGCGCCGCCGCCGTGAGGCTGTCCCCCGCTTGGAGTGAAATCACAATGCGGATGAGGTTAGCCGGGACGTACAACGGCCAGGTCACCGCCCACCCGAACATCCCCACCTCGGTCCCAGGGTAACAGTTGAAGTTGAAGAAAATCATCACCGCCACGCCAACACCGTAAATACGCCGCAGCAACGTGGCGAGCGTGGACTGGTTCGGTTGTTCGGCGGCGTCTTGCGGTTGCAGTGTAGGTTCAACGGCGCTCATAAGTGGCTCCTGACGAGTTCGCGTAGGTCGTGCATACTCAACGGCCAGCTCACAAAGTCGTTAAAGCCTGCCGCCAGCACATCTTTGCGATTATAACTTAGAACCGCCGCTGTGACCGCGATCATCGGGGTGTCCGGCGCGAGCTTCTCGCGAATCTCGCGGCCTAACGTGACGCCGTCGTAATCCCTGTTCAGTATCAGGTCTATGATAATCAGGTCTGGCTGGTGTTCTTCGACATTTGCCAGCGCAAAGTCAGGGTTCTCCACACCTATTACCATGTAACCAGCCGTTGTTAAGGTATAGTCTACCACACCAATATTATCGCGCTCATCGTCTACGATCAGGATTACCGCCATGCCTTACCTTTATTTCGAAAAGTTACAATAACTCCATCATAGCATACGAAAGGCCATGAACGTGTGAATTTATCTCAACGGTTTAAACGCTTTACAAACGGTGGCTAACGCGCCACCAACGCCTCACGGAGTTCCTCGCTCGTGCCACCCAACAGGAGCATGGCACTTACGGTCACGGCATCCACGCCCAAAGAGACGGCTGTCCGTATTTCGTCCAGCGTGTGCAACGGATGGGGGATCATTACACGTTGGCCTGGGGGGACGGCCTCACGCAGCCGGGCGATGTGGTCCATATCAACCGTTGTGTCTAGCGGGTTGGCGGCGCTCAGGCCAATGACCTGCGGTGACCATTCCAGGGTTGCCCGTAGGTGTTCCTGGTCGAACACATGGACAACGGCGGTCATACGGTTGCGGTGGACGGCGGAGGTGAGCAGCCGTAGGCGGTCTGCCGAGACGATGCCACTCGTCAACACCACGACAGACGCCCCCGCTGCCCGTGCCGCGACCACATCGTACTCGTGGAGCGCGTAGTTCTGGTGGATCACCGGAATTTTTAACGGGCGCAGGGCCTCGTTAACCAGGGTCATATCGACCGTGCCATCGTAGGCAGGGACGGCATCCGTAAACATGGAAACGGCATCCACGCCAGCCTCAACGTAGTTGCGGGCCACCATCACCGGGTCGTAACGGGTGGAAAGGTCCCCCGTGCGGGGGAGTTCGTAGCGCACCTGCCCGATAACCGTGGTTTCCGCCCCAACCGTCGTTAGGAAGGGAATCGGGCGGGCTTGCATACTCGCCATCGCCCGCAACGCATCAATGGATGTACGCGCCATACGCGCTTTGAGGATGTCCTGCTTTTGGGTGAGAAATGTGTTCACAGCGGCCACGTTTACGTTTGTGATATTTACAAGAATTTATCATAACAGATGCGGTATTCGTGCGATTGTAAAAACAGATAAAAAGCAGGTGGGGGATGAGCGTCCGCACAGCGCGTTTTAGATTTACCCGAAACCCTGCTAAAATGGGAACCGAACCCACCCGAAAATGGCACTTAAGACGGAGGCGCAGATGGTCGCACCACAACAGCCACAGGAAATGAGCATTGAGGCCTTTAGCGAACTGGCCCAGAAGATTGAGGCGGAGGTGGCTCGTGTCATCGTTGGGCAGAGGGACGTGGTCCGCACCACGCTGATTGCGATTGTCGCAGGGCGGCACGCGCTGTTAGAGGGTGTCCCGGGGCTGGGCAAGACGATGCTCATCCGCACCCTGGCGCAGGTACTGGACCTGAACTTCAGCCGGATTCAGTTCACGCCGGACCTGATGCCGTCCGACATCGTGGGGACGGACATCCTAGACGACGGTCAGTTCCGGTTCCAGCCCGGGCCAATCTTCTCGAACCTGGTGCTGGCAGACGAGATCAACCGCGCCACGCCCAAAACCCAGTCCGCCATGTTAGAGGTGATGCAAGAAAAGCGCGTCACAGTCGGCAAAGATACCTACACGCTGGAGCCGCCCTTCTTCGTCCTGGCGACACAGAACCCGATTGAGCAAGAGGGCACATACCCGCTACCAGAGGCCCAACTCGACCGCTTCATCTTCAAGGTGAACGTCACCTTCCCCACCGTGGATGACCTGATGACGATCATTGACCGCACAACAGGGGCCGAGGTGCCCGCGCCGCAGAAAGTTGCAGACGGGGTACAGGTGATGGAAATGGGCAAACTGGCGCTCAACGTGCCGATTCCGTCGCATGTGAGCCAGTACGTTGCGCGGCTCGTTGTCGCCTCCCACCCGGACGGCGAGGGCGCTCCCGACGCGGTGAAGCAGTTCCTCCAATACGGCGCATCGCCGCGTGGGGCGCAGGCGCTCATCCTGGGCGCGAAGATCAACGCGCTGCTTGAGGGCCGCTTCAACGTCAGCTTCGAGGACATAGAAGCGGTGGCTCCGGCGGCGTTGCGTCATCGGATGCTGCTCAACTTCGAGGCGTTGGCCGAGGGTGTCTCGCCGGACACCGTGATTGCGGACCTGCTGGCAGCAGTCCCGCGAGAGAAATAAGCCCGATGCAGCATCGATTGGCTGGACGAGGCTTGCCTCGTCCGCCAGAATCACCTGACCTGTTATCGAAATAATTTGGAGTATTGTGATATGTACGTTGTATGTAACCGTATCCCCGTAACCGCCGGCCATGAAGAGGCCTTCGAAGGCCGTTTCGCCAACCGCGCCAGCATGGTGGACGGAATGCCGGGGTTTGTCTCGTTTAGCCTGCTCCGCCCGCAGGCCGAGGGCGACCCCTACGTCGTAATGACCTTCTGGGAGAGCGAGGCGCACTTCAAGAACTGGACCGACTCCGACGAGTTCAAGAGCGGCCACGCCAAGAGCAGCACCCTCCCGCCGGAAACCTTCGCCGGGCGGCCCAAGCTGGAGTACTTCGAGGTCATCCAAACCACGATAGACACGCCAGAAGCCACATCCGAGTAAGTATCCTCACGACAACCTGAGCTTTCATCACACGCCCTACCTCTTCGCCGTCGCCTCCCCAAGACAACAAAGCCCGAGGTAGGGCCTAACTTCGCACCTGCATCTGTAAATTTCCCTGAAGGCTCTGTGTTTTTTATGGCTTCTTACGACCTGTAGCGTTCGTTTTCGATATACTCAATATAAGACGGTTGAATAGTAAGGATTACTGAGACATGCGTAAGCTAGGAGTCGCGCTGTTGGTGTTGGTGGTCGGGCTGTTGCCGTTGGCAACCCAGGCACAGGAGGTAAGTAGGGGCAGTATTGAGGAGATCGCCTCCAGCGTAGTGTTGATCGAGACGATCCGGGGTGTCCGGGTGATTTCCAGTGGGACGGGGACCATTATCTCGCCAGAGGGCCGCATTTATACCAATCAGCATGTGATTGAGGGTGGGGACGACTTCGCGATCTACATGTTAGATGGCGACCTGGGCGAACAACCGTCGCTCCGTTACTACGCATCGCTGATGTATGTCTCCGACAATATGGACTTCGCAGTCTTGCAGATCGACCGGGACGACCGGGGCAACCGGGTGGACGCCACCCAGGAGGCTCTGCCGTTCTTGCCCCCTGCCCACAGCGAAGAAGTTGCCTTTGGCGAGCGCATCCGCATCTTCGGGTATCCGGGTATCAGTGACGGTTACATCACCATTACATCCGGCGAGATCGTCGGCGTGCAGAACGGCACCATCGACGGGCAGCGCGTTCCGGTGTGGTACCGCACCGACGCGGAGATCTCTGGCGGGAACAGTGGCGGCCTGGCCGTCAACGAGGCCGGGGAATTCATCGGCCTGCCGACATGGGTTGTCACGGAGGACCGCACCGCCGGACGCCTCGGTGGTATATTGCCGATTGGCGCGGTTCAACTGACGCTGACAAATATCCCAGACACGCCGATGGTGGACAACAGCGGGGACAGCCCCAGCATGAGCGGCGGCAACGCCTCGCTGACAGTTGTGAACGCCTCAACAGACGTGATCTGCTCGGCGTATATCTCCCCGACAACCGCCGCCTCCTGGGGCGATAACCTGCTCGGCTCCCGCCAGATTAGCGGCGGGGCGTCCTTCACCTGGGACTTCAACATGGGGTCCTACGACATCCTACTGGTGGACTGCAACGGAACGACGCTAGAGGACTTCCGTAACGTGATGGTGGACACTAGCACGATCTTCACCTTCGCCCCCGGCGACTCCACGTTTGTCTCTGGCGGGGATGACGGCACAGCACCAGCCGGCGGTGATGGCACACTAACTGTTGTGAACAACTCGGACGTGGCAATCTGCTATGTGTATATCTCACCGACGACGGCCTCTACCTGGGGTGATGACCAGTTGGGCGCGTCCGAGATGATTCGCACTGGCGACACGCGCATCTGGAACCTAGACCCGGACCGCTATGACGTGCTGTTGCAGGACTGCAACCGCGACGACCTGCGCGATACGCGTGACGTGGACCTGACATCCGGCATGGCGGAGATTGTGCATAACTAGGCCAGCCATGAAACGTGATGAGCAACGAGCCGTGCGTGGCAGTCGCTTAAGAACGGTCTAAGGCTATTCCTGATAAAAGATAGCGTTATCCCCTGAAGTGGACATCGGCTCAACGGATGTTTTGGTGTCCCTTTAGTGGACGCGCTGGGCTTTAGCCTGTGGTTTTAACCGCAGTCACTACATGACGGCGGCCTTTGTGGGTCAGGGGGAGGGTGCTGTACAGGATGGCAGATCGTTGAGGTCCTGCGGCCACTCGCGCCCGTAAAAATCCAGGTATTCCCCAACGTGGCTGCTCCAATAGTCCTCATCGTGGCCGCCCGTGGGGAAGATGCTATAGATGTGCGGGATTTCGCGGTCTGTAAGGCGGTTGGAGAAGGTTTGCAGCGCCAGCCCGGCGAAGTCGTCCGCGCCGTTGTCCACATAGATACGCAACGACACATCATCCAGCAGGGGGGCATTGCGGGCGAGGTCCAGCGGATTGTTCGCCGGGGGGGCGTTAGTCGCGTCGAAGGCGGCGCTGTGGCCCCCTGCCGCCCCGAACAAGTCCGGGTGACGCATGGCAACACTCATCGCCCAGAACCCGCCCCGGCTGATACCGCCTATCGCCCGGAAGTCACGATCGCGGTAGGTGCAGAAGTCGCGGTCAATCACCGGGATCAGTTCGTCTAGCAGGACCGTCTCATAGGAGACTTGTGGCGGGAAGGCGTTCATATTGCCGATGTTGCCGAAGTACGGCATGACAAGGATCATCGGGCCAAGCGTCCCCAGGCGCATCGCCTGTTCTAGCGCGTCCACCGCGCCGATGTCCTCCCACTGCTGTTCACGGTAGCTGGAACCGTGTAACAGGTACACTACCGGGTAACGGCGTTGCGCCTCGAAGTAA
>CAYWZS010000073.1:0-20901 GCA_964462905.1 uncultured Anaerolineaceae bacterium
GTCATCACATTATTCCTGACATATGGCGTCAATCTGTGTCTTCACCGAGAAAGTGCTTGATTTTTGCCAGTAGCTCTGGGAATTTCACGGGCTTGCTCTCGTATTCGTCGCAGCCAGCGGCCAGTGCCTTCTCGCGGTCCCCGGCGATGGCATGAGCAGTCAAGGCGATGACGGGGATAGAACGGGTTTCAGGGTCTGCCTTGATGTTACGGGTCGCCTCCCAACCATCCATAACAGGGAGGCTCATATCCATCAGTACAAGGTCCGGGGTATGTTCGCGGGCTAGGGCAACGCCTTTCGCCCCGTCCATAGCAACAAGAAGGGCGTAGCCACGACGTTTTAGCCGGCGGGAGAGCATATCGAGGTTCATCTCGTTATCTTCCACAAGCAGAATCGTCTTGGGCTTGCTCTCATCGGTCACTGAATTGTCCTGCGCCATGCTTTACCCTTTAGTTTAGTCGTCTGTTTTGCGTGAGATATAGCTGGAAACAAGTTGACTGACTTCATCTAGCAGTTGCTTACGATCATAGGCACCTTTGCTGAGGACGCGCTTAATGCTCCCACGCAGGCGCTCCTGCTCTACGAGTGTCAATGTTTTGGCGGTGATCACCACAACGGGAATATCTTCCCAGGTGGGGTTCTGGCGTAGCACCTCGACAAATTGGAACCCGTCCATCTCCGGCATCATAAGGTCCAGCAGGATCAGGTCCGGTTGGGCATCGTCTTCTAGCAATGTTAAGGCGAGCCGTCCGTTTTCGGCCAACAACACAGTTGCGCCCTCTTTTTGCAGGGTGCGCCGCATCATCTCGCGCAGGTCCTCGGCATCTTCCACAATCATGATGGTTGCATCGCGCATAGCCGTATCGGTACGGATGTAGGCCCGTACCATATCCAGCAGCCGGGTACGATTCACGGGTTTTTCGAGAAAGGCATCTGCGCCAAGCGAGAACCCCATGGTGCGGTTGTCTGCCATGGACATCATGATAACGGGGATATTGGCGGTCTGTGGGTTTTCTTTGAGCTGACTCAGGACGAACCACCCATCCTGGCCGGGCATCAGCACATCCAGTGTAATGACATCCGGTTGGCGTTCCTGTGCCATTCGCACACCCTCCGCACCGTTCTCCGCAGCAAGCACCTGATACCCCTGTTTCATCATGAAGCGGACAATGATATCGCGCACGATGGGATCGTCGTCAACGACAAGCATCGTCCCTTGTTTCAGCTGGGGTGGGTCGAACAGCCCGGTGCTGATGACATCCGCATCCGGCGGGGACGGCTCTTTGCCTGTTGCCTCTGGGTCCACGACAACTCCCGGGAGCGTAGCTGTGAACACAGACCCCTCACCGTATGTGCTTTCCACGGTGAGATCGCCACCCATCATTTGGCAGAAACGATAGCAGATGGCAAGGCCAAGCCCAGTTCCACCGTATTTACGAGTCGTGGATACATCGGCCTGTGTGAACTCCTGAAAGACCTCTTTCATCTGGTCTGGCGTCATACCGATCCCCGTATCGCTGACGATAAACGTTACCCAATCGCCATCAGCGTGAGGGGTGCGATGTGCGGCCAGGGTAATCTGTCCGTTTTCGGTAAATTTGGCGGCATTACTTAACAGGTTGAACAAGACCTGGCGCACTTTGGTGAGATCGGCTGTCATGGAGCCAATATCATCGGGGATGTCCAGAACAAAGTCGTTGCTGTTCTTGTGGACGAGTTGCTGCACGGTTAGGGCAATGGTCTGTAGAGTGTCGCCCAAGTCGAATGGCTCCAGATAGAGTTCCATCTTGCCCGCTTCAATTTTAGATAGGTCCAGAACACTGTTGATGAGGGATAACAAATGCCCACCTGCGGACCGTATCTTATCCAGGTCCGGCACGAAATCATCATAGCCCATGTCCTCGGCGTCTTCTTGGAGCATCTCACTATAGCCGATGATGGCATTAAGTGGGGTGCGGAGTTCGTGGCTCATATTTGCTAGAAAGACACTTTTGGCACGGTTCGCGGACTCAGCGGCATCACGGGCATCTTCGAGTTCCTGCTGGGTACGGCGGCGCTCCTCAATTTCTTGTTGGGCGGACGTGTATAATTGGGCGTTATCCAAGGCGATAGCGGCCAGTTCCGCGAACCGGGTCAACAGTTCTAGGTCCTGGGGCGTAAAACGCGGTTCATCCTGAGAACGGGCCAGACCAAATACCCCCAGGCGTTCTTCACGAACACGCAATGGCACAGCAATCGCTGGCCCAAAGTCCTGTTTACTGTATAGGGCAGCCTGTGTGGGCCAATTCCCATAATCGTCAACGCGTTTTGGTGCATTGGTATCGTAAACGTGCCCTGCCAATCCCTCTCCGAACTGCAACTCGACCCCGATGTAATTCGCAAAAATCCCAACACCGGCGCGTAACTCCAGTTGACGTCGATTGGCACTCAGGAGATAGATGTAGCCCTGTTGGGTGTTGGAAATATCCGCAGCACGGCGCACAAGGTTCACCAGCAGGTCATTGAGGTCCAGCCGATTCATAAGGGCGAGCGTTGTCTCGTTTAAGGTGGAGAGATAGGCATTCTGGCGCAGTAACTCTTGCTGCACCCGTTTACGCTCGGTGATGTCGCGAAAGGTGGCGGTGTAGAAGCGATCCTGTTCGATCTCCACCTCGGCGACTGTAACTTCCATCGGAAATAAGGTGCCATCTGCACGCCGACCGACCACCTCACGGTAGGCATTGCCCCCTAGCAGTGAATCCAATAAATCGGCAATATCTCTCGGGGATGCGGTGTCCGTGCGACCACTACCATCTACATCTACAAGCATGGCCATGGATTTGCCCTGCAACTCGGCTGAGTGATAGCCCAGAATGAGTTCCCCTGCGGGATTCACGCTTTCGATGCGTAAGGCGTCGCGGGTAAAGGTGAGAATGCCGTCCATCGCGGTCTGCACGATGGCGTCTGTGCGGGCAATGGCCCCTTCTAACGCCTGCATGACGGCGTTATAGCGGTCTGCGATCATGCCGACCTGGGTGAAGGGTTCTACAGGAACGCGCAGCGCCAGGTTCCCGGTCTTGGACTGTTCCTCCATGACAGTAAACAAATCCAGGAGGTCTGTACGTGCGCCATGCTCCGAGATGTTAAGGCCAACACGCTCCTCCTCGACGGAGACACGTAGCGGTGAGAGGCGATTGTAAATGGACATCACAAGGTAGGTGACGAGGAAGGTCCATAGACCACAGACGACAATGCCGAGAAGTTGAACACCGATAAAGGACAGGCGGTTGAAGCTGGCAACCGCCTCGGCGGAACCAAGGAGGAGTTCGGGTGCAGCAAACAGACCAACAGCCAGGGTTCCCCATATGCCGGCGCCCAGGTGAACAGGCACGGCACCGACCGCATCGTCGATTTTGAAGTATTCGAGTAATTGGTTTACGGCAATCATCACGATGCCACCAACGGCCCCAATGAGAAAGGCCTGTGACGTTGAAACAGCGTGGCAATTGGCAGTGATGGCGACCAAGCCCGCGAGGGTGCCGTTCATCACGAGGTCCACATTGGCGCGGCCCGATAATACCCAACTGAGGATCAAGGCGGCCACTAACCCAGCAGACCCGGCAATCACGGTGTTGGTGATGATTCGCACCACAGCTTGGGTGTCCTCTGGGGAGTCGATCCCCAACTGGCTACCCCCGTTAAAGCCGAACCATCCTACCCAGAGGAGCATTACACCCAGAGCAGCAAGGGGCAGGTTGGAGCCTTGAATTTTGCGGCTTTCGCCGTTGTCGAAGCGCCCGGCCCGGGCACCAATAATGAGTAAAATCGCCAGGGATGACCAGCCACCAACACTATGGACGATGGTGGACCCGGCGAAATCCACGAAACCGAGGTTGTACAGCCAGCCAAAGGCAGCATCACCTGCATCGAAAGGTTGAATGCCCGCCCAGGCCCAATGCCCGAACACGGGATAAACGAAGCCGGAGATTAATATCGTGATGAAGATGTAGCTCTCGAAGCGCATTCGTTCGGCGACAGCGCCGGACATGATCGTCACAGCGGTGCCACAGAACATCACCTGAAATATTAAGAAGGCAAGCAGATCACCCTCTGTAGCAGGGTCCAGCGATGGGAAGAAATCCGAAACACCGAGCCAACCGCCCCAGGTCTCCCGCCCGAACATCAGGGCATAGCCGAACATCCAGAAAACAACGGTCGTCAGGCCAAAGTCGGTAATATTTTTAATGGCGACGTTAATGCTGTTTTTGTTACGTGTTAGGCCGGTTTCCAGGCAAAGGAAACCACCTTGCATGATGAAGACCAATCCCGCGCTGACCAGCACCCACAAAACATCCAGTGATGACATATCTGCCGCCTTTGCCAACGCATTCTGTAACAGGATTTCTGTTTCTAACATGTTGAATCCTTGGCCGAAATAGAACGAAACAATAGTGAAATAAGGCTATCGTTGTGATAAGTATACAAAAAACGGGCTAATCGACTAACGCATCACGCAAGAGTGTGTGAACGGCCACCAGGTGTTTGATGATTTCCGGATCCGTTTGGCCTTCTATGAGTGTGATTGCTGACTCAAGGTGGTGGGTTGCTTCCATGATTTGTTCCGGCGAGAGTAGCTGGCGAGATGCGTCAACACGGCGAAGGGCGGCCTCTACACGTGCTTTGAGCAAGATCGGGTTGAAGGGCTTGAACAGGTAGTCTTCCGCTCCTAGTTGGATGCACTTGACGACACTTTCAAGATCATCGATGGCGGAAATCATGATGACAGGGATATGGCGGGTAGCGTCGTTGGTCTTCATTCGTTCCAAGACCTCAAAACCATTTAAACGTGGCATCATCACATCGAGTAACAACAACGCATATTGGCCCGTGTCCACTTTATCTAGCGCCACCTGGCCGTTTTCAGCTACATCTACCATGAAGCCCTGTCGTTTGAGACGCCGTGCGAGCATATCCCGGTTCATCTCGTTGTCATCCACAACTAGAATTGTGTTTTTCTCACTCATGGACACCTCGTTTTCATTATGCACTCTCTACGGCTATGGTAGTGTTGCCGAATAACTGTGGTTTTGCAAATTCTAACGAACGCCGGGTGTTCGGAGGAAGCTTGTTCGTGTGAATGCGGTTAGCTCGAATTGCTCTGGGGTGAGCGCGGCCCACAGGTCATCGGCATCTGCGAGTTTGCCTGTGTTGGCCTCGGTATAGGCGGTGAGCCAGCCGAAGAAGGCCTCATCACCCAACGTGAGCCGCATTTCGTGGATCATCAGCACACCGCGCAGATAGACCGCGTTGATGTAGGGTCGAATTTGGTCGAAGTCGTAGACGGCGCTGTCTACGTTGCCCTGCGGGTTGAGGCGATTCACGCGGAAGAACCACCACCAGTCGATGAGGGTTGGGTGGTAAACCTCGATATAGAGATATTCACTATAGGTGGAGAAGGCCTCATCCAGCCAGGGGGCGAGCGCCTGGTTGCTGCCCACGCGGTCATACCACCACTGATGCGCGACCTCATGTACGGTTATCAACATGAGATAACCCGCAGGGGTGCCGTCATAGTTAACGAACCAGTCCGTACTGACGAAGGCAAAACCGCTGAACTCCATACCATCGGGAAAATCGCCCTGGACGATAACCATACGCTCGTGGGGATAGTCGCCAAACATATCCGCATAGAGGTCCAGGCTTTCCGCTGTAACCTGGGCAGTAAACGCCCCGCTATTCATCCAGCCGCCGTTGCCATCGGGGACGGTGGCGTCTGGCATGGTGTAAACGGCTACTGCTTTACCGCTTGCGCTGGTGCGCTCCTCTAGCCGAAACACATCGCTGAGGCTGAGAGCAAACTCGCGCCCGGCGAGATGCTCGAAGCGCCATACCTGGCCGGATGGACGCGATATATTGCCGGGGCCAGCGACCAGCACATCGGGAGCATCGAGCGTCAGCGTCACGTCCCAGTGTGCTGGGTCGAGGACGATCTGCTCGCCTACGAGAATCGACTCCTGGAACAACCAGTTGCCATCCTGATATGGGATCACGGTGGGGAGCCAATGGCCGAGGTTGATCTGGCGGGGGGATGCCCCGAAGTAACCGCGAAACGACTCGCGCCCCCCGATGATAGACGGTACCACCAGTGAAAAGTTGAGCGAGAGGAGCGTGGTACAGTTGGGTTGTAGCGGTTGCGGGAGCGTCACGTCTAAGCGGCGTCCAGTGAGGATGAACGGCGCGGGTGAATCATCTACACTCAACTGATTGAGGGTGAAGGTGTCTAGCCAGCGGTTCGGCTCTACGTTGAGCGCGAGGAGCGAGAGCAAATCACCTGTCAGGTTGACGTAGGTGATTTGCTGGCGCACCTCAACCTGACGTGCTGTGTAACTCACGGCGGCCTGGACAGTGTGCTGCGTGGTGGGGTCATCTGGTGTGGCACATGTGCTGGATGTAGCGGTTGGCAACGGGGTTTCAGTCACAACAGCGGAGATCAACCTTCCGACAGTAGAGACAGGCGTTGCCAGGGCTTGCTGGGAGGCTGTGACTGTCGGTGGTGGGGCGGCACCTAGCGCACAGCCAGAGGCGAATAACAGCAGGAGGAGCAAGAAACATCGCATGGGTTTCTACCCGAATAGACGAACGAAAGGCTTCATCTTACAATGGCAACCGTATTGTGAACCAGCGGTGGGTTTCGGGTTGGAAAATTAGTCGTGGGACGGGATAATGATGACACTTCAATTTTAGAGTGCGTGTATTGGTAGGCGATGCAGATTCTAGCAGATGTCCATGGCATCTTTTTCAACGCGATTTTGATGTTTTCGGGGGTTATGGGGGGATGGGCGACCGTTATGGCGGCTCGCAGAGAGAGTATCAGCGGGGGATTTTGGGGCGCAATTGCGATGTTAACCGGGTTATCGGGCGTGACGGCGCTGATTGGTATTGTACTCACGTTGCAGGGATTCACCCCGGCGGCGCAGCGGGTTGGCACGTATTTCATCTATATGGCGTGGTTGGTGATTATCATGCCGGGGATGTTCACACAGTTACGGGGGCGTGACGACTGGAGCGCGGCGCTGGCGTTCGCAATGCTGGCGATTTTTAACTTATTCGTGGGCTTGAGTATGCAGGCGCGTGGATTGGTGGGGCCGTGGAGCATTATCGGCTAATCTGGGTGTTGGTGATGCTGGTGGGGTGTACCCCGGCACCGACCCCGTTACCCGTCCAACCGATTGTCACTCGGACACCGATTACCGCACCACAGGCCACGGCTGCAACAGAAACCACCTCGTTTCGATATGGCATCCTGCCGAACGCCGCTGACTACGCCCCCACTGAGGCAATAGTAGCATTGGGGGCAGTGGTGGAAACGGTCGAAACGGCTGCGAACACAGATGGTTACAATCTGCTGGCAGGTTTTGGGGTATATGAGGGTTGGGAAACGATCACGCAGCCACCGATTACGCTGCTGATTGACACAACACGCCCCCCGCTTGATGACCCTGCCGTTGCGAGTGTGATCTTGCGTGCGGTGCAGCCTGCCGCCATCGTTGACCAGTTGGGTATCCCAGGGGTGGATGTGCTTTACACCTCACCCACAGCAAATAACCCGTCCGAACTGGCAAACGCCGGGTATCCGGCAGGGATTACCTTGTATGGTCAGCTTATTGACGCGCCGGGTATCGCGCTCGTGATGGACCAACTCGAAGCGGCGGGGATACAGATCATCCCTGTGGATGCGGCGGGTAGCCCCGCGCATATTACGCTGGGGCAAACGGACACGCCAAGCAGTCAAGCCCTGTATAGCCTGCCCCTGAGTTACACAACGGCAACCGATATTCCACTTACTTTCTCTGATGATGGTTGGCCGTTACCTGTTCGCTAGACCTGAGGTAAACACCAGATGACGATCATCCGCGATATTATGTCTATTGGTGCGATGACTGTTGAGGCCGACACCCCATTACGAGATGTTATCGGCAAACTGCGGCGCATCGGTCACGAGGGATACCCGGTTGTAAGGAACGGGGAGATTGTGGGGTTGCTCGCCGCACGAGATATGAACCGGGCCGACGCCAACGCCCTTGCCCACCTGACAGTGGGTGCAGTGATGATGGCTGGCAACGTACAGGTCACACCGGAACTGTCGGTACGGCGACTGCCTGCGCTGATGCTGGAGACGGGATGGGGGCAGATACCGGTGGTAGAGGGGGGAAGCATCACCGGCATTATCACGCGGACGGATGTCATACGGTTTTACGCGGAGGCGGAATCAGGCTTGGGTGATGGACGAAAAATCTCGCACGAGCAGGTGGCAAATGTACTTGGGCAATCAGCCGCCTCAATCATCGCGTTTGTCGCACAGCAGGCCGCTGAGCAGCGACAGACCGTTTATATGGTGGGGGGTGTTGTGCGCGATCTACTGTTGCAACGCCCAAACCTCGACATTGACTTTGTGCTGGAGGGAGATGCAATTGCCTTTGCGAAGGCAATTGGGGCGGCATACGGCGGACGGGTGGAAACACACGTTGCGTTTGGCACGGCCAAGTGGATATTCGATGACAAGGCAGCGGCGAACATCGGGCACAACCGGGACGACCTGCCGCCTTACATTGACCTTGTGACAGCCCGCCATGAGTTCTACGAACAGCCCGCTGTGCTGCCAACGGTCTACACGGGCGGCATCAAGCTGGACCTGCGGCGGCGCGATTTTACGGTGAATGCGTTGGCGGTTCGCCTGGGCGCAGACGGCGCAGGGGGCACAGTGATTGACCTGTTTGGCGGCCTTGTGGACCTCGAAAAGCAGGTGATTCGTGTGTTGCACAGCCTGAGCTTTGCGGACGACCCGACGCGGGTGCTACGGGCGGTGCGTTTTTCCCATCGGTTAGGGTTTGCGATTGACCCGCGCACAGCGGACTTGATCGACACGGCACTTCCGATGTTAGGGCGTGTCACGGGTGAGCGGCTTCGCAACGAACTCACGCTATTGTTCACGGAACCTGACCCAGCGACCGCCCTACTTCGCCTGCAAACGATGGGCGTGTTGCGGGCGATTCACGACACATTTGTCGTGACTGCCCGTGTGCGAGATGTTCTTGTCGCCCAGCCAGGGGGCGATACGTTTTTTTCGTGGTTGTTGGTGGCAACGTGTATGCAGCCGGAAGCGGTAGCTGCCATGTGTGAGCGGTTGATGTTCGGCAAAAACGCCACTGAGCAGCTCGTGGCAACGGCGAAACTGGTCCACACACCAGGAGCGTACCTCGCAGGTACACCAAGCGACGTGACGGTGCGCCTGGATATGTTGCCGGAGCAGAGCATCCAAGCAGCTATGACGGCCTTAGCACCAGCGCATCGCACGACAGCCGAACGATATTTATCGGTATGGCGTCACGTCAAGACGAGGGTCAACGGGGTGGATCTCAAACGGATGGGCTTGACGCCCGGCCCACGTTTCAAGGCTATTCTGAATACCCTACGCGCCGCGAGACTGGATGGTATGATTCAGTCTGATGTAGATGAACGGGAATATCTGGCGCAATTGATCCGAGAAAGTGAGCAATAGGCATGACGGACGCCGTACCTCAGCCGTATCAACTCAAGGTGAATTTAACCGTGACCCTGCGAACGACGGTTCGTTCGGACCTGCCTAAGCTGGAACTAGACGGCCAGTTTGCGAAGTTCCGTAACATTTTCAGGCGGGCCTTCCGTGAGATGCAGCAGGGACAGCGCCTGATGTTGGTTGCGGAGTGCAATAACACGCTCATCGGACGGTTATTCATTCTGTATCGGAGTAGTGATAAGTCGATTGCTGACGGCAAAACACGGGCGTATCTCTACTCGTTTTACGTTACGCCGACCTTTCGCGGGATGGGCCTAGGAACACGCATGGTAGAATACGCGGAACGAATTTTACACGAACGTGGGTATACCCATGCAACGATTGCCGTCGCGAAGGACAACCCAGGGGCGTATCGGCTCTATGAGCGGTTGGGCTATGTTGTACTTCGTGAAGATGAAGGAAGGTGGAGCTATGTGGACCACCTGGGACGGACACACCGAATGAGTGAGCCGTGCTGGATTATGGAAAAGACGTTCTAAGTTCTGTTATTTGTGAATTTTAGTAAATTACGAAAGTGCTGCCCCCCCACCCCTCACCCTTCCCACATATGCGGGACCAGGTAGACATAACACCTTCGGGGAAGGAATAAAAACCGCGTCAGACTTGGGCTGCAAGTCCCTTGGTTGTTTACGGAGAGGGAAATTAAGGGGGAGGTTTCATAAAATTGTGATCTACTGAATTTTGTGAATTCTACCACTTACCAAGTATGACAGGCGTGACAGGCCCAAACTTTCGTGATAGGGTATCAACGTTTCGTGTTCATCTATTTTAAGGTTTACCGCATGGCGACTAAGCAGATAGCAATCCGACTTACACGTTGGACTGGCGGGCAGCACCCCACGTCCTCTAACATTACACGGCTAATGCAAGAGGAGGGGCTGCGCCCCTACCGCTGGCGAACCAAGCCG
Organism: uncultured Anaerolineaceae bacterium; assembly: GCA_964462905.1. GTDB lineage: Bacteria > Chloroflexota > Anaerolineae > Aggregatilineales > Phototrophicaceae > DAOTTY01. Next base: position 10,504 of record CAYWZS010000073.1, read on the forward strand.
AACCAGCGTTATGCCGTTCGCAGCCAGGGGTACAGCAAGACGCTGTTTGTGGTTGAGGGGACGATTGAATTGCTATTACCGGACGGAAACCAACGGTTGCGCCTGAGAGCTGGCGACCGCATTGATATTCCGGCGCGGGTTCGTCATGGGAGTGTGAGTGGGGCTAAGGGAGCCGTCTGTTTAGAGGCTGCCATCCGCAACTAAGCGTGGGATAGGCCAAATTTGAGACCGGGTGATGGATAACCATCGCCCGGTTTTTGTTTCTAGGGGCTATTCGTTCTGAGCGATCATCTCCAGTTGTTCGAGGTCCAGCACCTCAATTATCTTACGACCCAGGCGGATAATCCCCTGTTGCTTGAGGTCGTTGAGCGTTTGGGTGGTCGTTTCGCGATAGGTGCCGAGCATATCCGCGAGTTGTTGGTGGGTGAAGCCTTTAAGGACGTGGGTTTCACTATGTTCATCCAGGAGTTGCAGGATCAGACGGGCGATGCGGGCGGGCATTCGGCGGAAGGCAATATCCTCGAAGCGACTTTCCGCCTCCGCTAGACGGCTTCCTACCGATTCCAGCATCCGCAGAGCAACGACAGGCTTGGCGAGCAACAATTCTTCAAGATCCTGGCGATTCATAATACATATCTTGACCTCACCGACGGATTCCGCAAAGGTGTTATGTAGTCGCTGGCCGATCATACCCATATGGCCGAAGATTGCACCGGGTTGGAGGGTTGCAAAGACGAGTTTTCGACCATCTGGTGAAATACGGTAGAGTTGCACGCGCCCCTTTTTTAGAATAAAAAGGATTTCACCTGGGTCATCCGGCATGTAAAAGATATGGTTGGAAGCATACATACACATGCGCGTCATCTCGCTGATCGCCTCGACTTCGGTGTCGGACAGATCCTGAAAAATATCGACCTGGCGCATGTAGAAGAGTTTTTCTTCGCCAACACCTTGCCGCTGACGGGTATTAGAAAGTCGCATTGTCTAGACCTCAATCACATCATCTGTATTGTGTTGCAGTTGCAAGCTGGAAACACATATTTACTCCAAACAACGGAGGACAAATTTTGCCAGAACAACGACCAGGAACCTTTCAACGCCACCTGCGCCACATCCCGTCCATAAGCCCGGACATTCCACTTATCATTGATGGGTATGTCCGCCAACCTCTTACTTTGGATTATAGCACGCTCGAAAGCTATCATGCGACCGTGACCCAGGTAGTCCTCATGTGTGCGGGGCACACACCAACCGAGCCGCTGGTTAGTGTTGTGCAATGGCGAGGCATTGCGTTGTGCGATTTATTACGGGAAGTTAGGCCGGACGAACGGGCAATTTACGTGAATGTCCACAGCGCAGACGGGTATGGGACGAGTTTACCACTCGACGTAGCCAACGATGCGCTACTGGCCTATGCGATGAACGGGGAACCGCTGTCAGCGGGGCATGGGTACCCGGCACGACTGGTGATGCCTGGGCATTATGGCTACAAACAGCCGAAATGGGTTCAGCATTTGGTCCTGAGTGACGAACCTGTGGCGGGTTATTGGGAACAACAAGGACGCGATCCGGCTGGGGTTACGGCCCCGGTCGCAACTGTGGATACCACCCGCATCGTAGGGCAAGTGGGGGAGCAATTGACGATTGGTGGGTTAACGAACGCAGAAACGGTACAAGTTCGCATTGACGGTGGTCCGTGGAACCCGGCTGATGTCGGTGATTGTTATCAGTGGACAGCAAATTGGACCCCAATGATGGGCGGCATTTATCGTTTGCGGGTGCGTGCCCAGGGCAAAACAGAGATGCAGCCAGCCACCACACAACCCGTAATCATGGTGGAGGTGACGGCATGAGCCTATCACGACGTGAGTTTCTGCAAATTCTAGGGTTAGCAGTGGCGGGACCCACGACGGGCCACATTACCCTCGGTCTAGATGGCTTGCTGCCGACGACACACCTAGAGACGGTAAGAGGACGGGTACTAAAGCCTAAGGCGACCACATATGGGGATAAGATTTGGGCGGACACGCTCGTGGACATCCATGGGGCCACCAGCAGCCACTATCAGACAACTGTTGGTGATTTGCCAATCACTGGTGTTCAGCCGATTACGCCATTCGCCGCAGCACAACAGCCGACGCCCCTTCCCTTTGACGGGCAGGTGATCGGCCCGGTGGGTGTGGTGCGAGCGTACTGTGATCCAACTGCCCCACTGGTGACACGCATCGGGCATGGTGGCGTAATGCGTGTCACGGACAAGATGCACTATTCGCGAACGGGGGACTGGTACCAGGTGTGTGACGCACAGGGGGACACACTCGGATGGACACAGGCGACACACTGGGCGCCTGTCCGTGATATCGCGGTCGGAACGTTGCATGTGATGATTAATCGGGCACGGCACACGTTGACCTTTCCTGATGGCACCATAACGCGGGTCAACCTCCCGGCAGACCTCCCCTGCGGCCAAACGAGCGTACACCGGGTAGTGATTGGAGGGGAACAAGTTGCTAGTGGGGATGTGGTCTATCACGGTGTACCGCACATGCTTCGGTTCGCGGGAGGCCCACTACTACATGGGGCTTACTGGCACAATGACTTCGGCCACAGCGCGAGCCGAATTGAGGTCAATACGTTGGCGGCTAGCGTGCTATGGTATGCGGATAAAATTCATGTAAGGGTCATCTAACACGTAAACTAGCTCACATTATTCGCGCTGTGATAGGCTGTATGCTGTTAGTATCGAACATTAAACACAACGGATGTCACCCTTCTAAAATGTCAGTAGTTTGTAATGTCTAATGGGGTCGGCGCGTCTGAGGTATATGTGAACGAAAGGTTTATCAGACTATGGAATTGAGCATTGGATTGGCGGTTGCAGCGGGATTCATCTCGTTTATCTCGCCGTGTGTGTTGCCACTCGTCCCGGCATACATAACCTATATGGGTGGGCGGGTGACGAACACTGTTGCGGCGCAGGCTGGCGCGGGTGGTGGGCAGGTATCCGCTGGGTCGGGGGCGTTGATGCGACTCAATACGGGGCTACACAGCGTTTTCTTTGTGTTGGGATTTTCGGCGGTATTCGTCGGGATTGGCCTGCTGTCGACGGCCTTTGTACGGCAGGTGGGCGGTTCCAACGTGAGTGCGCTCACGCAGATTATCGGACGAGTTGGCGGTATCGTCATCATCGTCTTTGGCCTGCACTTTATGGACCGCCTGAGTTGGCTGTTTAACCAAGTCCGTGCCCGCAAGGAGGCGATCAACCTCGTCTCATCAATCATGGTTGCGGTGCTTGGATCGGCGTTGATCTTCTGGGCGTTTGACCGTCCGCCGAGCGCCTTTGCGGAAAACACGAATCTATTTGATCGTCTCGTGGTTTCGCTCCCGGTGTTTACAGCGTTTATTGTTTGGTTGGGGCTAGGTGGGGCGCTTACCAAGCCGCGTGCGTTCTGGCTAAAGACGATGGAGCAAATTGAGTTCTCGCTGTATGCCGACACGCGCAAGGACATGAGCAACACAGGCGGTGGCAACGGGTTCGGCAGCAGTGCGTTGATGGGGGTGGTGTTCGCGGCGGGGTGGACGCCGTGCATCGGGCCGATATACGGAGCAATCCTGACATTAGCGGCCAACGGCGGCAGCGTGACAACGGCAGGGACAATGCTCGGCGCATACTCGCTGGGTTTAGGCATTCCGTTCATCGTGACTGCCCTGGCATTAGATGGGGCGCAGGGCTGGTTGCGGAGCCTGAATCAGCACATGGGTACGATCAAACTGGTGAGCGGCAGTTTCTTGATTCTCATTGGTGTGTTGGTTGCCAGTGGGCAACTCCAGCGGTTGAGTACACTTGGCAGCCAGGGCCAGCTTGGTGAAATCTCTTTCCGTATGGAGGAGTGTTTCACGAGCGCGGTCGCGGGGGATGTTGCGTGGGGACAGGTAATCGCCTGCGTGAATGAGGATCCCGACTTGACAACGACCACGACAGGTGCAGCCGTCAGCGAGGAACTCCCAGGGGCGGCTGGGGTGCAGCCGTTGAGTATTGAGGGGGCCGCAGCGAACGCCCCAGCAGCCGACGGAGACGCCAGCGCGACATCTGACATTGTTGTCGGGACAAATGTGGGTGAGACTGCACCGAACTTCACCACGACCACACCGGACGGACGAGAGATTGCGCTGGAGGACTATCGCGGTGAGGTGATATTGTTGAACTTCTGGGCGACGTGGTGTGGGCCGTGCCGGATTGAGATGCCGGAGTTTCAGGATGCTTATCTGGAACACCAGGACAACGGTTTCACTATCCTGGCAGTGAACTTCCAGGAACGCCCGGAGCAGATTACGCCGTTTGTCGAGGAACTGGGCCTCACCTTCCCGATTGCAATGGACCAACGCGGCGACATCAACACACAGTTCAACGTCCTAAGCTACCCCAGCACCTACTTGATCGGTCGTGACGGTGAAATCCTGGACCGTCACTTTGGCCCACTGACGGCGGACGCGGTCAACGAGATGATTGGCTCGGCGTTCTAACACACACGATTTCAAGTAGAATACAACGCCGGAGGGCATGTCCTCCGGCGTTTTTGTTAGGTGAGGAATTTTATGTCCAAGACCAAATCCGATAACACGGTCGGGATCGCGCTCAACCGTGGGCTGCTGTGGTTTGCCCGTCACTGGCTGGTGGCGGTGCTGTTCTTCCTGGGGATTTTCGTGACGCTACCCTTCGCCGCACCGACGTTTATGCACCTGGGCTGGGAGCGAGCAGGCAATGCTGTTTACCTGATGTACAAGCCGTTTTGCCATCAATTCGGCTTTCGCTCTCACTTCCTCTATGGAGAGCAGTCCGTCTACCCGCGTGCGTCAACGGGGACAGGCCTCATCAGTTTTGAGGAGATGATTGGGCGCACGCAGCCGGAGGAATTTGCCGATGTGGCGGACCTTTACGCGCAATCCAGCAATGACCCGGTGGAGCTACAAAGCTGGCTAAATCTACAGTGGGCATCGCGGGAGTTCGTGGGCAACGAGGTTATGGGCTACAAGGTAACGGTTTGCGAGCGCGATATTTCGATTTACCTGGCGTTGTGGGTGGGTGGTGTGTTGTACGGCATTTTTCGTAGGCGCGTGCGCCCGGTGCCGTTATGGTTGTGGCTTTTCGTTGGGCTGGGGCCGATTGGAATTGACGGTTTCAGTCAGTTGTTGAGCTATCCACCGTTCGAGTTCTGGCCGGTGCGTGAGACGTTGCCGATGTTCCGGGTTATAACGGGGGCTACGTTCGGGTTTATGAACGCATGGCTGGGTTTCCCCTACCTGGACATGTCGTTCGAGGAGACACAGTGGGAACTTGAGCGTAAGTTTCGCGAGGCAGGCATAGCGGTTTAGGCAAAAACAAAATGCCCCCGCCATTTCTGGCAGGGGCATTTGTACATCAGATCCGTGCGGAAGCAACGTTAGTCCGAATCACCACCGAAGATGGGACCTGTGCCACTATCCTCTTCGGTTGGGTCATCGATTGGTTCCTCTACTGGAGGTTCCGCCTGTCCTGTTACCACGATGCGCATACGGGTAGACGATTCCCCACAGAGCGGGTCACCGTCATCAGCCGTGATGGTGATGGTCACGGTGCGCGTCTCACCTTCGGTCAGGTCCACCATGTTGCTATCGTCCCAGGGGTTATAGCTCCAGGCACCATTGGATCGGTTGACCGTCAACCCGGTTCGGTTCGAGACTGATGTGAGATCGTAGTCGTCGCCGTTCGGGTCATTAAACAAGTCTTTCAAGTTGACCTTGTTATTGTCGCTGCTGCCAATGGAGCCGCCGGTCTTTGTCCGCATATCGTAGTAGTAGGTCTGCGGGCTGTTCCAATTATTAATTGGATCCGGTGGCTTGTTGCCGCCATTACCGAGGTCAATCGTGATATTGATGGTTCCGTTACGGGTCGCGCCACGGTCATCACGAATGCTGTAGTTGCGCTTGTCCGTGACGATCCCGTCTAGTTCACACGCGAGGCGAGCGGAGCCTGTGGGATCGTAGGAGAAGCTGCCATCGCTGTTCATAACAATCCGTGCGCCAAGGTCCGTATCACAGCCGTTACGACAACTCCTAACCACAAGTGGCTCATCACCATTATTGGTAAAAGTGTTCGGCTTGGTATCGTCCGAGCAGACCGACCCCTGAATTTTGCGGTTGGGGGTATCGTCGCCGCAGTCTGTATCGTTGTCGAGCAAACCATTGGAGCTATCAATGGTGTGAACACGCAGACCATTGAAGTTGTAGTTGTCTGTGTTGGCCTGTGGGCGGTCGTTTAGATCAACTGTTGCACTGGGGTTTGGCGTCGGGTCCTCATCAATCTCGACGATGCCTACAGGCGGATTACCACCACCGCCAGTACCGCCATCACCATCCGTCGGGCAGATGATAATCATACGGGTGCCGGAAAAGTGGTATTGCTTCATCTTGCGCTCGTCTGATGCGGCATTCCCACCGTTTAGGTCTAGCCAGACGTTGCGGCTGGTGCGTGGGGGCAGGTTGAAGGTGTTCGAACCCAGGGTCCACAGGCCATCGGCACGGGTAATAGGGTTGTATTCACCCGGGTCGTCCACCAGGGATGTTCCCTCACGCACGACATCAAGCGGCGTACCTGCCGGGTCCAGCGATTCCCAGATCTTCAGGCCATCGTTCGGGGTACTGCCGCCGATGTAGACACCCTGTAGCAGCACACTACCGCCGTATTCCTCGTCGAACCAGCGGCCCCAATTAACCTCGAAGTCACTGATTGGCGCAGGTGCAGACGGGTCGTTATTGGTAATCACCAACTGAACCCAACCGAAGTCCTGGAAGGCCGTGGGGCCAAAGCCAAACGAGACATTCTCGCTGGCGCAGTCCGTCGGGGCGTCTGGGTCTGGGATGGGTGCATCCTCGTCAAGTTCTGTCCGGTTGGACTCAAACAGCACCGTGCCGAGCGGACATTCGTTATTGGTGAGGGGGTCTACAATGACAAACTCGGAGTCTCCGAAGGCACCACGCGCCAACCGGTCGTTGAGCAACTGCGGGCCGTTCTCGTAGATGGCGGAGAAAACACCTGTGGAGTTAGCCGGGATACTGAAGTTCTGCGTGTTGATCGCTCGACCATCGTTCGGGTCTGTCGTGTCTGTGGCAGGTGTGAAGTCTGTTCCCTCCCACAACACCTCGCCATTCAGTTGAAACTCCGAGAAGAACATGCCGGGATAATCTGGAACTGGGTCTGCGGCCTCCCCACGGGCGACAGCCTCGGTGTACTCCACAGAGGCCCAGTTCAGCTTGGCGGAACGTACCAGTGCGGGGGTGTTGTTATCGTTGCGGATGCGGAAGATCACACGGTAGGGTTGGAAGGCGATTTTACGTTCTGCTTCGGGCAGGGTTTCATTAAAGTCGGCCTCAGCCAGAATCACATTAGTGCAGGCGAACTCACGCGGCGCAACTGTGTTGGTCGGCGTGATTGTTGGCACCGGGGTGTTGGTGTCCTCAATGAGCAGATCGGGGTCTTCGGTGGGCGTCGCGGTGTTGTCTACGATGATGGTATCATCGGAACCGCTCCCGGAGTCCCCTGTTAATGGGTTAAAGGCGGCGGCTGCACCCGCACCCTTGAAGTCCTCCACAATGGCGGAGCGACGGGCGCTGATTGGTACGAACTGTGCCATCCCTAGCGGGGTGATGAGGGGGTGGAAGTACGTCACTACGACGGTCACGCGGCTACCGCCAGCACCGGGGTCCAGCCAGCGGATACCTGGGTTTATGGTGTAGTTGAAGCCTTCGGTACCCTGGCCGACAGGTTCTTCATTCAGGAAGCAACCGGGCACATTCGCCCCGGGCGAAACACTTGTACCTGCCACGATATTCCGAAGTTCTACGGGTGCTGTCCGCAGGTCGCTTGGCAGGATCACATCGGCAGGTGGCGGATCGACGACTTCGATGAAGCGTTGATTACCGTATTCAGGGTAAAGCGGTTGCGAGTCCGCATAAAGGAAGGGACGGTTACTGCACATCATCACGTTGAAGTAGCTACGCAAATCCGCCTCAGTATCCGGGAACCCACTTTGGCCGTCGGGGAGGCCGAGCGCCGTCGGGCGGTACTGTGGGTAGTCTGGGTTAAAGTTACTCCAGAGGAAGTTACGAAGGTCCCTCTCAGCCTCGGCAGCAGCGGCGTTAGAGGCAGCGGTGTAGCCTTCCTCACCAGGATTGGGAAGAGACGCCACGCCAATATCGAGTATGCCAATCGGCTGAACGGTTAATGCAGGGAGTTCGGGCCGCCCGACCGTAGCCAAGTAGGCCGTTTCATAGATGGAGGCAATGCGTAACAGGTCACGACGCAGGTCCTGGTCCGACTCCCGGATAGGGTTGCAGTCACGCCCCTGATACCACGTCGCGAAGATACGTTCAGGCGTGTTGATGTACTCGATTACTTCTGGGCTCGCTTGCCCAGCAACCACAGGATTCGGATCCGTCACAACACCGGCATCGTCCAACTGACACGGGATAATACTGTTGCCGTCATCGACGCGGTTCAGCTTGATAAAATTGTCGTAGCGTTCGCTATATTGGTTTGTACTGGCATAACGCGCAGCCTCACGAGCGGCATTCTGGATGGAAACCCAGGCCTGGAAGATGCGCCCAAACTCCACGATGCCGAACATCAGCACCAAGAGCACAGGTAAGGTGATGGCGAACTCGACCAGGGTTTGTCCCTGACGACGGGCTTGATTGTCTTTTCGCATGTGTTTTCTCCTCACGAAATCAGACTGTGTGGCGGGCGTTACGCCCACCACACCAGAGTGGCCGAAGGGGGTTTACCCCGCGATTCGAGTAAAAAGCTTACCAGCAATTTCATCGAACACGTCACCAAGGCGAGCTTGGTCTGGCGCGTTGTAGTAGTTGCCGTAGTCCACCCCTGCATCTCCACTGTCCGTGAAGGTGTTGGGATATTCATCTACATCGTACCGATTGTTGTCGCCCACATTCGCGATGTAACGCAACAACTCTTCACCCAGGCACATTTGAATATTGGCGGTACACAAGGTTTCGCCGGGGCCTGGGGTAACGGGATAGTCGAGATTAAAGCCGATGGTAAAGATCACCGGGAGTTGCTCACCGGAAAGCTGCTGACGGTCCATGGCGACATAGTCCGCCCAGTCACGGGCGTAGTCGTCGGCATCGTAACGCTTGGCGCAGGATTCATCCGTATCGCTGAAGGCGTTACCAGTGATGTACTGCGTCAAGACACCATCAATCTCATCGTCACTCGGGATCTCGGTCTTGTTCCATGGGTCGCCACCCGCATCGGTATTACAAGAATGACGGGTGCTGGGGTTGGGGTCCACACAGTACGGTGCGGAAGTGTCGTCCGTTAACCCGGTAACAGCACTTGGCGAACCCGACGGACAGAACCCATAAGCCCCATAAGTGGACTCGTCTGGCAGCGCCGAGTTATCCGGGCTGTAGACATCTGGATTATCGTCAGTGTCCCGCAGGTAGGGGTCTGCTTGGTCCGCGAGGGTTGTATCGGGATCGGACGCGATGGGGTCAGTTGCCCCGGCAGCACCGTCACCCAACAGAACGATCACCCAGACTGCACCCTCTTGGCGTGTGGTCAACGGGCTAACAAGAGCATTGTTGGCCTCACGCAAGCCCGCGCCGATGTTGGTCCCACGGCAAGACGCTAGGTTTTCGTAGCTGAAGAGTGCTGCAAACTGCTCTGGGTTGACCCCACCCAGGATATTATTGTAGTGGTCGTACCAGCCTGTGTCTGTTGCAGCAGGCGGGGTCATCACATCGTAGAGCGGCCCACCCTCACCAAAGAAGCCACCGCTGTCAACACCCGTCCAGATGGAGTAGGCTCCAGGCAAAGCTGCGTTACGGAACTGGCAAGAACCACGGACGTGATACCCACTTCGCATCTCACCAACTGGTGCGTCGAAGTATGTGGCTGGTAGTTCTTGGCCGATGACCGCAACTTCGCCGGACGACACCTCGCCATTACCGTTAACGTCGGCGGGAACTGTAATGGCTCCGCTACTGTAGTTCTCCCAGAGGTCCACAGGACCGATATCACCTGGGGCGAGACTCTCATTCGCATTGTGGTCTGTATAATAGAAGTTCGGTTCGGCACGCACGCCAACCACACGATTAAGCACCTCAACGGCGACTTCAAAGTCGTCAATCATGTGGGGGCGGATGCCACCTGTTGTTACCCTGGCATCAGAGCCTGGACTTGAATTGAAGTTGTAGCCGTCTGGGTCAATGAGGTAGGCGGCACGGTCGAACGTGACGAAGGCGACGCGGTCGCCACGGGAGAAGTCGATGTTCTGAAGGAAGGTACGGGTTGCGTCGCGGGCTTCCTTGAATGGTTGGCAGACGAGATCACTAAAATCG
>CAYWZS010000074.1:0-18221 GCA_964462905.1 uncultured Anaerolineaceae bacterium
TAACGCATATGTTCCGCTCCGTTCCCTATTTCCCTGGTCTAGTTCTCATCGTCCTCGTTGGGATGGGCCTCCACACTGTTCCCGCCGCTGCCGCTGACCTCACCGTCAACGCGCCCACAGCCTACATCGCCAATGACGGTCTGTGTTCGCTCGTCGAGGCAATTGACAACGCCAACAACGACGCCGTCACCCACGCCGATTGTCCCGCAGGGTCCGGCGCAGACACGCTCACATTAACTGTACCTGTTACGCTGGACGGCACCGCCACCTTCACCCTCGACGGTCCCACCGGGCTACCTATTATCACCTCACCGATCATCCTTGAGGGAAATGATCTCGCCATCTCGCGGGTAGGGGGTAGCCCGTCCTTTCGGATCATGGCCGTTGGTGCTGCGGGCAATCTCACGCTGGACCGCGTGCTCATCAGCGGTGGACAACTGGACACTGGCTTTGTAGACGGTGGGGGCATCTACGTTGCGGGCAACCTGACGCTAACGCGCTCTATTGTGCAGAACAACACGGTAAGCGGCATTTTTCCGTCTGGCGGGGGCATTTTCGGCACCAACAACAGCCAAATCACCATACTCGACAGCATGGTGCAGAACAACATCGCTGACAACAACAACGCAGCTCAGGTCTTCGACGACGGCGGCGGAATCTACACAACCGGGAGCCTGACCCTCCGCAACGCAACGATCCAGGGGAACCGCGCCGCAGAGCGTGGCGGCGGGGTGTACGCGCTGGGGACAACCACCATCAACAACAGCACCTTCGCGGACAACATCGCGACGGGGGGCGGGGGGCTGTTGGCTGCACGGGGGTTAGGGGTTACGTCCATTACAGTTAACAACACGACGTTTGCCAATAACACCGCAGCCGATGGCGGCGGCGCAATATTTAACACCAACAACAACCTGACGATCTTCGGCTCCACCTTTACGGGCAACACCGCACAGGGTCTGAACAATATCGGCTCTGTCGCGGACGCAGGCGGCGCGATCTTCAACATCGGCGACGCCACAGTTATCACAGCATCGTTGTTTGACGGCAACCGTGCCCAGGGAATCGCCGTTGGGGGTGCCATCGCTAACGTGACCCTGGGAAGTGTGACTCTCACCGGTAGTACGGTTCGCAACAACAGCAGCGAGGGCCTTGGCGGGGGGCTGTACACAGCCCTGGCCCCCTTCATCGTCACGGATAGCCTGATTAGTGGCAACACGGCAGCACGCGGCGGGGGTTTGTATGAGGGACCGAGCAATGTGGACGGCTTCAACGTCCAACGCAGTGTGGTGCGAGACAACACAGCGACCTTTGTTGGTGGTGGGTTCGCGTCGGAGAGTTCACAGTCCACAGCCCGTTTCTACAACAGCACCTTCACCGGAAACAGTGCGCCGTTTCTGGGCGGCGGTATTGGCCTGAACAGTGGTGGACAGGTTGAGGTGTATTACACCACCATCGCGGGCAACAGCGCGACCCAGTTCCCCAACAGCGTTGGCGGCACCAATTTCTTCGCGGGAACAGCCACAATTGAGGGCACCATTATCGCCAACAACACGAACGCGGACTGCTCCGCCACAGCGGGTAGTACCTCCAACGGCTTCAACGTGTCACCCTCCCCATCAGACATCGCGCTCACCCGCTGGTGTTCGTTCATCCCACTGAATCCGACCGACCAGCCCGGGACGGACCCCCTGCTACAGGCCACCGCCAACAACGGCGGGGTTGACGTATCCTATACGCTGGACCCCGCTAGCCCGGCCATCGACATCAACCCGGCCAGTTGCCCCGCCACACTCAACGGTGTGGACCAGCGCGGCGTGCCGCGTCCGGCGGGGTCCTGTGATGCGGGGTCGATCTCCAGTGATCCCGTCACGTTACCAACCGTCTATTTCCGCACTGCCCAGACGGTCATCAACAATGAGGGGACCGTCACCATGCCGCAGACGGTCGAACTGGTGGTGGACAACACCGCTGGCACCTTCAACACACCGACCACAGTCCCGTTAACCGTGTTCGTTCGGCAGCAGGGGACGGCGACCAAGAACCAGGACTTCACCGATACCCTAAACGACCAGGTGCAGTTCACACTTAGCGCGGCGAACTTCCCCGCGCCCGGCAACATATCTATACTGCCGCTGACCTATACTGTGGTGGACGATCTCGTGGTGGAGCCAGCCGAGACGATTCTGCTTGTGGCATCGCTGGCGGGACCGGGTATCCTGGACACAACACGAGCATCCCATACAGTGCAAATTGTGGACGACGACGTGGCTGTAGCGCCTGTGACCGAAAACAACAACGACGACGTGGCTGTAGCGCCTGTGACCGAAAACAACAACGACGACGATGATGACGCGCCCACACCAGATGAGGGAATCCCTGCCCCCGCACTAGGTTTCATCGGGTTTGCCGATGCACCAGGGGCTGTGCGCTGGGTCGCGACGGTGAACAATCCCGCCGCCCAGGACCTCAGCAATCCCACCGTGATCTTCACCCTGCCGGATGGCCTCACCCCTTCGGATGTGATCGTCACGGATGGGACAGTCACTGTCGTAGGAAACACCGTTACCGTTACCCTGGGGACGCTCGCGGCCAACAGCACCGTCGTGATCACCCTATTGACTGACCTCACCGATAACGCCCCGCCGGAAGCCCTGGCGAACACAGCTTGCTTAGGGAGCACAGGTGGTAATCTCGGCTGTGTGACGGCAACTGTCATCCGCGCCCTGCCAGCGACCGGAGAGACCCCGTTATGGCGGCTTATCGTGCTGGTTGCGCTTGGGTTGGCGGGGGCGGCGCTCATCAGGCGGGCTGGAGCCACCGCGCCTTATCATCTTGGCCGTAGGTCGCGTAAATTTCTGTGACGGTCATGGTTTCGACAGCCGCTTGTAGTTCGGGGATTTCACAGATGGCCTGCCACAGCGCTGGGCGCAATGTGGAGTAGTCCGCGTGCTTGTTGAAGAACTCCGGGCAGTCCGTATCGTTGGCCCCGCTAATCCGCTGGCTCAGCGCCAACAGAATCCCGTGAACGCCACGGATGTTGCCGTCACGCATCTGGTCGGCGAGGTCCTGGCGGGTACAGCCCAGCGGGCGGGCGTCACGCAGGCACTTGAAGATCGCAATTTGTGTGGGGGGGATGTCCTTCTTGGTTAAAATGTCGTAGATTTCTTCGGTACTCATGGGCACTCCTCTGTAAAATTATGGGTAAGGTGGGTCATATCCATATGCCCCATTACTCCTATTATACAGGATAAAATGCGGGGGTATTAAATCTACTACAGTGAATTGTTAACCCCTCTCCTCCTCCTGGCTTACTCCCACTCAATCGTGCCGGGGGGCTTGCTCGTCACGTCGTAGGTGACACGGTTCACCCCGCGCACCTCGTTCACGATACGGTTGGACACCCGCGCCAGTAGCTCATACGGGAGCCGCGCCCAGTCCGCTGTCATGAAATCGTCCGTCGTGACGGCGCGTAACACGATGACCTCCTCATAGGTGCGCTCGTCCCCCATCACGCCGACGGCCTTCACCGGGAGTAACACCGCGAACGCCTGTGACGTTCCGATAACATCCGGGCTATGGCGCAACATCCCCGCCGCGTTGAGTTCCTCGCGCAAGATCGCGTCCGCCTCGCGTAGTTTCTCTAGCCGTTCAAATGTAATGTCCCCCAGGCAACGGATCGCGAGACCGGGGCCGGGGAACGGCTGCCGCCAGACGATACGCTCCGGCAGGCCAAGCTCCTCGCCTACACGCCGCACCTCATCTTTGAACAGGTCACGCAAAGGTTCCACGAGTTCAAATTCCAGGTCATCCGGCAGGCCGCCGACGTTGTGATGGCTCTTGATGACGCGGGCGTGTTTGCTGGCGGCGGCGCTCTCGATCACGTCCGGGTAGATCGTCCCCTGCGCGAGAAAAGCAACATCGTGGCTCAATGCGCGGGCCTCGGCGCTGAATAGGTCGATAAACTGTTTGCCGATGATCTTGCGTTTCTGTTCCGGCTCATGCTCGCCGTCCAACGCAGAGATGAACGCCTCCGCCGCACGCCGGGTAATGAGGTTCATGCCGCGCTCCTCGCCAAACACCTGCACGACCTCGTTCGCTTCATTCTTGCGGAGCATCCCCGTGTCGATGAACACAGCGACCAATCGCTCGCCGATAGCGCGTTGCAGTAACGCCCCGGCCACCGCGCTATCCACACCACCACTAAGGCCGAGCATTACGCGGCCCTCGTCGCCGACCTGCACCTGAATACGTTCGATGGCGTCCTCAATAAAGGCTGTTGTGGACCACGTTTGGGCGCATTTGGCGATGTTCAGCGCGAAGTTTCGCAGCAACGCGACCCCGTGCGGTGTGTGGCTAACCTCCGGGTGAAACTGCACCCCATACAGGCCGCGTTCGTCGTCCCCAATTGCGGCGAAGGGGGAGTTGTCGCTGTGGGCCAAGGGGGTGAAGCCCGGCGGCGGCGCGTCAATGCGGTCGCCGTGGGACATCCACACAAGCTGGTCTGTGTCTAGCCCCGCAAACAACCGGCTGTCCGCGTGGTGGGCGATGTGCACCGGGCCATACTCGCGTTTGACAGCCGCACCGACCGTCCCGCCGAGTTTGTGCGTGAGTGCCTGCATCCCATAGCAGATGCCCAAAGTAGGCTGCTCCAGCACGAAATCCGGGACTTGGGGTGCGCCGTCCGCATAGACGCTATTGGGGCCGCCGGACAGAATGTAGGCGCGGGGACTATGCTGGTTGACCTGTTCCGGCGGGTCATCTGGAAAGAACACCTCCGCGTAGACGTGTTGTTCGCGGATGCGACGGGCGATCACCTGCGTGTACTGTGAGCCGAAATCGATAATGGCGATGCCGCCGATGCGTGGGTCGGTCATAGTGGGGGCGCTTTCTATAGGCGTTGTGGGGTGAAGTTGTTATCTACTCTACGGCTTCACGGTCCAATGTCAATGTAGCAGGTTGCCACGACGGACACGCCTCCTGGCCGGGGGTGGTCGTCACGCGGCGCGGTGCGTCCCACCCCAGCCGATAGATACACAACTCCTCGAATGTGACATCCGATGGGAGAATCGACGCGACCTGTGCATCGAAAAGGCCGGAGCACAAGACGCGCCCCGGCCTCATTGCTTGGATCAGATGCGGCCTAGCGCCCTTCGATCTCGGCGTCCTCCAGGGTAACACGCCCCGCGATGTTCGGCTCAACCGTGCCCAACTCCGCCATGTGGTCGATCACAACCTGATGTTCACCAAATGCTATACAAGTGAACGATGGTGCTCTGTTAAAGTTATATTATATGCTTGTGAAAGCGAGCTTTTTTCAATCCGCATTTTTTGGGAGTTCCACACATGATAGGAAGAAACACAACACGGGTGCCCCTACTCGCGGCCCTGCTACTGCTGTTGATGGTCCCGGCTGGGCTGGCCCAGGAGGGTGAGGACGGCTTTGGGCGTGGTGGGCCGATTGTCTCCGCCAACACCGGGACCGATATTTCTACGTTTAACCCGCTGTACTACGGGGACGGCGCAACAGGTGTTATCGTCGGCCTGATGTACCCCAGCATTATCGGCATCAACCCACAGACAGGCCTAGAGGAGCCGGACCAAGACGGCGCACTCGCGACAGGTTGGGAGTTCAATGAGGACGGCACCGTCGTAACGATCTCGCTGCGTGAGGACGCCTTCTGGAGCGACGGCACCCCGATCACAGCCTACGACTACGTGTACTCCACACAGGTTGTGCGAAGTGGTGAAGTGGATTCCCCGCGTGAGAGCATGTTCGCGACATTGGCTGACGGCACCCCGGCAGGCGGCAAAATTGAGGACATCGTGGCGGTGGACGATTATACCGTACAGGTAACGTTCACGGCGGCGGACTGTGTGGCCTTCAGCGACATCAACAACGTGAGCGTGGTGCCGCGTGCCGAGTTTGAGGCCGTCTATGGTGATGACTACGCCTCCATGCTAGATGACCCATTGCGGATTCCTGAGGTAGTGTTCGGGCCGTTTGGCGACCCGGAGTTCTCCCCTGGTGAGCGCGTGAGCCTGCTCCCGCTAGAGAGCTACACCGACAATGAACTCGGCTACGTGGTCCCCAACGAGTATATCTACCTGAGTGTGCCGGATACGACCGTGGCAGTGGAACGCTTCCTCGCTGGTGACCTGACCTACCTCGCCGTGCCGGGGCCGCGCCAGGACGAAATCGAAGCTAATGAGGACGTGCAGACCTACCGCTTCGATGGCAACAGCTTCAACTTCTTCGCGTTTAACACTGCGGACCCGCAGAACCCACAACCGGGCCTGGACGAGGACGGCAATCCGATTGACCAGGGCTTACACCCCGTTCTTGGCGATGTGCGTGTGCGGCAGGCAATGGCGCTCGCCTTCGACAAGCAAACAATGATCGACGGGATCATTGACGGCAAGGGGACCCCGGTCGCCACCCACACCACGCCGAACTCCTGGGTTTACAGCCCAGAAATTGCCTATGACTACGACCCAGAGGCCGCGCTGGAACTGTTGGCCGAGGCGGGTTGGGTTGACGACGACAACGACCCAGAGACACCCCTCACCTGCGACGGTTGCCTCTACGCCACCGAGGTTGACCCCGACTTTGCCGGGTCGCCGCTGTCCGTGACGCTCCTGAGTGGGGCCGGCAGCACAACGGGCGAGGAGTTGGGCCTGTTCTTCAGCTCTGAGATGACAAAGATCGGCGTGGACGTGGACTTCCAACAGGTCGATTTTAACAGTGTCCTCGTCCCGAACATGCTCGGGCAGACCTACGATATGGTGCTGCTGGCGTGGAGCCTCGCCTACCCGGTGGACCCGGACGTGAGCAGCTTCTACGGCCCGGCGGCGGACCAGCCCGGCGGCGGCTTTAACTTCGTCTCGTTCAACAATGAACGCGTGAACGAGATCATGGAGGAAGCCCGGACCATCCCCGGCTGTGACCAAGATGCACGCGCCGAACTTTACGCCGAGGCTCAGCAGATCCTCTTTGAGGAAATGCCCTACCTTTACCTGTATGTACCCAGCTCGCTGACCGCCGTTCGCGGTGACATCGCCGGGTTCGACCCAACGCCCGTCAGCCGTGTCTGGAACCAAGACACCTGGTTTATCCCCCCGCAGTAATCGTCAACAAACCGACTGGGCCGCCGCAAGTTGCGCGGCGGCCCCGCTTGTTTCTATCGTGAGTAAGTAGGTAAAACAGCGATGTTGAAATTCATCATCCGGCGACTGTTGCAGGCTGTCCCCACCTTCTTTGGAATCACCATTCTCGCGTTTACGATCATGGTGCTGGCCCCCGGCGACCCGGTTTCCATCCTGACGTTTGACCCCAGCGTGAGCCAGGTCGAGCGCGAGCGGCTGGCGGACCGCCTCGGTGTGAACGACCCCCTGCCACTGCAATATCTGCGCTGGCTAATCGGTGATGACTGGCTGCGCTTCGACACGGACGGCGACGGCGTGTGGGACGAACGCGGGGAGCGCAAGGGCATCCTCCGTGGTGATTTTGGCGAGTCCTTCGTCTATCGTCGCAGCCCGATAGATCTTATAGCAGACTTCTTGCCCGCAACGATTGAACTGAACATCGTCGTCTTGTTGGTGAGTATCCCGATTGGCGTTTCGATTGGCGTGCTAGCCGCACGTTTTCATGACGGCTGGTTCGACCAGTCCTCGCGGGTGCTGGCAGTCCTGGGTGATGCCGTGCCGGGGTTCTGGCTGGCGTTCATTCTGATTTTGGTGTTCGGGAGATATATGGACGTGTTGCCGATGGGTGGCCGCTGCGCCCCCACACGCGGCGGCTGTCCCCCGTTATATCAACGGCTCGAATACATGGTGCTGCCTGTGCTGGTGATGTCGCTCGGCGCGGTGAGCGGTTGGTCACGCTTTATGCGGGCCGCGATGCTAGATACAATCAACGGCGAGTACATCCGCACAGCACGGGCCAAGGGGCTGTCGAACACACGGGTCTGGTTTTATCACGCGCTCCGCAACGCGATTATCCCGATGGCGACCTTCCTCGGCCCGGTGTTCGTGAGCCTGCTCGGTGGGGCGGTCATCATCGAGACGATCTTCTCGTGGCCGGGTGTGGGGCGGTTGCTGTTGCAGTCCGTCACCAGCCAGGACTACCCCGTCGTAATGGCATCCGTGGTCATCGGCTCCTTGCTGACGATCCTCGGCTATCTTATCTCTGACATTCTGTACGCTGTGTTCGATCCCCGAATCCGTCTGTAGGAGGCATCACCAATGGTAAGCCAAACCGAGACAAGCAACCGCGTTGTCCGCCTACAAGAGCCGGGCAAGCGCAAACAGCTTCGCAGCAAAACGCTCACCGAACGGGCGTTGAGCCGCATCTCACAGGACCGCCTGACACTGGCAGCGTTGGGTATCCTGGCAGTGCTGGCAGTGCTGGCCTACAGTGCGCCGTTCATCACCGACACAATTCTCCAGGTGGACCACGAAGCACTGGCCCCACTTAACAAGTATCAGCCCATCGGCACGGAAGGCCACATTCTCGGCACGGACGAACTGGGGCGCGACCACCTGGCGCGGCTGCTGTACGGTGGCCGTATTTCGCTGACAATCGGCTTTGCGTCCGCGATTCTCTCGATGACGGTGGGCGTGTTCATCGGCGTGATTGCGGGCTACTACGGCGGTGCGTTCGACGACCTGCTCATCTGGTTTGTGACGACACTCAACAGCCTGCCAAGTTTGTTCCTGCTGTTGATGATTAGCGCGGTGTTGTCGCCGGGGCCGTTCTCGCTGATTCTCGTGCTGTCGCTCTTAGGCTGGACAGGCGAAATGCGCATCATGCGCGGCGAGGCGTATAAGCTCCGCGAACACGAGTATGTACTGGCGGCGCGTTCGATGGGCGCGTCCGACTGGCGGGTGATGTTCGCGCACATCGCCCCGAACGCCGTATCGTTGCTGTTGATTACGCTGGCGCGGTCCATCGGCGCGATTATCCTGGCGGAATCGTCGCTGAGCTTCCTCGGCTTCGGCATCAAGCCGCCGATTCCGTCCTGGGGCAACATGCTCAGTAGCGGGCTGGACCTGTTGCGCTCTGCGCCGCATCTGGTGGTGGCACCGGGCCTGCTGATTACAATCACGGTGCTATGCCTGTACGTCATCGGGGACGGCCTGCGCGACGCCTTTGATCCGAAGATCGCAGATAAGTAAGGACAGGGCGGCCTGCCCTGTCCACCAATTAACTAACTCACACGCTTCCGCCAGTTCTCGTAGAACGGACGCGCCGTTTCAATCACGTCCGCGTCCGCGTTCTTCTGAAGGGCCTCCCATACCATCGGGTAGGCGTCCTCCACACCGAACTTACGCTCCAACGAGTAGGCCACAGCGTTAAAATCCAGGCGGCCATCGGCTGCCGCTGCGACCAACGGCACCACAGCGCGTTCGTCCGCAAACGGGATCAAACACTCATGCGCAGCCCGGCGCACACTGCGTAACTCATCATCCAACGCAGCAATCAAAATTGGCACAGCCTCCGGGTTTTGCGTCTTGCCGAGTGCAATACACGCGGCCTTACGCGCTTCCTCCTCACCAGCCTGGAGTTGCTCTTTATAAGTGGAAATGTCAGTCATAATGGGCGCGGCCATACCCGCTGTGTTCCTCCAAGTACATACAAAAACCGCCTCAGACGACAACCTCACAACATCGCCTAAAACGGTTTTACCTTAACACACACAGATAGCCAGCGGCTAAACGCTATGTAAGATTTGAGGCAGATCTAGCCAATAAGTCTGTACGGCGAAAGGTCTTGTTGGCTCAAAACCAAACAGCACACACAACAAACTAAAAACTGCCCCCTTTCGCCCTAGACCTTATCCATATTCTCGATAATGGCCGTCGCGAACTCGGACGTAGCCACCTGCTTCGCGCCTTCCATCTGGCGAGCGAAATCGTAGGTCACAACCTTGTCGGAGATGGTCTGCTCATAAGCCTTGGTGATGAGGTTGCCGGCCTCGAACCAGCCTAGGTGCTCCAACATCATCACACCGCTGAACAGCAGCGAACCGGGGTTCACTTTGTCCAGGTTGGTGTACTTCGGTGCGGTGCCGTGGGTCGCCTCGAACAGCGCGATCTCGTCACCGATGTTAGCCCCCGGCGCGATCCCCACACCGCCGACCTCCGCCGCCAGCGCGTCCGAGAGGTAGTCCCCGTTGAGGTTGGTTGTAGCGATCAAGTCATGCTCTGCCGGGCGCAACAGCATCTTCTGAAACATAATGTCGGCAATGGTGTCCTGGATCAGAATCTTGCCCTCTGGCACCTGCCCACCGTGATGCTCGGCAACCTCATCCCAACTCATCGTCTCGTCTGGAAACTCGGCCTTTGCCAGCTCGTAGCCCCACTTCACGAAGGCTCCTTCGGTGAACTTCTGGATATTACCCTTGTGGACGAGCGTCACGCTCTCGCGGCCACGGTCTACCGCGTACTGAATCGCGGCGCGAATCAGGCGCTTGCTGCCGAAGGCGCTCACCGGCTTCACGCCCAACCCCGCCCCCTCAAAGAAGCCCGTCACGCCCATCTCGTCGCGCAGGAAGGCCGCCAGCTTCTCGTTTTCCGGCGTGCCGGACTCAAACTCGATCCCCGCGTAGATGTCCTCGGTGTTCTCGCGGAAGATCACGACGTCCACGTCCTGTGGGTTCTTCAACGGCGACGGCACGCCCTCATACCAGCGTATCGGGCGGATGCAACTATACAGGTCCAACACCTGCCGCAGTGTCACGTTCAAGCTGCGGAAGCCACCACCCACCGGGGTTGTCAGCGGCCCCTTGATACCGACCAGATAGTCACGCAATGCCTGGAAGGTTTCCTCCGGCATGTAATTACCGTCATAGATACCAGCGGCCTTTTCCCCCGCGTAAATCTCCATCCAGCTAATCTGGCGTTTGCCACCGTAGGCCTTCTCCACCGCCGCATCCCAAATGCGCTTGGAGGCCGTCATGATGTCGTAGCCGATGCCATCGCCCTCGATAAACATCAGAATCGGGTTGTCCGGGACGTTGAGTTTTCCGTCCGTTACAGTAATCTTCTCACCCGTTTCTGGCACGACAATGTGCTCATAAGCCATGTGTTTCCTTCTTCCCTTATTGTTTTTAATCTAAGGTTAATCCGTGGAAGATTATAGCACGTCATGCGGCGACGTAAACTTCTTTTGGGCGGAAGTTCGCAAACGGTGCTACACTAATTGAATATCGGGGCGTTGCGCTTTAACCATCGAGGGGAGTTCAAATCATGCTCAATTCTGCGATATTGGAAGTGATTATCGGGATGGTGTTCGTCTACATCCTCATGAGCCTGCTCGTCGCGCAGATCAACAGCGTCGTTGCCAGCCTGTGGAACATCCGGGCAGAGCAACTTCGCAAGCGTGTTGAGGATATCATCTTCGATGAGGACATGCAGAAGGCCATCATGGGCCATCCCATCGTGAGTATGACCACCCCACCCCGCAAGACGAACAAATCCGCTGAGCAAGTTTCCGCCGCCGAGATGGAAACCGCCCGTGTGAGCAAGGTCAAACCCAAAACGCTCGCCAAAGCCACGGTAAACGTCCTCAGCGACCCATTCCTGGAAATCTACGCGCTGGTCGCCAAGGTGGAAAACGACAAGGAACAGGCGCAACTTCAGGCCGCCACCAACCAAGTGAAGGCCAACATCAACGACCCACAACGGTCCAACGCCGCCCTGAACCAACTGCACGAGGTGATCTCCCAGCTTCAGCCGGAAGACCGCCGGGACCGCCGGGCGCTGTTACGGTCACTGGGGCCGCTTCAGGGGGCACTACGCGACTACGCCGACGAGAACAAGCAACTGTTGCTGATATACGAGGGCATCGCCCAGGTGGACAACATCGTCTTTCAGCGGGCGCTAGAAACCGTACTCGCGGGCGTTGGCACCGTCAAAGAGGCTGAGGCCGCCATCGCCGACTGGTTCGACAACAAGTTGGAACAGACCTCGAACTGGTACGCGACCACCATGCAATACTTTTCACTTGCCTTCGGGTTGGTGGTTGCGGTGCTGATTAACATCGACTCATTGCACATCGCCACGACCTTGTGGCGCAACGATGAGCTACGAGCTTCAGTGGTGCAGGCTGTGGATGTGGTCGAACTCTCCACCTACTTCGACGAGGACGGCAACCTCATTCTCGACCCACGGGTGGACCTCCCAGAGGACGCCGGGGGCCTCACCCCAGAGAATATGACGTCGCAGAACCTTGCGTCAGAGAACCTGACGTCAGAGACCGTCGGCGATGTTGCCCGTAACTACGAGGCCACCCAGGACACACTCAACCAACTGCTGGCGCTCAACCTCCCGATTGGCTGGACGTTCCACACGAGTTCAGAGACAGTACAGGTTGGGAATGCGGATGTCACCGTCTACGACCACACAACGGACAACCGGAACCTCTATCGTTTCCTGATTATCACAGACGAAGGGTGGTTCGGCTTTGTGGTTGGCAAGCTGGCCGGGTTGATTATCACCGGGATCGCCACGGCGCAGGGTGCGCCTTTCTGGTTCGACATTCTGCGCCGCCTCAGCGGGCAAAGTAGCCCCGCTAAGGTTGACGATAAAGCCGATGAAGGCTAGACAATACAGGTCGCTACAAATTGCGGTCGGTGCGGATTTTGCGTAACAGCGCGTCCGCGCCGAGCGTCACCAACTCATAAACCTCATCGAAGTTGTCGTGGTAGTACGGGTCCGGCACCTCCGTAACCGTCGTTTTCCCCTCCACCCCCGCATAGCTTAGGAACATCGCGACCTCCGCCGTTGCCCCCGGCGTGACCACCCGCTGCACATTCTGATAATTTGAGTGGTCCATCGTCAGCACGTAGTCAAAGTCGTCCAAGTCCGCCCGGGTAAACCGGCGGGAGCGCCCGTCGTAGGGGATGTTGTTGCGCCGCAGCACGTCCAGCGTCCCCCAGTGCGCCTTCTCCCCCGCGTGCCAGCCGCTCGTCCCGGCGCTGTCCACTTCGATCTGTCCCTCAAGGCCCGCCTCACGGACTCGTTGCGAGAAAACCGCATCCGCCATCGGCGAACGACAGATATTTCCTAAGCACACAAACAACACACGAATCACAATATTTCAGCCTCCTCATCATAAGGGTCAGCAAGGTCCGCCTCACTGATCTCGTCCTCGGCCTCGCTTATGCCGATGCTCACACGCCCCTCAATGAACGCGCCGTCCTCGGTAATTAGCGACTCCGCCCGAATATCACCCCAAATTCGCGCCGTCGCCAGCAGATGGACCTTCTTCCCGCTCACGTCCCCGCGCACAATCCCCGCGACGGACACATTCGCCGCCTCGATATGTGCCTCAATCTCCGCGCTGATGCCCACTAGCACATTCTCGCGAATGTCCAACGATCCCTTGAACTTTCCGTCAAGGCGCACGTTGCCGTCACTGCTGAGGGTGCCTTCCACCACCGAACCCGCGCCCAACGCCGTGTCAAAGACACGGGCTGAGGGGGGACTCTGTGTCTCACGTACAGATGGTGAGGCGTCCGCTTGTGTTGGTTCGTCGGTTGCTGTTGGCGCGTCGGCCTCTGTCGTTTCCAAGTCGTCATCCTGGTTGCGACGGTTGAAGAATGCCATGCGATGTTGTCTCCTGTCTCGATGTTAGGCGGTTTTCTCAACGACCAGCAAATGCGAGAGGCCGTAGGTGTCCAACAGCGTTCCCTCAAGCTGGTAGAGCATATCCCGGACCACACGCCCCACGACGCCAGCCCGTGCAATGATGTTGTCGTAGCCCCCGTAGATGCGGCTGTGATGAACCACGCGGTGTGGTTTCCCGGCGAACAACGCCCGAATACCGCCTGCGGTGTAGGCCCGGACGTGCGGCGCAAGCTGGTTACGGAGGGAGTTTGGTAGATAGTTGATGAACGGCGTATTCCCAAAGTGATATTCGCCCTGCCAGTAGTGGCCGTGCGTCTCGAACGGATACCAGCGGTTCGGCGCGAACATCACCACCCGCCCCCCAACGCGCAACACACGCATCATCTCATGGGCGGCCTGCTCGTCATTCTCCACATGTTCAATCACCTCATGCGAGAGGATTGTGTCGAAGCGATCATCCGGGTAGGGGAGCATCTCAGCAACAGCGACAAGCGCATGGGGGGTATCGGCCTGCGCCGCCTGCACACGTTCGGCCTCAATGTCAAACGCCTCGACATGGGGGGTGTAGCGCCGCCGGATTTGCCCGGCATAGGCCCCATTGCCGCAGCCATCCACCAAAACCCGCGCCGACGGCGACAAGTTGCCCCACTGCGCGATCATCTGTAGGCGGCGCTCCTGGCCCGCCCGCCACACATAACTGGGTTCACCGCGCAACGCGGCCAACGTAGAATGTTGAGACATCGTATTCGGGTTTGCTCCTGCTGGCGACCTTCGTAGCTTCAGAGGGTACGCGATGACAGAGATACTGTCTAGCGTATGGCGTGCAGGTTGAAGCGAGAGTCATCCTTCTTCGGCGTCGGGCGCTTGGGCCGTGTTCGTGCCTTCTCATGGATACCGCCGGGGTCCACCGGGACCACCACACTGATCGTCGTCCCCTCGCCCGGCGCACTCTCAATACTCAACGACCCTTCGATCAGCTCGGATCGTTCCTTGAGGTTCACCATCCCCAGGCTCGTGCGGCCCTCGTAGTTATCCTGCACCGCCTGTACATCGAAGCCCACCCCGTTGTCCGAGATCTCCACCAAAATCACGTCCTCATAGCGTGTCACCCGCACCCGGATCATCTCGGCCTGGGCGTGCTTACGTGCGTTGTTCACGGCTTCCTCGATGATGTAGAAGATTGTGCCGGACTGGTGCTGCGTGACAGATTCCTCCGCCTGCTGGCTGACATTGACCTGCACCTTCTGGTCGTAGATAGCATCCATCTTCTCCGCGAGTTGTTGCAGGGCACTGTCCAACCCCTTGCTCTCCAACGCCAACGGACGCAACGTGAACAGCATCCCACGAATTTCCCCGGTGGTCTTGTAGGCAATTTCCTCGATCCTGTCGAGTTCCTTCTCGACCTTGTCCAGGTCCGTCCGCAACATGCTCTTCACAATCGACATTCGCATCGCAATCGACGAAATATCCTGCGTTGGGCCGTCGTGCAAGTCTCGTGCCAGCTTGTGCCGGGCGGATTCCTCCACCTCAACTAACCGGTCCTTCTCGTCCAGCAAGTTCTGGTAGAGCGCCGCATTCTGGAGCGCAATCGTCGTTTGAATGCCAATCGCCTCCAGGAAGTTTTTGTAACGCTCGTCAAAGGCAAATGGCTCTTGGCTGGCGAAGATCATCAGGCCAAAGTTATCGTACCCAGCCCGCAACGGCACCGTCACCAACGACTTCGCCGTCCGCAACGAGCGGAACTGGCGCAACTCCGGGTCGTGGCGCACCCCCCCTGCGAAGATTGGCTCGCACAGGTGTAGCGTGTCCGCCACGATTCCCGTCTTGCCATTGGCTTTGCGTTCATGGTCCGTCCGTGCTAGCCCACGCCCCGTTTCAACATATAGGGACCGATCATCCGGGTTAAACAACAACACCATCGACACAAAACTGGTCGTGGTTTGGTCCTGCAAGGCCAAGCGCCCAATGCTCAGCGCCGCGTCCAACACCCGCTGATAGTTCAACGTGGAACTAATCATCTGGGCCATTTCTGTAATCGCAAGCGTGCGCTCCTGCATGTTTTGCACCAGCGTCAGGCGGCTTTCCGCCTTCGAGCGAATGTCCAGGTGGCTCGCCTCAAGCTGGCGGTCGCGCTGGTGGAGCATCACCGCCGCCCCCACCATCATCATCCCGTAGATTAACCCCGGCATCTCGTAGGCCGTCCACCGCACCGCCGGTATATTCCACTCCACCGCCCACAACATCACGCTTACCAGGACCGTCACGATTAGCACCGCACTGACCAACCCCAACTGCATCCCCAACCGTAATAGGCTACTTACACCCAGCCCACCCAACAACATCAACATCAACATGGGGTCGCCCATCACCATTTGCGTGTACACCCCCACCGTGACCATATCCCCCGCGATCACCACCCACGGCGCATACCGTGCCACCGCGGGGATCATGCTCACGACGATCAGCACCAGGTTCATCACCAACGCCACAACAAACGAAACGGCCAAGTTCGGCAGGGCAGGGGTTCCAGTTGTTCTTGATTGGAAGTACAGCAACACACTAACAAGTAGAACCACACCCAGGCGCACCCCGAAAACCGTTGTGTCTAGGTGTTGGACAGCAGATTGCACCGCCGCCTGTTTGTTCGTTATCTTCACTGAGTTAGCCCTCATCAGCCATCACTAGGTACAAAAGTACTACATAACGTTGTAGGCTTACATCTTGACTTATCATACTCGGTTTGAAATGAAAATGGAACTAAATTGAAATAAATTTTGATAAATGCAATAGTAACCGGGTGCTCCAGCGATCCTCGCCCCCCAAAATACGCCGGATGCTGGCAAATGCGGTGGACGCCACCTAAAATAGCAGCATGATGAACGGGTAGAAGGTATAGAAATGGTCGAAATCGACTCCCTAGAGGGGAAAACGTTAGGGAACCAATATGAGCTACGCAGGCTTATCGGCTCCGGCGGGATGGGCGCGGTGTACCGTGGGATACAGGTTAACCTCCAACGTGATGTGGCAATTAAGGTGCTGTACAACCGCCTTAGCAGTGATTCCGAATACCTGGAACGGTTTAACCGCGAGGCATTGATCGCCGCCTCCCTAGAACACCCCCATATCGTCCCCGTCTACGACTATGGTACCGAGGGCGATGTCAATTATGTGGTGATGCGCCTGCTCACAGGGGGTTCCCTGGAAGAACGCTTCGGCCACAGCAAGGAGGTAGATCGTCCCTTGCCCTCCGTCCACGAGATTCTGGACGTGCTACGCCAACTCGCCGGGGCGCTAGACTACGCCCACAGCCAGGGGATCGTCCACCGCGACATCAAGGCCAGCAACGTGATGTTCGACCGTCACGGGAGCGCCTTTTTGGTAGACTTCGGCATCGCCCGGCTAACAGAAGTCACCAGCAAACTCACCGGCACCGGGATGACACTCGGCACCCCGTCGTATATGTCGCCGGAACAGTGGCGCGGCGAACAAGCTGGCGCGACCTCCGACCAATACTCAATGGGGGTGATGGCCTTCGCCCTGCTCACGGGGGAACTGCCCTTCGACGCGCCGAATCCGCACGCGCTGATGTACAAGCACCTCTCCGAAGCCCCGCCAGACCCCGCCGCGCTCCGGCCCGAACTCGGCGACGGGGTCAGTGCCGTGTTCGAGCAAGTGCTGGCGAAAGCCCCCAACGACCGCTACGACACGGTCACCGCCTTTGTAGACGCGATAGAAGCCAACCTCCCCGCGTTGACGGGCGACAGTGCGCTCTACCAACACACCGGGTTCTTCACCACCAAAATCCCCGCCGCCGAGCGCAGCCAACCCACCACGGATGCGCGACGTCGCACCTTTGGCAACGACCAGACACAGGGCACCGTGCCGATAGAGCAGATCACAAACGACAGTGCGGCGGCTGTGTCCGCGCCGTACCTGGGGCCAACCCGCCGCAGTGGTGGGCAAGGCAAACGAAACACAATCACCATTGCGGCGGTTGTCGCTGTGCTGGTGCTGCTTGGCGGGTTCGCCTTGTCCCTGTTCCAAAGCCAACAATCCCCCCCCGCCGGGTTACTGGTTGCGATAGGGGTCGTAGAGGCAGCTACCGAGACACCCACCCCCACAGCAACCGAACGCCCGACCAACACCCCCACCGCTACCCGGATACCGTTCACAGCCACGCCGGACAGCGCCCAACTCAGCGCCGTCCGGGCCAATGTGGTCGTGCGCCGGGGGCCAAGCAGCGGGTCGCCCATCCTCACCCAACTAGAAGCCGGGGCCATTATACCCATCAGCGGCGTAAGTGAAGACGGTCAGTGGTACCAGGTGGAAACCGAACGCGACTTGGGCTGGGTATTGGTTTCGCCGTCGATTGCTGCCGCTGGTAATCTGCAAGCTGTCCCGGTGGCGCTGGCACCGTCCGCCACCCCCACGCCGATCCCACCAACGGCGACCGCCACCGTTACGCCATCGCCAACAGCAACGAATACCCCAACCGTCACGAACACGCCCACGGCAACTGCCACCTTCACCGACACACCCACCGATACCCCAACCGTCACGAACACGCCCACGGCAACCGCCACCTTCAC
>CAYWZS010000074.1:18321-20730 GCA_964462905.1 uncultured Anaerolineaceae bacterium
CACCCCGACCGCCACCGCCACCTTCACCGATACACCCACGGCAACCGCCACCTTCACCGATACACCCACGGCAACCGCCACCTTCACACTTACACCATCGCCAACGAAAACAGCCACGGCGACCGCCACCCGCACCCTGACCGTCACGGTCCAGCCGTCTTGGACCCCGTTACCCACCACGGCAGCCACAGCCACCGTCGAGATCGTGCTTCAGAACTGCCCCGGCACGCTCCCCTCGCGGCTGTACCCAGGTGAACAGGGCTACGTGCTAGAGAACGACCCGCGCCCGATCAACATCCGACAGGCCCCCAGTACCTCTGCGGACATCGTCGGGACCGTCCCCATTCGTAATATCTTCGATGTGTTGAGTGTCCCGACCTGTGCAGATGACATCGCCTGGTATCGTATCGAATATGATGGCACGATTGGCTGGATTGCAGAGGGGACCGAAACCTACTTTGTTGTCCCCTACACCCCAGCAACCCCCATCCCACCCGCTAAGTCCGACCAGCAGCTTCTCCAGGCGATTACCGACCTCGAACGATGTGATGCGCCGCTGGTGCTAGAGGACTTCGAGAGCGGGGTCGCTACAGACTGGTTCACCTATGACCAGTCCGCCCGCTACAACATCACTATCCAGGACGGCGCTTACCAGATCAACATGTTGAGCATCCCGGCTGTCGGGTCCACCGAGCCAGTATCGTGGGGCAGCTTGCAGGACTTCCGCTTCGGGGATGGGCGCGTGGACGCCGTTATCCGGGCCAGCCAGTTTACGAACCGCCCCTCGGCCCGCACGGGCGTCTGGGTGCGCTACCAGAACGACCAGAACTTCCTGGCCTTCATGATTAGCAGCAGCGGCAGCTACCGTATCGCCCGCTTCCAGGACGGCTACAGCGATATTGTCCCGTGGACCGCAACGGACGTCATCAATATTGGTGACAACGCCGTCAACACGCTGACGGTGGACGTGACCAACAACACCTACCAGTTCCTCATCAACGGGACCCTCGTCAACACCGTCACCGATAGCACCTGGCCGGACGGACGCCTCGCGTTTATGGGGTCCACCACGGACCAGCCCGCCACCTTCGCGCTAGAGCACGTCCGCATCTGCCAGAGTTAGCACCACAACAAAAAAACAGGACATCGGTTGTGATGTCCTGTTTTCGCCCTTGTCAGCGATACCGCTCTCAAAATTCTAAAAAGAACTTCAACGAAGGTTTTACTTCCTACGGTATTCGTCGCCTGTGTCCCCGATGCGTGCGAACAAGTCCCGCGATTTATCCGTCACCGCATGGATCGCTGCTAGGTCTTCCGCGTCCAGCTTGAACCCGAACACCCGCAGGTTATCCGCGATGTGTTGGCGGACGCTTAACCGCGCCCCCACAATCACCCCCGCCACCGCTGGGCGGTCCAGCACATAGCGCACCGCCACGTTGGCAATCGACACCTCGTAGCGGTCAGCAATCGTGCGCAGTACCCGCAGCAACTCTTGGAACAGCGCCCAGCCGCCCCACAGGTCGATCATCTGCTTGTACTTCCGCAGGCTGGCCGTGTTCAGCGTGCTAGATGAAGGTTCCGGCTGGCCCAGGTAACGATCTGTCAACAGCCCCCCGGCCAACGTCCCATACGTCAACAGGCCAATATTCTGTGTCGTGCAGTAAGGGGCCATCGCCACCTCTGGCCGCCGATCCACAATCGAATACTGTACCTGGTTGGACACAATCCGCACCCCATGTTCGGTGATCTTACGCAAGGTCGGCGTGTCAAAGTTCGTCAACGCCAAGTGCCGGATGACGCCCGCATCGCGCAGGGTTGCCATCTCATCCAGCGCGTCCAAGTAGCGCGTGTCGTTGTAATCCCACCAGTGGAATTGCAGCATGTCCAGCGTCTCGCCCCGCATCCGCTCCCGCGAGACATCCATCGCCCCGGCCACCACAGCCCGCGTCATCGGCCCCGGGCGCGGCACCCACTTGGTAAACGCCAAATGATCTGTCAGCTCGTCCGCGCTCAACCGCCCTCGGAAACTCCCGATGAAGTCCTCCGCCGGGCCGTAGTGGTCCGCCAGATCCCAGGTCGTCAGCCCGGCCTCGTGGTACTCGCGCATCTGCGCGATGGCGGCATTGGCGTTGATCGGCCCGTGTGCCCCACTGACCTGCCACAACCCGTTCAGCAGGCGGCAGATCGTCATGTCCTCAAGCGTCGTGTAGGCATCAGATGGAAGTGGTGCAGTCATACGAAAATCCTTTTTTGAGATAAAATTATGACTCGGCTGAACAAACCTAAGCGCTGATCAAACGATAGACCGGGTATGGCTCCCAAAAGCGGTGCCGAATCCAGTGCCAAAGCCGACTCCAAAGCCCATTTTGTGCCTGTGGTTGACCATTTTTACCCTGTTGGCCCCGCCAG
>CAYWZS010000075.1:0-7000 GCA_964462905.1 uncultured Anaerolineaceae bacterium
CATCTCGCTTCATGTACCTGAGTAGTTACATTTTGAGTTCTTTCAGTAGAGTCATTTTTGAACTTGGAAAATTGGCAGATTGGGAATGGGTTGCACTGGGTTCTCGACGTCGCATTCCGGGAGGGCGCGTCACGCATTCGCAAAGATCATGCGCCCCAAAACATGGCAGTGTTGCGACATCTGGCACGCAATCTGCTCAAGCAGGATACCTCGGTCAACGTGGGGATTGCCCTAACCACTTCACCGGGTTAATCCTCTCCAGCGAAGATGTCACGGGCGGCGTTCAACAGCGTTTCGCGGCGTGGAGCCGGAATCTCCTTCGTCACCAGATACCGTTCTAGTAACTCGGCAGGTGTCATCCCCTCCGGGCTGCCACCCAGCCGCACCCGTGCTACCTGCTCCACCTCACGGCTAATCCCGGCAATGTAGAACACGCCCTGGTCCGTCAGTACCCGCCGCACAGATGCCTCGTTGAAAGCGCCTTCGCCCTCCGGCGTTAGTTGCAGGATCACCCGCACGACGGCTCCGTCCAGCTTTAGCGACTTCATCTGTTTCGTCAGCGTAGCCGTGGGGCTGTCGGACTTGCGCAGGTCCGCACGGATGGTCACGAAGGGCCGGGCTGCCACCTGCACGTATTTCCAGGAGGTGTTCTCACGGGCGAGTTCCACCCAACAGAAGCCCTTGGGGTCCGCCTCCTCGCCGAAGTCGATACGCTCCATGCTGCCGCTGTAGACGACCGCCGGTGCGTCCTCACGGGTGCGGGTGAGGTTTTGGTGCTTGTGGACGTGGCCCAGCGCGACGTAGTCCCAGCGCGGGTCCGCCAACATGGACAGGCTCACGGCCACATCGCGGCCCAGCATAATGTTGCGCTCACTGCCGACCACCGCCCCGCTGACCGTGAAGTGGCCCGTCAGCAGGCGCGGCATGTCGAGCTTGTCCGCCTCATATGCCAGGGTGTCCAGCTTCTCCGCGAGTACCTCCTGCACGGTGAGGTCAATCTCGCTGATGGTCATCCCGGCGGTGTTCTGCCCCTGGAGCAGCCACGCGGGAATCGGATACGGCGCGGTTCCCACCGCGACGGGGCCGCGTTTTGTCTCCACCCGATGTAACGCGTAATCAACAGCCACCCGTACATTCGGCACCCGTAGCGTGTCGAAAATCTCGATGCTGCTGGCACGCTGGGCGTTCAATGGTAGGTCGTGGTTGCCCACAAGAAGCAGGACCGGGGCCAGTTCCGCGAGGTCTTGGACGCGATAGGCGAACTCGCGCTGGTAGGTGGGGGCCGGGTTGCGCGTCTTGAAGGCGTCCCCCGCGAAAATCACGAGATCAACATCGTTGTCACGGGCGTAGGCCACCATCTCGTCCATACGCCGCAGGAAGTCCCGCACGCGGGAGCTGAGGCCGGTGTCGGCGTCGGTTTTGCC
Source organism: uncultured Anaerolineaceae bacterium (assembly GCA_964462905.1). Taxonomy (GTDB): domain Bacteria; phylum Chloroflexota; class Anaerolineae; order Aggregatilineales; family Phototrophicaceae; genus DAOTTY01. The sequence continues at coordinate 1,425 of CAYWZS010000075.1, forward strand.
GTAGTTTTCCATGCCGACATGGGTGTCGGCAAAGTGTAGAACGCGGATAGGGTCGCTCATGGGGCGCTCCGTACTCGTGGACGTGCAGGATAGTGTAGCGAAGAGGGGGAGCGTTCGCTATAGGTTATGGTGATGCTCCCCCGAACCGCCGAGAGAGCAGGTTGAGCAGCCTTATCCCGTCACCGGGACCGTCGCGTTGTTCGTCGTCTGGAACAGCCCGTCAATCGACTGGAGCCACCCTATCGCCGTGGAGCCGTCGGCACATACCGCTGTGATCTCGTACCAACTCACGCTCGCGTTACGCCCGATGATCGGGTAGCGGTTGGGGGCCGCCTCGCACACGAAGTCCGCATCTAGGCTGGGCGTGACGTAGAGCTGGCGCGGCAGGAAGAACACGAAGGACGGTCCCTCCACGAACTGTAGGCCGTCCGCCGCCTCTAACCCATCATCCAGGATCGGCACCAGCCCGCCAGGTGGGTTACGCAGCGCCCCGGCAAGCTCCTCAACCCACCCTGTCACCGCGCTACCATCGACACAGGCGGCGCTCAGTTGGTACCAGTCGCCGTCACGGTTGCTGCCGTTGATGATGTACTCCCCAGCGGCCACATTACACAATACGGTGTCCGTGCTGGCCGTCGCGTGGAGCGGCTGGGCAAGCGAGATCACCAGCGTGGCCGGGGCCAACGCGCCCATCTCACTGAGCGGGATCACCGGGATGCCGCTCAGGTTGCCGCGCCGGATTACGAAGTCGTCCGCGCCCTCACCAGATGAGTTCGCCCGCAACCAACCCGCGACCCCCGTCGCTGTCTCCACGCGCAGCCACGTATCGGCCTCGTTGCGCCCGGTCACGGTGACAAACACACCGCCCTCGACCAGCGCCAGCCGTTGATATTGTGCGCCTGCCCCGGTCCGCAGCGTCAAAATATCGAAGTTGGTGATGCCGTAGCCGTCGCGCCGCAGGTCGATTTCAGACGGATCAATGCTGGCGGACGGGCCAATCACGGGCAAGTCACTCAGGTTGATGACCCCACTCCTGCTGACGGGTGCTGGCGTGGTCGTTGTTGTTTCAACGGTGGTTGCCGCACCACCAACCGGGAGGCTCAGGCCAGCGGCCCCCGCCTCAAAGCTAGACGAGCCACTGCGCGGGACGCAGTCCCCCGGCCAACGATAGACGTACTTGGTCCCGACGCCAGTGGGAGCCTCGAACTGCAAGAAGCCCTGTGGGGCGTAGTAAAGGTCGAACCGAGCGGTGCTGGCGAGGACGACGGCCTCTGCGGCTGAGGATGGGACACTGCTACGGGCGACGGACCCCACCGACTGCCCGTTCTGGCGGTCAATGAACACGTAGTTGTCGCCGCTGCAATAAAGAATCACGGGGGCGTCCGGCGTGGCAGCGTTGAGCCGCCCGTCATCCTGGGCGAGTGCGGGGACGGCCAGCAGCGCCAGCAATCCTAACGTGAGAACGAGGCGTTTGAGGGAATGTTGCATGGTGGTTGCTCTCCTGCGTGTGTAGAGTTTAGACTGAATTTTCACAGGTTCCATTATAGTAGAATTCATTTCTTTACACGAAAGCGATGTGATGATCCTACAGCCTATACCCCATCGTGAGCTTGCTCTTGAACTAGCACTGCTTGTTATGGTCGCGTTGGCCGCCGCGTCCCCCTTCTTCGATGGCCGCCCAACGAACCGCCTTGCCGGGTTAGAGGCGGAATTCCTGACAAGCAGCGCCCACACTGCCGCGCTTGCGCTCCAAGCCGAAAGGCGAATACCGTTATGGCAGCCGTACTTGGGCAATGGCCGTCCGCTACTGGAAAGCCCGTTCGCCTTCGTGCTGAACCCATTCAGCGTGGGGCCGGCGCTGGTGGTCGGGAATGGTCCTGTCGGCGTTAAGCTGGGCGTGGTGGTCGCGGCGGTCTTGGTGACGGTCGGCGGCTGGTTCCTAGCATGGGCGGCGGGCGCGGGGCGTGTCGGACGGCTAACGCTGGCGTTGTTATTACTTGGCAAGGGGAATATGGTCGCCATGTTGGGGATCGGCCACTATCAACTCGGCGTGTCACAGGCCTATATGCCCTGGATTTTCGGCGCGGCGCTGTTGATCCTGACGGGGAACCGGGCGCGGTGGCCTGTGGCGCTGCTGGGAATCGCGGTGGCGTTGCAGTTTTTGGCCGGGAACGTGTGGCACCTGCTGCCGACGCTGCTCTCGGTGGCCGTGCTAAACGCTGTTTTCGTGTTCCGCAATCCGGTCACAGGGCGGGTATGCGACTGGCCCGCGCTGGCCCGGCTTGTCGTCGCCGCAGGTATCACCCTGGGACTGACAGCGGCGGTATTGGGGCCGTTGGTCGTCAATCGTGCTTATGTCGGCGGGCAGGACCCGGTGCCAGACGGTGATACTCGCGGCGCGGCGCTCCCGCAACTGGCCCAGTATATCACCCGTGTGCCGCTGGTGCTGGACCTCGTGCGGGAGGGTGGTGAGGCGGAAACCCGTTACAACTACACGCTCCCCTGGTGGCTGATGCTTGTTGCGCTGGGGCCATTGGGCGGTGCGGCTCCCCCCGGACGGCGACGGCTGATGCTTGTTGCGCTGGGGCTGTTGTTCGTCATGACGTGGTGGGGGCTAGGCGGCCGCCAGCCGTTTGTGTGGCTGTATAACAACCTGCCGGGGTTGGGACGCTGGCGCTTTGTCGGGCGGGCTTACGGGACGGCCTCGCTGTGGCTGGCGTTGCTCGTCGCGCTGCGCGTGGACGTGTTGACTGCCTACGTCGGAACCCGTTCACGAACTGTCGCGCTGGCGCTCACTGCGCTGATACTCACGTCGGCGGCGATTCCCGTGCGGCACAACTGGCGCGAGTGGACGCGCACCGTCACCACAGATGATCCGAATACGCTGTGCCTCGCGTGGGTCTACGCACAGACGGGGACCGCCGAGCCGCTGACGGTCTACCAGGGCGGCTATGAGTCGGTAACGGTGTTTGTTGAAGCGGGGGTGCGCCAGACACCCATCGAGGCGGCCTACCGTCCGTTGCCCGTGCCGTACACCCACTATCCGCACGACCTCCGCAAGCAGGCGTTCCCACAGTACGCGCTGCCCGTGCGCCCAGACGACCCGGAGCAGTTAACCGCACTCGGCTATGCGCCTGTAGCAACCGCGCCGACCTTCAACGGCGTCAACCCGTGGACCGGGGAGCCGCTCGTGTGGCCGTGTGCCTGGGCGCGAGCGAACGCGCTCCCCTACGCCTATCGCGTCCGGGTGGATGACCTGCAACGGGCGACGGCGGTCAGTGATATTGCGCGGGGGATTGTCGAACCGGTGACGGTGGCCCGGCGGGAGTACGACCTGTTGGCGCTACGGGCCACCGGGACGGGCGGGGCGCGGAGCCTGGTGGTGGCGAGTGAGGTGGCGTATCCCGGTTGGCGGGCTTACGTGGACGGCGAGCAGGTGCCATTGGCGTCTGTCGGCGGCTACATCGGCGCGGAATTGCCCCTGAGTACCCGCGAGCATACGGTGGTGTTCCTGTATCGTCCGCGCCTGGTGATTGCCGGATTATGGGTCACGGTGGCGACGGCGGTCGTGACGGGTGTCGGGTTGCTGTGGCGGCGTCGTTTGTAAGGGGAGATGAAAAGCCAGACCAGACGCGGGCTGGTAGTTATCCCTCACTTGAACACGAGATATAGCGCCCCGTCCCATCGACTTTGCAATGGGAACGGGGATTGAGGTGGCGGCTCTACTGCAACGACGGCGGCACAATCTCGCGTTGGATTGTTACTGCGTTTGCCTCACCGTCGCCCACCGTCACCGGGATTTCGACGGCGAACTGCTCTACAAAGCACAGCGCCTCGTTGATCGCCTCGCAGTAGTACACGTCAAACGAGGCGCGTAGCGTGGTTTCGCCGTCCTCAAATGTCACCGGGACCGTGAGCGTGGTGTCCTCGATGGTATAGCGCGTGTCGTCCAACAGCACCGCCTCGCCATCGGCGGCAAACTCCGCCACGGACGGGGCCAGGTCGTTGATCTTGTAGCCCTCCGGCAGCAAAGCCTCGAATACGATTTCTCCGTCACCAGCGGCCACGGCTTGCGCGTCGAGCGTCTGTGCCCCGCTGAACGGATTTCCAGCGACAACGGTCGCCTGTCCCTCGATCTGCAATGCCTCCGGGTTCGGGAAAACGACCGTTGTTACCGCACCGGCGGCCACGTCCAACACCCGGATTGTGTGGTTGTTGGTGTCTGCGATGTACAGCATACCGTTCGCGTAACTCAGGCCGCCTGGCTCGTTGAAACGGGCCTCCGCTAGCGGACCATCGACATAGCCCGGCGCATCGCCGCTAATGGTCTCTGTGACATAGCCGTCCAGCGTGACGATTTTGATCTTGTCGTTGTAGGTATCCACCACGTAGAGCGTCCCATCACCATCCCCGGCGACGCCCAGCGCGTGCTGTAGCAGGCTCTCGCCGGGTGCGCCGTCCGCGTCCCCGTAGGTGAACAGGCTGTTCTCCGTTGTGCCGCTGACCACCGCCAACTGATCCTCAGCGATGTCCGCCACGCGAATGGTGCTGCTTTCGCTGTCCGCGAAGAACAACAGACCGTCCTCGTAGTAGAGGCCGCTGGGCTGGGCGAGTTCGCTGTTTGCCAGTGAGAGATTCAACTGCGCCTCGCGTCCGTTGCCGACGAACGGCCCAATCTGGCCGGTTTCCAAGTCCATCACCCAGATCTGATGAGTTCCAGCCATCGCAATATAGAGCGTGTCCGGGTCGTCCCCGAACGTCACATCCCACGGACTACGCAGGTCTGTTGTCAGCGCGTCGAAGGCCGCCCCACGGGGGACGGTGCGACCCCGCACACCTGTCCCGGCGACGGTGTCCACGGTCCGCTCGTTCAGGTCCACCGCACGGATCACATGGTTGAACGTGTCTGAGATGTAGAGCGTGTCGCCTGTAACGGCCATCCCCTGTGGCTTGTAGAACTGGGCCTGGTTGTAGGCTCCATCAGTGTAGCCCTGCGCCCCATTGCCGATCACGTCCAACACCTCGTAGGTGTGCAGGTCCGCCACGATGATTCGATGATTCACACTGTCCGCGATGAACAGGCGTCCGCCGTCCGCGTCGGCCAGCACCTTACCGGGGTAGTTCAGGCTGCGCGGGGGGGCATAGGCCAGTTCCGGGTCAATTTGCGGGAGGCGTGCGGTGTTGATCTCGTCGCGCTCGGCAAAACAATCCGCCATAGTGCCAATCACGGTATCGAACGCCTCAAACGGGATCTCGCCGGACTGTACCGCGAAGATGTTGCCGCGTGGGTCGATCAAAACAAAGGTCGGCCAGGCGTTGACGCCATACCGTCGATAGTTGTTCCACACGTCAAATTCGGCGTCGTTGATGACCGCGTGTTCTATCTCGTAACGCTGCACGATCTCGCGGATGTTGGCCGTCTGGCCTTCGTTGTCGAACTTGGCGCTGTGAACGCCGATAATCACAAGTTCTTCTTCGTAGGCGCGTTCCAGCTGGTCCAACACGAGGATCATGTGCAGGCAGTTGATGCAGCCGTAGGTCCAGAAGTCCAGCAATACGATTTTGCCCCGGAGGTC
>CAYWZS010000075.1:7100-20062 GCA_964462905.1 uncultured Anaerolineaceae bacterium
AGTTGATGCAGCCGTAGGTCCAGAAGTCCAGCAATACGATTTTGCCCCGGAGGTCGTCCAGCGTTAGCGGTGCAGACGCATTCACCCAGTCCAGGTCTAATGGGAAGTCCGGCGCGGCGGCCTCCGGGCTACCCTGGAATGTCTCACAGTCGGCGGCATCCTGTGCGCCTAGCGGGGCGGCGGCCAGCGCCAGCAACAGCACGAGCAGAACGGATACAGTTAATTTTCTCATGGATCACGATTTTCCTCGTTAACAATAGACCGTGATAACCATAGCACAGATGAATAAGTGCGGTATGTATGGCGTATAACAAAAGCAGGTGTTATCCCCCCACGAACAGCCCCGCGTCGTCCCAGTAGAGTTGGTTCAGGCCCTTCGGTGTGTCCTGGGTGGCGTAGAGGAACACCGTCACCGTGCCGCCGGATGCCTGGGTGCGGACGCTCACCTGTTGCCACCGATCATGGGGAGCCTCGAACCCACCCCACACGACGCTCCCGGCGAAGGGGTTCGTCCCGCCTGTGGGGTCAACCCCCACCCGAACCCGCGCCCCGGACGACGCATCCGAGTTGCAGATGCCGGGGTCTGGGTCGCAGGTGTGAACCCAGGCGTAGGCGCTCGCCCGGACGGTGATATTTGCCGGGACGCTGGCCTGCTGGTGCATCACGGCGGTGAAGGTCGCGAAGTCGCGGTTGATGTTGACGGACCGCGCCCCGTTACGGATCTCCGGCGGGGTGATGTGTGGGAACGCGACCGGGCGGAGGTTCTGCCACTCAAAGTCACGCGGCGACTCGGCAAATGTGAACTGCCACGCCGTCGGTATGTTGAGGTCCGCCGAGCCACGCCCACTATAAGCGCCCTCAAAGCTGCCGTCTTGCAGGTAGTTGGTGTTGGGGTCCAGCGTGGCTGTCGGTGTAGCTGGGATTGGCGTGTTGGAGGCGGTGGGCGTGGGCGGGCCGGGGTCCACCGGGAGGCCACTGAGGTTCCCGGCTGCACGGACAAACTGCTCCCCGGCGCTCACCCAGCCCTGGCCTCCCTGATAGATGACCTTATACCAGCCACCTGTGCTGTCCACCGCGATAATTTCGGTGGTGTCGCCAGCGGTAAAGCGGCCAATCGGCGGGTTAAAGCGCAGGCTTGGCCCCCGGCGCACGTTGAGGTTTACGAGGATATTCGCCGTGGGGGTGTCCGGCGTGCTGGTCGCGGCAATCGTCACGGTCGGCGGGTTCAGGATCGGCACATCGTTGCAGTCCCCGTAAATCTGCACGGCGCTGGCGTCCAGCCACCCGGTACGGCGGTCTGGCGTTGTCACCTGCCACCAGGTATTTTGCCCCGTCCGCCCTACAACCTGTGAGGTCGCCCCGGCAGCCAGAATCGTCACCTCGTTGGCGAGGATGTCCGTCGTGGTGCGGACGGCCAGCACCTCATCGTTGACGGCGTGGCAGGTGGTGTCTGGCAGGGGAGACGATGCCGGCGGGAGGGGCGGCGTGGTGTCCGCGTCCGGCGTGCGGAAAGCCTCCGGCGTTAGCACATCGGCGGGAGCCTCGCCCGTAGGAACCCGCGCATCACTCGGCGAGTCACTCGGCGCGGCCAGCGTACAGGCACTCGCCGCCAGCGCGACCACTAGAACCAGAAGAAGCTGCCGAACCTGTTGCATAATGTCCCCCTGTGCGTGTGGGTAAGCTCTCGTTGTTACTTACGTTGTCGTGATTTTGTGGCCGGACTTTCCCTTTTGGCCGCTGGGCCGCCCTGTGGTTGCCACCTCATCATATTGGCAGTATACTCCCATGCGTTATGATTGAAACAGACATCACACTGAACCGCTTGCGAGGGAGGCTTTGAATGCAGGGCAATGACAGCTTCCGGCTGATCGTCCGGCGGGGTCCCCAACCCAACCAGACATACGACCTGAACAAAGACGTGGTGACAATTGGCCGCGACATCACCAACGACATTGTGATCAACGACCCGGAGGTTAGCCGCCATCACCTGCGGTTTACGCTCGTGACCTCGGGCTACAACATCGAGGACCTGGGCAGCACCAACGGCACGTTCATCAACGGCCAACGCATCAGCGGTTCTAAGCCGTTGAACAATGGGGATATGATCGGCCTGGGGGAGACTGTCACGCTGGGCTATGAGATGGTGCGGACAACGTTTGCTGGCGCACCAGAGGACGGCGGCGGCGCTCAGGTCACGGCACCGGGGCAGTCGGCTTATGAGCAGCCCGCGCCCCCACAGCAGCCGTCCTACCAGCAACCACAACAACCCGCCTACAGCCAGCCGCCAGCCACCCAGGATCCCACGCCCTACGGCGGACAGCCTGCGGGTAACGACTACGCCGACGCCTTCAGCGGGGCAGCCCCGCAACCCCCACAGGGCAGCTACTACGACCAACAGGGCTACGACTACGAGGCGGGCGGCGGCAACAACACGACCCGCATCGTGCTGATCGGGTGTGCGGCGGTGTTGGTGCTGTGCTGTTGCGCGACCATCGGCCTGTCGATCTACATCGACTCGCAGTGTTTGTGGTGGGACATCCCGGTACTCGGCGACACGCTCCGCGCAGTCGGCCAAGAACCGTCACTTGGCTTTGAGGCCTGCGCCCGTCGCTATGGCGCTTAACGGCTGGTAATCCCCAGGGGCGCGGTGACTCGCGCCCTGTGCTACATTCCCCAAAACCACAGTCGCAAAAACGTACCACACAGGACAGGATTAAGCGGTTCAATATAACCTGTACCACATACCAAAAATGCCGCCCCCCCTTTAGGAGAAACGCTCACGATGGACGACCTACAACTGCTCATTGACCTGCACAAAGATGGCATTCGCCAGGGACCCGGCAGCGATGACGACACCCGTCTCGCGGTCACGCTCTCTGGGCTGGGTGATAAGCCGGGCCTCAAGATTGCGGACATTGGCTGTGGGACTGGAACGGCTACGCTGGTGTTGGCTGACGCCCTGGATGCCCACATCACCGCCGTGGATTTCCTATCGGAATTCCTGGAAATCCTCACCCAAAACGCACAACAAGCGGGTGTCGCCGACCGTATCACCATACTGGCGCAGTCGATGGATGCGTTGCCGTTCCAGGATGGAGAGCTGGATGCGATCTGGTCTGAGGGGGCCATTTACAACATGGGCTTTGCCGCTGGTGTCGCTGCGTGGAAGCGATTCTTGAAGCCCGGCGGTGTGTTGGCTGTCTCCGAACTAACATGGCTCACGCATGAACGCCCAGCCGACCTACAAGCACACTGGGACGTTGAGTATCCAGAGGTTGACACTGCCTCTGCCAAGATTGCCATTCTGGAGCAGCAGGGGTTCACCCTCCTGGGCTACTTCCCGCTTTCCTCGGCATCCTGGCTAAATACCTACTACGGCCCCATGCAGGCGCGGTTCAACGCCTTCTTATATAAGCACAGTCAATCTGAGGCAGCTAAGGGGATTGTCGCTGCGAAAAAAGCAGAGATTGCGCTCTACGAGCGCAATCAGGATTTCGTCAGCTACGGGTACTACGTGGCGCGTAAACACAATAGCTGAAATGTGGCCGGGTATGTCTCGCGAACAATCACCCGGTTCAGAATTTCGCTTGTCTCCGCTATCATAAACCCGTTCGCAAGACGGAGACACGCCCCCGATGGCCCGCACCTACACCAAAATCGACGTTGAACACTACCGCTTCGCCCTCACTGCCATTCTGCGTGAGGTGATTGCCACGTCGGGGCCGGTGGACCGGGCCGCGCTCCGGGCGGTTCTGCGCCAGCATCCCAAGGACGGCGCGGGCTTCTTCGGGCGTGACGAACTCATCCACGCCTATCATGTGCTGACGGACGACGGCACGCTCCCGCCATTTGATCCCGCCATCGTCGCCCGGATGCGCCGCAAGCCCGTGCGGACCGCCAGCGGTGTGACGCCTGTCACGGTGTTGACGAAGCCCTTTCCGTGCCCTGGTGAGTGCATCTTCTGCCCGAACGATGTGCGGATGCCGAAAAGCTACCTCTCTGACGAGCCGGGCGCACAACGCGCCGAGCAAAATAGCTTCGATCCCTACTTGCAGACCTACAGCCGCCTGCTGGCCTTCCGCAACATCGGCCACCCCACAGACAAAATCGAGATGATTGTGCTAGGCGGCACCTGGAGCTTCTACCCAGAGACATATCAAATCTGGTTCATCAAACGCATTTTTGACGCGCTCCATGACTTCGGACAGGATAACGACCAGCGTGGGGCAGTCGAGGCGGCGCTGCTAGAGGCGTCACAGTTGCACCCGTCACGCAACACCGTCAACGTGACGTTGAGCGGCGTTCAGCCGGGGCGCACCTACAACCAGGTCGTGCAGGAGGTCTACCACGACGAAATGCACCGCTCGAAAGTGCTCGCGGCGCAGGTCGCAGACGGCGACCGCTCCCCCGTAGACGAGTTCGCCACGTGGGACGAACTCGAAGCCGCCCACCGCGAGAACGAAACGGCAACCTGTCGCTGTGTCGGCCTGGTGATCGAGACACGCCCGGACCACATCAGCCGCGAGGAGGTCTTGCGGGTGCGGCGCTTGGGCTGCACCAAGGTACAGATCGGCTTTCAGTCGTTGGATGACGAGGTGCTACGGCTAAACAAGCGCGGCCATGACGTAGCCGCCACCCGTCGCGCCGTGACGCTCTTGCGCGGGGCCGGGTTCAAAATCCACGCCCACTGGATGCCCAATCTCTACGGCAGCGACCCCGAACGTGATTTGCGCGACTACGAGCGCATGTTCAACGACCCCGACTTCCGCCCGGACGAGTTGAAAATCTACCCGTGCAGTCTCATCGAGAGCGCCGAACTGATGCGCCACTACGAGCGCGGGGAGTGGCGTCCTTATGACCACGACGAACTGTTAGCGGTGGTGACGGGTGTGCTACGGCGCACGCCCGAATACTGCCGCCTAACGCGGGTGATTCGGGATATTCCATCAACGGACATCGTAGACGGCAACCTGCACACCAACTTCCGGCAGATGGCAGAGCAAGCGATGGCGAAACGTGGCGAGCGCAGCGCGGACATCCGAGCGCGCGAGGTGCGCCATAAGCAGGTGGCGCTGGGTGATTTGCATCTTGACGAACAGACCTACACCTCCGCGATAGGCGCGGAGGTGTTTTTGCAGTACATCACCGCCGAGCGTGAGATAGCCGGGTTCCTGCGGCTGTCGCTCCCAACCGGCGACCGCCTCACCAACGAGCTAGACGGCGCGGCGATGGTTCGTGAGGTTCACGTCTACGGGCAGGCGGTCAACGTGGGCGAGAGTGGTGATGGTCGTGCCCAACACAGCGGACTGGGCACGGCGCTGCTCGAACGCGCCGCTGAGATTGCCCGTGAGCGCGGCTACGCGAAGCTGGCGGTCATCAGCGCAGTCGGCACGCGAGGCTACTATCGGTCACGCGGGTTCACGGACGGCGTGCTGTATCAGCATCGGACGTTGTGACGTCAACGACCACCTGCTGGAGCGGGTGGCTTGAAGCCGCAAGTCTGAAAGCCTGTGTTGACCAGCCGCAGCCACTAAAAAGTGGCTGCGTTACGGGCGAATGTGTGGCACTCCGGGGTGACGACCCAGCCCCACGACCCTGCGGTGCGCCGTTAACCATGCCGGAGGTATAGGGAAGTGCGGCTCACACCAAACCGCTCGATAGCATTGGCGGGGGTGACTTTACCGATAGCGGAACCGTTCAGGGGATTAGCTACAAATGTTGTCGGGTGATACACCGCGCAGACGGGTTATACGTACCTGTCCTGATGACTGGCTAAAGCCAGCAGTACCGGGCAGTTCCTCCCTCATCTGAAGATGAGAGTTTCCACCGCCTGTTTCGTGAAAGCAATATCAGGATTTACAAACTATGAATTGTGGTATTTTTCCCAAATTCCCTCGCAAACGTCACCTGATTGTATTATGATTGTCGCAACAGGTTGGGTCGTGACGGACAAACACCCGTCTGAGAACACCTCCAACACAAAACACGACAGCCTGTGGTGAAGATGGGTGTCTCAACGATACGATCTTCGCCCAAGTGGGAAGCTATACGTGTAACAATGCGGAAGGGTGACGTTCGGGCGCGGGGTTTTGGCTCTTCCCTATGACGTTTCCCGACGTGGGATCGTAATTCAAATTGAGGTTTATAAGCAAATGCAATTTGGTTCTCAGCAAGAGCAGAACAGAACCATCGGCGTTATCGCCGTCGTGACCCTGCTACTGTTCATCGGCGGGTACTTCATCGCAGAGATGACGCCCTGGCTGATGGGACCGCAGGCGTCCACACAGGCAAACGTCGTTGATGGGTTGTTATACACCATGATGTACATTGGCGGGATGGTGTTCCTGCTGGTGCAGGGGTTGATTCTGTGGGCTGTTATTTTCTACCGTCGCCGGGCGGGGGACAATGCGGATGGCCCGAATGTCCACGGGAACAACGCGCTGGAGTTTATCTGGACGTTGATCCCGTCAATCGTTGTGTTCGTCCTCACGATTTACAGTTATCAGGTTTACATTGTGAGCCGCGCACCACAGGATAATGAACTCATTGTTGACGTGATCGCCCAACGTTACGCCTTCGGGTTTTCTTACTATGATGAGGCGACTGAAACCGTCGTCAACGACAGCGTGCTGCGCACGTATGTCGAGATGGACGAGGACGGCGAGGTGTTGGCGACACGCCCGGTACGCCTGCAAATGGAAGCGAATGATGTGATTCACTCGATGTGGATTCCAAGTATGCGTGTCAAGCAGGATATGTTGCCGGGGCGCAGCACCGAACTCCGTTTTACACCGACATTGCCGGGACGTTACCCGGTCGTGTGTACCGAGCTTTGCGGGGGCGGCCACGGTGGGATGCGAGCCGAGATTCTCGTTTATCCCTCCGAAGAAAGCTACATGGAGTGGTTCGACACCCGCGTAGATTGTGAGGTGAACCCGCCGGAGGACCCGGTCGTGCGTGGGCGCCAGTTGCTGGACAACAACGCGGGTTGGGGTTGCTCCGGCTGCCATGTCCTTGATGACCTGGGTTGGGTGGGGCAAGTTGGCCCGGCGCTCAACGGTATCGGCGACCGGGCAACCGCCCGGGCGGCTGCCGCTGGCAACGAGGATGGCTATGTTTATCTGTACGAGTCTATCGAGAACTCCGGCGCTTACATTGTCCCCGGTTACCCGGCAGGCGTCATGCCCCAGTGGGAGGTGTCGTGGACCGCGAGCATGACCGAGGACGACATCGGCGCGATTACCAGCTATCTGCTCACGCAGGGGGCAGCGGCGACGGCTCCGGCTGCGCCCGCCTGCCCAACGCCGGAATTTGACGATGTGATGTCCGCCTACAATGGCACCGTTGAGGTTGCTGCACGCTAGTGTGGGCCAGGTTCATCGTCTTGTGAACAGGGTTTTGCCCTGTCCCTACGTGGGGTGAGGGTTGGTCCTCACCCCCTGCAATCATCAACACGTAAGAAAGGGATGCCTTCCTAATGGCTGCAATTACCTCTCCGTTGGGTGGTGAGCGCAAGCAGAGCAAGCAGCTCCGGTTTGCTGACTACTTCCGCTGGACCATTGACCATAAGATCATCGGCGTGCAATATCTCGTCACGTCCTTCTTCTTCTTCCTAGTGGGTGGCGCGTTTGCGATGCTCATCCGCGCTGAACTATTGACCCCTGCCCAGGACTTTTTACCGAGCGGCACCGCCTATAACACTGTGCTGACACTACACGGCTCCGCGATGCTGTTCCTGTTTATGATCCCGGTGTGGGCCGGTTTCGGCAATTACTTTGTACCGCTGATGCTGGGCGCGAAGGACATGGCCTTCCCGTGGCTCAACGCCTTCGCCTTCTGGCTGATCCCGCCAGCGGGGATTTTGTTCCTCGCCAGCTACTTTGTCGGCGCGCCGGAGGCCGGGTGGACGGCCTACCCACCGCTGAGTGGCCCGGAGTTCAGCCCGGACGGCCAGACCATGTGGATTCTCGGCCTGCACATCCTGGGGGTTAGCTCCATTCTCGGCGCGATCAACTTCATCGTGACGATCAAGAACATGCGCCCGGAGGGCATGGGCTACTTCCAGATGCCGCTGTTCGTGTGGTCCGTGCTGGCGCAGAGCCTCATCATTGTAATGGCAACGCCGTTCCTGGCGGGGGCGCTCACGCTGCTGCTGCTGGACCGCGTCGCGGGGACCGCGTTCTTTGACCCGGCCAACGGTGGCGACGTGCTGCTGTGGCAGAACATCTTCTGGTTCTACAGCCACCCTGCCGTCTACATCATGGTGCTACCGGGAATGGGCATCCTCAGCGATGTGTTGAGCATCCACAGCCGCAAGCCTGTGTTCGGCTACCGCCTGATCGCCCTCAGCAGCATGGCAATCGCGCTGATCGGCTTCACAGTGTGGGCGCACCACATGTTCACCAGTTTGAACCCCGCGTTGCGGATCCCGTTCATGATTACCTCGATGATTATCGCGGTGCCAACCGGGATTAAGATATTCGGTTGGATCGGCACGATCTGGGGCGGGAAAATCCGCTTTACCACGTCGATGTTGTTCAGCATCGGCTTCCTATCCATGTTCGTGATCGGCGGTATTTCCGGCGTGATGCTGGCCTCCGTCCCGGTGGACATCCACATGCACGACACCTACTTCGTCGTGGCACACTTCCACTTCGTGATGTACGGCGGCGCGGTGTTCGCGGTGTACAGTGGCCTTTACCACTGGTATCCCAAGATCACCGGGAAGCTGCTCAACGAGCCGCTGGGCAAGCTGCACTTCGCCCTGACCTACATCGGCTTCCTGGGGACGATGATGCCCATGCACTACGCGGGCGCACGCGGGATGCCCCGGCGTGTCGCGGAGTACGCGCCGGAGTTCGCCACCGTCAACACGCTCACGAGCTTGGCGTCGTTCGTGTTGGGGGTTAGCACGCTGTTCTTCGTGTGGAACGTTGTCCAGAGCCTCTACTTCGGTGAGCAGGCAGGACCGAACCCCTGGCGGGCGCTCACGCTGGAGTGGGCGACAACCTCCCCGCCGCCGTCCCACAACTTCGACCACGACCCGGTCCCCTTCGAGGACCCATACGGCTACGGCACCGAGGCGGCAACCGACTACATCAACGCTATCGAGGACCACTTCGGCCCCTCCAACGGCGACCCGGCCAATCAGGTCCCGCGTGGTGGCCTCCCCGCCCCCGCGACTGGCGACTAACCCCCACCACAATCCCCACCCGGAACTGTCCGCTGTGGGGATTTTTCTTTCTCTGACATGACAGTAGATTCCCCCATCATTCCCTATAAAGGGACGGGTGCGCTATTTCATGGCGCGAATTCCCGAAACGCCGCCGATCATGTAAAATGACGGCTGTACGATAAACGTTACCTAAACGGGGAGAACATCCAAACTATGAACCGTATACTTGCGTTATGCACAACGATGGTCCTGGGGTTGGCGGTGGCCGCCTGTAGCACGACACCTACCGGCACTAACACCGACGCCAACGCCGCCGGGAACTTCCTGCCGACGGCGGGCGTGTACAGCGGCTATGAGATCACCACGGCGGACTCGCTCACGGACGCGCTTACGGCGGCAGCAGGCGAAGGGGCCGAGGCGCTAGACAACCCGGCTATCACCCGCGTGGTGCAACAGGTGGACGCCTTCATCGACTGTTACAGTGACGCCGGGGCGGTGGCAGCCAACATCTACACCCAGGTGGACTTGGGCGGTATCCTGTCCAGTGGGAATCTGGTCCCGAACGTGGGGACGATTGCCGTCGTCAACCAGGACCGCGTGCAGGAGAACTTTGTCGCCTGTGTGACGGGTGGGGGCGCACAGACGTTCTCTGCCCAGGCGACCACGCTCTGCCGGAGCAGCGGCACGTTCCAGTCTGGCGGCGACACGTTCCGTTACATCTACATCTCGAATCAGGTTGATTTCTGCACGGCGACGGATGCCCACTTTGCGGGGATTGGTGGGTAGTACGGCTGTGAATCCGTAAGCGGCGGACAATGCAGGCTTTGTCCCTACAACACACAACGCTTGTAGGGACAACGTTTGCCGCGTTCGCCACTGCTAGTCGGCGAGGGTGATGGTGTTTCCGTCCATGCTGGTGATGGTTGCCAGGGAGATAATTGGAATATCCGTGTGGCCGCGCTGAAGCAGCTTGTTGCGCCCATCCTCGAAGGACTTCTCCACCACACACCCCACCCCCACCAGACGCGCCCCGGCGCTCTTGACGATGCGCGTCATCGCGAGCAAAGTCTGCCCGGAGGCCAGAAAGTCGTCGATAATCAGCACATTTTCGCCAGCGTGCATGAACTCCGCGCTGACAAGTAGGCTGGTTTCGCCGCCTTTGGTGTGGCTCGGCGCGGTCTCCAGGAAAACCGGGCCAGACATGGTGATGGGCTTTTTCTTACGGGCGTAGACCACGGGAACCCCAAGCTGGATCCCGGTGACAACCGCCGGGGCGATGCCGCTGATCTCTGCGGTGAGGATGCGGTCCACCTGAATATCTGCAAAGTGGCTCGCGAACGCCTTGCCGATCTGGTCCATGAGGTCGGGGATGATCTGGTGGTTCAGGATGCCGTCGATCTTGAGAATGCCGTTGCCGAGATTTTCCCCCTCCGCCAGAATGCGCTGGCGCAGAGGTTGTAGTGTGGTATTGGTCATGGTGATGGGGGGGTGTCCTTGTTTGGTGGAGTGGGGGTGTTGCCCCCGGTTTCCTCGTATACATCTGCGAAAAAGGTCGCAAAGCGGTAGCCGTGTGGCTTGAATACCAGGTAGAGCATGGTCCCGGCGCGTTGCCCGGCCTCCGTGTTGAGCGCGGCGGTCATGGTGGGTTGGTCCTCGAAGTAGAATTCGAGGACACGATAGTATTTCGACTCCCCCTGAGGGCTACCAAGTACGTCCACGACCTGCCGCCGGGAGATGTCTGGAATTTGTTCCACCATCGCTAGAAAACGCGTATAGTACGTTTCGAACTCCGGCATTCGGTCTGGTAGCGGACGGTGGAACATGACCGCGAACTTGACCATGGGCCTAGTCGCGGTTACCGCGTCCGCGCATCAACAGGCCGACGACCAGCCCCAGCACAAACAACATGGCGATCATCATCCAGTTGCGGTTCGTTGCTGCTGTGGGGGCTGGGGTGCTGGGCGCGTGGCCGTTGAGCAGGTCGGCGGCGTTGTCCAGGCCGCCTGCGATAGCCTCCGCCTGCCGTGCAATGCCCTCGCCCTCCGCACTGTTAGCTTGTTGGCGAATCTCCTTGGCGGTCTCGCGCAGCTTGGAGATAGCCTCGTCGCGGGTGGTGTCCGCCCTGGCGGTCAGGTCTGCGGCGAGTTGTTGCATTTCCGGGGTGAGCGCGGCCTCGGCGGTGGCGTAAACGGTGTCGTTGGGCGGCGGGACGGGCAGGTCGTCAACCTCGGTGTCCTTCCACTTAGCCCCCTCCTCAATCAACATCTTCGGGATGCCGTCGATAATCGGGTACTTGTAGCCGCTGTCCGCGCAGTAGAGCCATGTGCCGCGCACAAGCTCTAACTTGCCGGGGTCGTCGCCCTTGTCCGTGTAATGGACGGCCACGGGACACCGTAGAATTTCCAGCAGTTTCGGGTCAATGGGCGCAGTGGGTGCCATATGGGTTTACTCTCCGTTCTCACCTTGGTCAGTTACGATGCAGATCATAGCGCATTCGTGCGTGAGCGGGTAGGGGCGCAATCGGTCATCATTGGGGGGGCAACAGGTGATATTTCGTGTTATTCTCTGCACAAAGTCTCTACAATCTGAGTGTGTCGCCCATGAGCCATTCCCCTGCCTTCCCGCCGGACTTCCTACCGCGTGTTCGCCAGATCATCCTGCCGTATGTTGCGACAGAGGATGACCGCGAGGCGTTGCTGACCGACGCCTTCTATTTGTTGTCGGACTCACGCCTGTATCACCAGATCAAACGCAGCGGCAACCCGCAGACCTTCACCACGTTGCTGTGCAGGACATTGATTGACTACGGTTGTTTGGCCGAGGGACCACACGCGCTCGGCCAACTGTTACAAACGGCCAAGTTCTACTGTGGGCCGGACAAACACGCTGATATTGACGCGCTGACGGACCACACGTTACAGGTGTGCGCGTCGTCGGAGACAGCCACGCCGGAGCCAGACGCCCCCGTCCCCGATGCGACAACCCGCGCTCGGTTGGAGGCGCTGCAAAACGAGCGCCTGCGGACGCAGAAGCAGTTCGAGCGTGGTGACCTGCCGGAACTCGCCTATGAGGGGTTAATCACGCAGATTGACACCAAGATTACCGCGTTGCAGGCGCAGTTGGTGACGGCTGTGCCAACGGCTCCACCGCCTGAAATACCACGCTCCAGTGAGGGCGCGACGGTATTCCTCAGCTACTCTCACCCCGACCGCGACTACGCCCAGGCACTCCGAGCTGAGTTAGAACGTACTGGGTACGACGTGTGGATTGACACCAGCGCGATTAAGGGGGGTGACGACTGGGTGAGCGCCATCAGTGCCGGGATTCGGCGCTCGTATGTGGTCGTTGCCGTGATGAGCCGGGCGGCGCTGGCCTCGCGCTGGGCGCGGACGGAGATTCTGAAGGCGGTCAACGAGGACAAGCTGATTGTTCCGGTGTTGGTTGAGGACGTGCTACGTGAGGACGCCTACACGCCGTTGATTAGCTATCAGGCGGTGGCCGCCCACACGCTCGACCGCGCCGAGAGCTTCCGCCGGGTGCTGGCCTCGTTGCCACGGGCGGTGCTGCCAGAGCCGGAAGTTGAACCGGATGAGGTTGTGTCCGAGATAGTGAGCAAGGCCGCGCCAACAGCAGCACAAGCGGTCCCGCGCCGCGCCGAGTTGGACTATCTGGACCGCCTCAAGACCGAGGAACTGCTCAACACCGAGAAGTACACGGCGATGGGCGGCACATCCGAAGTGGGCCGCAGGGCCGAAATGCGAGCCGTCTTCGAGTTACTGCCGATGGG
>CAYWZS010000076.1:0-19052 GCA_964462905.1 uncultured Anaerolineaceae bacterium
ACGAGAGGACCGGGGTGAACGAGGCGCTCGTGTGTCAGTTGTCACGCCAGTGGCAGAGCTGAGTAGCGAACCTCGGAAGGGATAACCGCTGAAAGCATCTAAGTGGGAAGCCCCCCTCGAGATGAGATCTCGAATGAGACCGCTGGAAGACGACCAGCTAGATAGGCAAGAGGTGGAAGCGCAGCAATGTGCGGAGCCGACTTGTACTAATGGTCCGCAGCTTCTTTCCAACATCATGTGTGATGCGGGGAAGACGGCGCTCTAGTATGAAAGCAGTGCAGATCGCGTAGTCGGTAGCGTAGCCCGCCAGAGCAAGCAGGGGGCGCGTGAAATGATGTTGGTGGCTAGAGCCGCAGGGGTCCACCCGGCTACATTCCGAACCCGGTAGTTAAGCCTGCGAGCACCGATGGTACTGCACTGGAGACGGTGTGGGAGAGTAGGTCGCCGCCAACCCCATTTCATGCGTCCTCTTTTTGTTTTTACCCCCCCACACATACGAACAGCCACACGGCTGTTTTTTGATTCAACGTTAGACACTTATCCAGCGAAACGGGCATTTTCCTCGCGGGCGACCTGGCGGCCAGCTTCTACATCTACGCGAGCCAACAACACACCGCCGATAATGAACAGCGCAATAAGGCTCAAAATGGCGGGGCGGCTGCTGCCGAACAGTGTGACCGCCCCGGCGAATAGCAATGGCCCGGTGATAGAACTGAATTTCGCCATAATGCTGTATAGGCCGAAGAACTCTCCGCTTTTGGCGGCGGGCGACATGCTGGCGTACAGGCTACGGCTAAGGGCCTGCGACCCACCCTGTACAATCGCAACCATCCACGCCAGAAACCAGAACTCAATCGTGGAGTTCACAAAATAGCCCCACACAGCAATCATCCCGTACACGATCAGCGCCAACAAGATACTTCGCTTGGTGTTGAGTGTATCTGCCAGACCGCGTAGCAACCGCGCCCCACCGAAAAACGCGAACGCCAGCGCGATCACCTGTACCGCCATCAACCCACCCAGGATAAGCAATAGGTCGCCGCCGCGATGTGGTGGCAATACCTCCACGCCCGCAACGGCGACCTGTGTGCCGTTGCTCTCAGCGTTGGATTCGCCCGTTACCTGGATCGTGAGCATGTGCTGACCCGGTTCCGGCGCGGTGAAAATCTCCGTGACACCATAACGCACCGTTGGATTGTAGGCGTCGATAATGGTTGGCTCACCCTCATCATCAAGCAGCGGCGAACCGTCCAACAGCACCGCAAACGTGCCGAAGTCTGGCCCGGTGGCGTAAGTGAATTCCACTGATTGCCCGTTGAATGACAGGCTGTAGGCGGCGTTACCGGATGAACTCAATCCGTAGGGAACATCTGTATCCGAGTCCAGTAAGTCCCCTGCGATGATCTCCTCAGTCCAATCGTTATCTAGGGATAGTGCCTCTAACCCATAAATGCCTTCGCCGACAAAATCACCATCTGTTGCATAGGCTGCCGGGGGAGCGCCGCTAACCGCTGTCGGCAATACGTCACGACCAATCACCCCCACAGCCGGTAAAAGCACCACATTCGCCAGGATAAATGCGAGATAGTAGTGGCGATTACCGACATTCGCGTTCGGCAGATTCCCAAACACGAAGCTGAACGGAATCCCCACAAACTGCACCAGCAGCAATGCCAGAATCAGTTCTGTTGTCTCAAAGCCGAGTTCTGCACCGTAAATCACTGCGACACCGATGATCGTGCCGATGCCGTCGTTATAAATCAGGAAGGCGATGAGATACTGGAACAGGTGGCGATAGCCGCGAATGTCGCGCAGGGTTTCACCGAGACGCTGAAAGCTGACACGAATTGCGTTTTGGCCTGCCTGAAACGTGGCCGTCGTTTGCGGTTCCGGGATGATGAACAGCAGCGGCAGCGTAAACAGCGTCCACCAGATCGCCACACTCACGAAGGATAGCTGCACCCCCGCGAATGGTAGCCCGAACGTCCCCGCCGGGATGACGTTAATCATCACGACATTGATCGCCAGCAGCACCCCACCCCCCAGGTAACCAAGCGCGAATCCCCGCGTGGAAACCGCATCCTGATCCTCCTCACGGGCGATATGGGGGAGCAAACTGTCGTAGAACACGTTGGCCCCGGCGGCCCCCACCCGTGCAATCACGATCATGACGGATGCCAGCAACCAGTCTCCCGTCCCCACCAGCACAAGTGCCCCCGTTGCCAAACTTCCCAGCAGGGTGAAAGCCGCCAACAACCGCTTTTTGCCCCGGATCACGTCGGAGAGCGTGCCCAAAACCGGGGAGATAAGCGCAGAGATCGCCAGCGCGAGGCTCAGGCTCAGGCTCCAGTTGCGGGTGGCAATCGCCGCGCTGGGGAGCGTGGCCCCAGCAACGGCGCTGTAGTAGGTGGGCAGCACCGCCGCCAAGATGGTTGTGAAGAACGCGCTGTTGGCGACATCGTAGAGCGCCCAGGCATTGATGCGTCGCCGATACGCTGGATGCGCGGAATCCGGTTGTAAGGTGGGGGAAGCTGTCGTCATGGGTGGTCCTTGCAGTTGCTTGTGCTGCGCGGATAGTACCGCGCTATGGGATGATATGCTACTTTCAACACCTTTCTTGATTATCTCTTAAAAACGGTTTGCCCCGATTTCTGGCCTTTTACAAGGTTTTTATAAACGTCTTGAAACTTTTGTGCGTTCTTCCGGTCTACATATGTGTAACGGCGCAACAAGCCGCTGCAAACTTACAGAAAACGTAAAAGTGTAGGAGAAACAACCATGATGTACCGAAGCCTTTTGATTGTACTGGTACTACTGTTGGCCGCTGTCCCGGCACTCGCGCAACAAGCCACGCCACTTACCCTGGACGACGCGCTGGTACTCGTCTGGGAAGCCTACGGAGAGGATGTCGTTATCGTCGATGCCGACTTGTACAACAGTAGCGATGACGCAACAAACGCGCCCTACTGGGACCTTGATGTGCTCTCGGCGGACGGCACAACCCTTGTTGAAGTGTATGTCGGGGTCAATGATGGCCGTTTGACGGTCGATGATGTGGAGAATGACGATGTCTATAGCTATACTCCGTTTGCAGACGGCGTTACGCTGAATGACCTACTGGCAGCGGCGCTTGAACAGTTCCCGGATGCAGCGGTTGTTGGTTTCGAGTTCTACGGTGATGACGATGACAGTGAAACCCCAGCATGGGAAATTACGCTGGACAACGGGCAGGAAATCACGTTCGATGCGGTAGGTGGCACACTCATTGAGATTGACCGGGCTGACGATAATGATGACAATGACATGCGGAATGATGATGACGGCATCATTGATGATGACGCAGATATATCCGCAGATGATCTGGCGAATATCATCGCCGAGGCCCAGCGGATTTTCCCGAATGAAACGGTTGTTAGTGTTGACGATGATGATGATGACGACGATGTTGCCGTGTGGGAAGTCGAGCTAACCAACGGGCGTGAGGTACTTATTGACCAGGCAACAGGCCGTGTGCTGGGCTTCGGCTACTTGGGCAATACCTCCGTCCAGGGGAACGGTGATCGGAACAGCAACTCTGATGACAGCTTCACCTTTGGCGTTGACAGTTTGGGCAGTGATTCTGATAATAACCGGGATGACGATGACGACGATGGTAACTCGAGCGGTAGGTCTAACGACGACGATGATAACTCGAGCGGTGGGTCTGACGATGATGACGACGATGACGACGATGACGATGATGATGATGACGACGATGATGATGACTAAACGTTATCCGTAGATAACGTATACGCACACCGGGGCAGCGGGCAAATCCGCTGCCCCGTTTTTGTTGACAGGATATGCAAAAGCGCGAGCAATCATACGATGATCGTACTTGTTCTGCCGGACAACGCAGATGACGACCTGCTGCTCCGTGCTGCCCGCGATGGCGATAAGGCTGCGATAACCCGAATTTATCAGGCGTACCTGGAACCCATTTATCAATTCACCCGGTTTCGCGTTGGTAACCCACAGACGGCTGAGGATATTGCGGGAAGTGTATTCCTGAAGCTCATTGACGGCCTGGACCGAGGCAAGGGGCCGCGCCGCAATCTGCGAGCGTGGTTGTTCCGGGTCACTCGCAGCGAGATTGCGGACCACTACGGCACACGTGACCGTGAACTGCCTATGGAAACTATTGAAACCAGTTTCGACGAACGACAGCAAAGCCCCGGCCCAGAAACCGCGCTGTTGCAATCACTGGCAGGCGAGGAGGTCCGGGCCGCCTTGCAACAGATGCGCCCGGATTACCAGGAAGTTGTGCTGTTACGTTTTGACCAGCAGTTGAGCTTGCAAGAAACTGCCGATGTGATGGGGCGCAACATCAACACAGTTAAGACCCTACAGTATCGCGCTATTAATCGCCTGCGGGAACTAATTCAACAGCGGCGGCAGCTTGTGGGAGGGGCGAACCGTGATTGATGAAAAGCTCCGTGACGCGCTGAATGATTGTTTGGATCGACTGGCAAACGACGAGACGATTGATGATTGTCTGGCTGCCTATCCTGATCTGGCTGATGAACTCGCACCGATGTTGTATATGGGCGCGGCAGTCCGGGATGCGCGTGCGCCGATTGCTGAAGTGGAAGGGGTAACGGCACGCCTCCGTGAACAATTAGACGCGGAAATCGCCGCCCGTGCGTTTGACAACCCACCCCTGCCGCCGTGGCGTGAATTTGGCTTCGTGGCGAGTATCGCAGCGGCTCTCGCCCTGGTCATGAGTGTGGGAATTTTTCTGGGGATTCAAACAGATATACTAGGGGTTTTCGCCACAGCCACACCAACAGCCACGGCGACGAGCACGCCGACCGTTACGCCCCTGCCGCCAACGGCCACGCCATCCGTGACATCGTCTGCTACCGCCACAGTCTCGCCAACGGCCACGCTGACGGCAACCGCACCCCCCAGCGCCACGGCGACTGTGACCCAGATGCCACCGGCAACGACCCGCGTCTCGCCGACGCCGTTGTCGCCTGCTACCATGACCCCCGTGCTTGCCTCGCCAGAATCGGCGGCCTGTGTCGTCTCACCGCCGGATGGCTGGGTAACGTACCAGATTGCATCCGGCGACACGCTCTCTGGGATTGCCGTTGCCGCCGGGGCTACGTTGGAGGAGTTAGGCCGCACCAACTGCATTGATGACCCCCGCTTTATCGTTGTCGGAACGAATATTTTTGTGCCACAGCCGATTACCTCGCCATCAGATGCACCGGCTCCGTCGGATGCGTTCACTGTGCCCGGTCCGCCCCCGTCGTCGGGTGAATTTTCCCCATCAACGGACAGTGACGGCGGCGGGAGCAGTAATGATGATGGTGGTGGCAACGAAGGCGGTGGTGGCAGTGATAACGGCGGTGGTGGCAGTGATAATGGTGGTGGTGGCGATGATGACGATGATGATGATGATGATGACTAGTGGGGTTAGAAATACCACGAGCGCCTTACGGGGGGAGAAGAAGGCGCTCGTCGCGGAGTTCGCGTGCTTCAGTACATGGCGCACCTACACACAGGATTTAGGTGGAACTGCTCGGTTGACACAAACATATCGTAAGCAAGTTAAGCTGAAATTATTTCTGTGTTAAAGTCAGCCGCTTAATTGAGTAGTTTCCTTAAAGAAAGTGCCATCTCTGACCGATCTACTGTGATTTCCTCGCCATCACGCAGCCGCCGCAGTGTCACCTGGTTCGCGGCAACCTCGTCCGGCCCGGCGATTACCGCAACGGGAATCCCCTTGCGGTCGGCGTGCTTGAACTGCTTGCTCATGTGTTTGTCTTGTAGGTAAAGTTCGGTACGAATCCCTGCCTCGCGCAGTTCCGTTGCGATCTGCGTGCAGGCTGGGCGCACCTCCTCGTTGAACACCAGCACCATCGCCTGTACAACGGTATCGGCGATGTGCGACGGGTAGAGGTCCAGCGCGTCCATCAGGTCGATAATGCGCTCGATGCCGAAGGACGTTCCCGTGGTGGGCATACTTTCCCGCCGGAACATGCCAATCAGGTCGTCGTAGCGCCCGCCCCCGCTGATGCTGCCCAGGTCCGGCTCGGTGATGACTGTCTCGAAGATCGGCCCGGTATAGTAGCCCAGCCCGCGCACCATCGTAAAGTCAAACGCATAGCCGTCCGTGTCAACGTGGAGTGCCTCCATCCCTGTCGCAAGCTCGCGCAGTTCGCGGATGCCCTCGGCAGCGCCGGGCGCATCACCTAGCGTCATTTCGAGATAGTCCAGGCTGGCGGTCCCCGGTTGGCGCTGGGTGATAAGGTCGATCATACGTTTGACAACATCTGCCGCAATACCACGCTCTACCAGTTCTTTCTCTACGCCCTCGGCACCGATCTTGTCGAACTTGTCCACACTGCGGTAGAGGTCCGGCAGTTGGTCGTCTGGGACGCCGCTGTAGGTACCAATGGCCGTCAACAGCTTGCGGTTGTTGATCTTCACGGTGAACTCTGGGAAGCCCAACCGCTTGAACACGGTGACGAGCATAGACACAACCTCGGCGTCGGCGGTCATCTCGGAGACGCCCACGATGTCCGCGTCACACTGGTAGAACTCACGATAACGGCCCTTCTGTGGGCGCTCCCCGCGCCACACTGGGGCGATGTGATAGCGTTTGAACGGGAAGTTGAGGTCGTTTTCGTACTGGGCCACGACCCGCGCCAGCGGCACCGTCAGGTCGTAGCGCATGGCGAGTTCTTCCTTGCTGCGCTGGTGGGAGGCGGAGTAGATCAGGTTCTCGGCGTCCTCGCCGTACTTGCCGAACAACGTCTCGTGGCGCTCCATTGTCGGCGTCTGGATCGGCTCAAAACCGTAAAGCTGGAACACCTCCTGAATCACGCCGAACACGTACTCCCGCTTGAGCATGTCACGCGGGAGGAAGTCGCGTAGGCCTTTCGGGAGCGAGGGTTTGACTTTCTTTACCATGTTGGGTCATTTTCTCCTGGTTGGGTGGGTAATAGGCAACAAAAAAGCGCAGACGAACGCCTGCGCTTTTGGGAGTATTGATGCGTACAGCGCGTCGGGTCGTTAGGCCGCCGGGAAGGTGGTGTGATGATGCTTGGGGTGGGTTGCGCTGTAGTTATTGTTCATGGTTATAAGCATAGCAGACTACCAGATGATTGTCACGCGCTCACTCAAACCGCTTGAGGCCCTGGTACCCCATCGAACCACGTTTAACCAGGAAGTCATCACGCAGCTTGATCTGCTCGCGCAGGCTGTCAAACGAGTTCTCCAGCATGTGCAGCGGCAGTTCTTCCATGTCGTCCTGGGCAACCTGCGTCAGCGCGTAGATCGCCACCTCACGAATGAACGCGCCGGGATAGCCGACTAGCTTCTGGGCGACCTTGGCGTGTTCGTCGCGCCACATCGTCGCCAGGTAGTTCCTGAGCATCTTCTCGGCGTCCTCCTGGCGCTCCATCTCCGGGATAATGAAGATGCGATCCAGGCGTCCGGGGCGCTTCAGCACGCGCTCGTCAATCGACTCCGGGTAGTTGGTCGTCGCGACGAGCAGCGTCCCCATGTCGTTGATGTTGCTCTCGCTGCCATCCAGCACGTTGAGCACGAGCGCCTTCTCCTCGTCGTGCAGGTAAGCGTCGAACTCCTCCAGAATCATCAGCGTGGGATGCTCTGAACGGGCGGCAATGTCCAGGGCGCGTTGAATCTTACGGAAGGTGGGGCCGTCTGTGTCCGAACTGCTGACGTAGATGACCAGGTATTTCTGGTCGATGGCCCACTTTGCCAACGCCGAGCAGATCATGGTCTTGCCTGTGCCGGGGACACCCGCCAACAGTAACTTACGGAACGGCTTGAGCTTCAGCCGATTGTAGACGTGAACCCCTTTGTTGTAGAACAGGCTAACGTCGTCCAGAATACCCGTCTTTAGTTTCTCCGGCAGGATGATGTCATCCCAAGAGGTGTCTGGGGTGAAGGCACTCTCGCGGCCCCCAATAATATAGACCTGCTGCTTGGGGTTCAGCGACCAGTTGATGCGCTTGCACTCCTTGGCGAAGCTGCGCCATATGTCGGTGAAGTCCGGCGGCATCGCGGCCAAGCAGATAATCTCGTTGTCGTAGAAGTCATCGCTGGTGAAAGCCGCCGCGACCAACACCTCGACCTCATGACCCGTCTCGGCGTGGCGAAATAGGTAAACCGCCGCGCCGGACTGATAGGAAATGCCCTCCAAGTGCGATTCCTGCGAGATGCGCGGAATTACTGGACAGGGGACAACCCGGTTGCCCAGGTAGTGGTAGTTTTCGTCTAGTTCAAAGCCCGCGTTGTACTTTTTGAGCACGTTGTCGTTCACACAGGCCTCTGCGGTCCACAGAATTTGAATTGGCTTCTCCTGGTATGCCTGCACCCACTCCGTCTCCATCCATTTGCCCACAACGTCAATCTTGAGGAAGTCGGTGGTGCTCGATTTGTCTTTAAAGCCTTTTCGGAAGTCGTCAAAGTTGAAACTCAAGATGTAACTATACCTTTACCATCAGTCGGAATGTTTTCGTGGTGTGAGGTGGGGTTGGCAGGCTGTGAGGCTACCGTTCATAGTTGCTGGTGACACACTCATTCATAGTATAACTAATTTTAATGTGTGTGCCTATTGTGGGGATGTGTTGAAATAGGTGGGCCACCCACCACGGTTGTGAGCGGCCCGAAGCGGTTAAAACCACAGGTTACAGCCTCGCGCGTCCACTCAAGGGACGCCAAAACATCCGTGTGAGCCGCTGTCCACTGAAGTGGACACGTTTTAGCCGTAGCTAGGGGATTTTATCCCTCGGCGGGGGATAACGCTGTCTTTTATCTGGAATAGCCCTAGGCGTTTTCCTTGGCGGCGAGTGCCTGTCCACGCACATCTGCGAATTGCTCTAGGTGGCCGGCGTGGTGGGCGAGGCCCTGCACCATACTGGCGAGCGCGTTCATCGGCCCAAAGAAGGCCGCAGCCCGTTCGCTGAACTCGCGCTCCGTTGTGAGGTCCGGCTCATCCGGGATCGCGTCCAGGTAGGCCAACACAATCCGGCGGCTTTCTTCCAGGCGGTTAACGGCCTTCTCGACCGTGTCCATCTCTTGCCACGGTACTTCTGTGCGGATGCGCCCGCCTTGTTGGATGCCGCGTGCCAGTAGCGATGTGAAGATCGCGTTTTCCTCGTTGGTGGCGGTAACGTGGGCGACGAGGTGGCCCAGCGTCCAGCCGATGTGTCGCTCCTCCTCGGTGGCGGCGTCCTTGTCGTAGGCTTCGGGGTCGTGGGGGAGGAAGCTGATGTTGTCGTCGCTGAGGCCCTCCAGCACATCGGCGACGGTGTTGTAGAGGCGGTTAACCTCGCTCCGTAGTACATCAAAGGTCACGTTCTGTTCCGCGACGATGTGCGCCGCCTTGACCTCGTCCTGCTCTAACATGGTGGTGTAGTCGATAGCCATTGAGCGATCTCCGTTTACTGTGTCGAATGTCTATGAATAGACAGGCCGACACTGGAAAATCTTTCATGCGGACTGTGGACGCGTTCACAAGTGCCGCACGCCCGTAGCGTTTGCTGGGGTGCCGTGTTAGAGTGTTCACCGCTATGATAGACGCTGATTGTCACAACAAGAGAGGAGCTTTGGATGGGGCTGTTAGACGGTAAGGTGGCGCTGGTATTTGGGCTGGCAAATAAGAACTCGATTGCGTGGGGTGTGGTGCAACAGTTGCACGCGGAGGGCGCAACGATCCTCCTGAGCTATGCAATGGAGAATCTGGAGAAGCGTGTTTTCCCGCTGGCGGAGCAGGTGGGCGCGACCTTCGTTGAGAAGTGCGACGTGACCAACGACGACGAACTGGACGCGGTGTTTGCGAAGGTCAAAGACCAGTACGGCAAGGTTGATATTCTGGTGCATAGCGTGGCCTTTGCCAAGCGTGAGGACCTAGACGGGCGCATGGTGGACGTGAGCCGGGACGGGTTCGCGCTGGCGCTGGATATTAGCGCGTACAGCCTGATTGCGCTCGCCAGACGCGCCGAACCCCTCATGACGGCGGGCGGTAGCATCATGAGCATGACCTACTACGCGGCGGAGAAGGTGGTCCCGCGCTATAACGCAATGGCGGTGGCAAAGGCCGCGCTAGAGACGATCACGCGCTATCTGGCGGCGGACCTGGGTCACAAGAATATCCGCGTGAACGCGATCAGCGCCGGGCCGATTAAGACGCTGGCGGCGGCGGGGATTCCCGGCTTCCGTATGATGCTCAAGTACGCGGAGGGGGGCGCGCCGTTGCGGCGGTTGGTGGACCAGAACGAGGTCGGGCAGACGGCGCTGTGGCTCGCCAGCGACCTGAGCAGTGCTGTCACCGGCGAGGTGATCCACGTGGACGCGGGCTATCACGTTATGGGGATGAACCTCAGCGCCGAGGAGCGCGAGGAGTTGGGGATGGAGTAGCGTTGGAGGATGGGGAAGCCGGATAAACTCGCTTCCCCCTCACACCACACGTCACCGATGCGTCACAACAACCCGCTCCAACTGCGTGATCGTGATATTGCTGCTACGACAACTCAAACACCTGCATGAACAGCGTTGCGCTGTCGCCGTCACCATCCACCACCAGCACGTTGTAGAATTTCGCGTCGAGCCGCACGCTGTTTGCCCCACGATAGCTCAACTCAGGGTCGCTCAAGTCCGGGATTGTCCACCCCGCCAGATCATCAAAGGGGGGTGGGGTGGTGGCCTGGAACGGCGAAACACCTGGCTCCGGCGCACCGCCGATGCCAATGGTGTTCAGGTACGCATCGACATCGGTTTGCGAGGCCGTAAATGTGAGCGCAACCATCGTGGTCTGTCGGTCTAGCCCCTGTATACTGATGTTCTGGGCGGACGCCGGGATGGACGCGCCCACAAATCCGTCCATGTCCTCCTGTGACATCGGGGCGACGCGCTCGCCACCACAGGCCGCCAGCACCAACACCATCACGATGAGTCCCACAAATCGCATCATGTCTTTCTCCCCTTATGGCTTACGCTACAATACGCACATTCATCATATGAGGATTTGGTCATATGAACAAAGCTGAAAACTCCCGCGCCCTGAGCAATGCCGGGATCGCCCGTGCCGCGCTCGTCGTGCTGCTTGGATTCCTCGCGTCTGGGGTGCTGGGGCTGGTCCGCACGGCAGCCTACACCGCCATCTTCGGCGCGTCGGACGTGCTAGACGCTTTCGTCGCGGCCCAGCGCGTGCCGGAGGTGCTGTTCGTGCTGGTGGCGGGCGGGGCGCTTGGCAGCGCGTTTATCCCAGTGTTCAGCCGCTATCTCACCGATCCCGCCGACCACGACCACGCCTGGAAACTCGCCAGCGCCACGCTGACGCTCTCGGCAGGGGCGGCGGCGGCGTTGTCGCTGTTGGCCTACTTCACCGCGCCGTGGTTCGTGCCGTACTACGTCAATGACCTGGAAATTCAAACGCTAACAATAAATCTCATGCGGGTGATGCTGGTGACACCGTTTATCTTCAGCATCAGTGGGCTGGTGATGGGTGTACTCAACGCGCACCAGTCCTTCACGCTGCCTGCGCTGGCGATCAGCCTCTACAACATCGGGCAGATCGTCGGCGCGGTGGGGATCACGCCGCTGTTGCCAGACCTGGACGGTGCGCCCAACGTCTACGGATTGGCGCTGGGGACGGTGCTGGGGGCGCTGCTGCATCTGGTGGCCCAGTTGCCGGGGCTTCGCCGTATAAACGCCCGTCTGCGTCTGCGCTTTGATGTGACGACGGCGGGCGTCCGTGAGGTGCTGGGGCTGATGGGGCCGCGTGTGCTGGGGCTGGCGGTGGTGCAGATCAACTTCATCGTCAATATCACGCTCTCAACCCCGATGGCCGACGGTAGCACGTCCGCGCTGACGATTGCCTGGACACTGATGTTTTTCGCGCTAGGCGTGATCGCGCAGAGCGTCGGCACGGCGCTGTTCCCGACGCTCTCCGCGTTGGCTGCGGAGCATGACACCGACGGCTTCCGAGATCGACTATCAACGGCGATGCGGAGCGTGTTGTTTTTGTCACTTCCAGCGACGGTGGTGTTGGTGATGTTGGGTGAGCCATTGGTGGCCGTGATTGCTGGGCGTGGGGCGTGGACACGCGAAGCAACCCAGGCGACAGCCTGGGCCTTGGCCTTCTTCTCGCTGGGGATTGCCGGACACGCGCTGTTGGAGGTGCTGTCACGCGCCTTCTATGCGCTGTCAGATACCTGGACGCCCGTTAGCATCGGCATTAGCGCAATGCTGGCGAACATCATCCTGAGTTTGGTGTTTATCCGCTTTATCGGGGAACCGGGCAACCTCGCTCGCGGGCCGTTCGCAGGGCTGGCATTGGCAAACGCGGTCACAACGTTGGTTGAGGCGGCGGTGTTGTGGTGGTTGATGCGCCGCCGCCTCGAGCGTGTGAACGATGCCCATGTGTTAGACGGCCTGTGGCGGGCAGGGGCGGCGTCGTTGGCGTTGGCCGGGGTGATTTGGGCACTGAACGGGCCATTGTCGGAAACACCCGCGCTGGTGCATCTGGTCGCGGTGGGGGCCACTGGGGGTATCGCCTTCTTCGGGGTGGCGCTCCTGCTAGGTTTGGATGAGGCGCGGCGGGTGCCGTTGATGATCTGGCGGAAGGTGCGGCCAGCACGCGGCGCAGTTGGTGTAGAATAACGTTACAGCGAGTGTACAGGAGGACAGTAATCATGGTGTCACGTCAACTGAAGGGCCGGATTACCGAGGACGGCAAGCTAGAGGTGGAGATTCCGCCGGAGTTCACGCCGGGCGAGATCACGATCACGTTAGAGCAGCAGCGCAACGACTTCTGGACGGAGGAGGAACTTGAGGAAATCAAGCAATCCGTCATGAATGCCAAGGCACGCCCCGCCCACGAAATCGAGATTCCCGACAGTGGATGGCCCGATATGGGGATTACGGATTCGCAGGCGTTTGTGGATTCGTTACGCCGCGATGAGGAGGAACGCCGTGACCGACGCGATGATTGACACCGCCATCATCGTGGATTTGATCCGGAACCACACCCCCGCGTTGAATTGGCTCAAAACACAAGTGAATGTTGATTTAGGAATTGCCACCGTGACATGGATGGAGGTCGTCAAAGGAGCCAATAACAAATCCGATTTAACAGCGGTTCGTAAGTTGATGGAGCAGTTTGACGTGGTTGATTTAACCGCAACCGATCAGCGGTGGGCGATGGCGAATTATGCCGCGTTCAAGCTCTCGCACGGTGTTGGGATGTATAACGCGCTGATTGCCGCCCCTGCGCAACGTCTGGGGATTCCGCTTTACACCCACAACCTGAAGCACATCCAACCGCTTTTACCCAAACTCGCCCAGAAGCCGTATTGAGTTAAACCCCATGACCGTAGACCCCATCTCCCTCGAAGTATTCCGCAACCTGTTTGCCTCTGTCGCGGAGGAAATGGGCGTCACGCTGCAACGCGCCGCCTTCAGCCCCAACATCCGGGAGCGCCTGGACTATTCCTGTGCCGTGTTCGATGCCGACTCACGGATGGTCGCGCAGGCCGCCCACATCCCGGTTCACCTGGGGAGTATGCCCGCGTCGGTGCGGCACGCCCTCGTCGCCTTTGACCGCATCGGCCCCAACGACGTGATCGTCCTTAATGATCCCTACCGGGGCGGCTCTCATCTGCCGGATATTACGATGGTGTCTCCGGTCTACGTGGATGACGCACCCGCCTTCTTCGTTGCCAGCCGCGCCCATCATGCCGACGTGGGCGGCATGTCGCCAGGGAGCCTGCCCCTCAGCACCACCATCTACCAGGAGGGGGTGATTATCCCGCCGTTGAAGTTGGTCGCGGACGGCGAGCGCAATACGGCGGCGCTGGCCCTCATCACCGCCAACAGTCGTGCGCCACAGGAGCGTGTGGGGGACTTGGAGGCGCAGTTGGCCGCCCATCGCGTCGGGACGGCGCGGCTACTGGCGCTCATCGCCAAGCACAGCGCAGATCGCGTCCGTGAACATGCCGTCGCGCTGATGGACTACGCCGAGCGCGTCATCGGGGCGGTTATCGAGCGGATACCCGACGGCGTTTACAGCTTCGAGGACGCGCTAGAGGGCGACGGCCAGACCGAAACACGCCTGCCGATTCGCGCCACGATCACGGTCATGGGGCGCGAGATGACGGTCGATTTCACCGGGACCGCGCCCACCGCCGCAGGGAACGTCAACACGGTAGTTGCCAACGTGGAGAGCGCGACGTGGTACTGTGTGCGCCTGCTGGCCGATGAGGATGTCCCCGTCAACGATGGGACATTCCGGGGCGTGCGCGTGACCGTGCCGCCGCATACCCTGCTCAACCCCGATTTTCCGGCGGCAGTCGCGGCGGGTAATACGGAGACCGCCCAGCGCGTGACCGATGTGGTTTTGGGCGCGTTGGCGCTGGCGCTCCCAGGTCGTATCCCGGCGGCGGCCCAGGGCAGCATGAATAACCTCACGATTGGCGGGAAAACCGCCAACGGGCACGCCTTCGTCTACTACGAGACAATTGGCGGTGGACTCGGCGCAGGGCCAGCCGGGGACGGCCTCAGTGGACGGCATAGCCACATGACCAACACCCGCAACACGCCCACTGAGTCGATTGAGGGCACATTGCCCTTCCGCGTGACGGAGTACGCGCTACGTGATGGCTCCGGCGGCGACGGCGCACATCGGGGCGGTGACGGGGTGCGGCGCGTGTTCGCGGTCTCGGCTCCGGTGACGGTCACGCTCAACATGGAACGGCGACGGGCGACCCCCTACGGCCTAAACGGTGGGGCGGACGGTGCGCCGGGTGTCAACACGTTGCGTCGCGCCGACGGCACAGTGTGCGATCTCGGTGGGCGCTGGACGGGGCAGCTCGCCCCTGGAGACATGCTCACCGTCGAGACACCCGGCGGTGGCGGATGGGGTATCCCAGGGTAGTCCCGCGCTTGCCCTATGCTGCGCTTTCCATTTATCTACCGTTGATGCAATCACGCGACGAAAACTGTATAATATGTTGGAGGGACGTTAACGATACCCCCCTGTAACAGTGCCTTCGTCTGGTATACAGGGCAACGACAACGGAAGGGATGAGGTCAACTTGGCATCCGAGCGGTTTGTACTCAGACATTTCTACTATGGTCAGTTCGTGAAAGACGGCAAATCCGGCGGGGATATGCGGCTGTTGGCCCGTACCCACGGCCTCAGCGATGCCGCCGTGAAGGAGGCATTGCGGCTAGGGATGCTCCCGCCATTGGTGGGTAGCAACGAGGGATCATGGGCGGTCCTCCGTGGTACCAACCTGATCCCGTTTGTGCTGGTCGAGTCCGAACGTGGCCCCACCGGGCAACAGATGCTGCACTACATCGTCTTAACGTTGGAAGCAACCAGGGCGCTGGGCGGCAACTTGCGGCTGTTACACCCGTTTATCGAGGGAGATATGCCCGCCTACGAAAAGGTCGGCAACACGCTCAACCCCCTGGTGTTGAGTGGCGTGCAACCGCCCAGCGAGGAACAGGAAATCGATGACATTCTGGACCTCATGATGTTCACCAAGAACCGTATGAACGTGATTGAGGCGTTGTTAGCCGCGATTGTCCAGAATGTGCCCGTCGTTGTGGTCAACGCGCCAGGGAATACCCAGGACCGTGAGGTGTTCATCATGGGGTTGTTGACGCTGTTGCCGCCCTCGGTACGTTTTGCTGTCACCTTTGCCACCCACACGCTCGCCAGTACCAAGGTAGAGGCACAACTGCGCTTCATGGCAGAGGGGGATGTGCCAGAGGGGGTGGTCGCCTTCGACTGGACGACGGGGCAGGTCCACGGTGAGCAGCGGACGGACGCTTACAGCCACTATATCGTCAGCCAGCTTCGCCTGGGCGTAGAGCTGGTGGTGCGCCACACCCGCACCCTGACCAGCATTGCCAGTTGGCGCATGAAGGAGCGCAAGGGGCGTCTTGCGGATGCCCTGGCCTACGCCTCGCAGCGTGCCAGCATTGACGATGCTGTGATGAACGGCCAACCGATTGAGGTGGCAGAGGTCTCGCGCATTCTGGCGGAGGACCCCACACTCACCCCGGAACTCCGCGAGAAGTACGCCCGTCACCTGATGTCCTTTTCGATGGCGTTGGGCGAGCTAGAACACTCGCGCCCGTTGGGGAAACTGTTAGGCAACAACCGTGACCTTGCCGACACCGCCTATGAAATGTTGCAGGATGCGCTCAAGCACGGGGCAGCAGGGGATATTTTCGACCTGATGGTGAACTGGATGGTGATGGACAACGGGCCGTCTGGTGAGCGTTGGATGACGATGGCCCACGAGTGCGCCAAGCTCTACCTGAACGACATCATCGACGAAGGCGATGTTGCGGAAGTCGAACTGTTCATGAAGGACGTGGACCGCGCCGGAGACGCGGTCCAGGCACGCGAACTGCTGCCGGACTTGGTCGCGATGGCCTTCCCCCTGGCGGAGATGAACGAGAACTTGGCCCGCACGCTGTTCCTGATTGCGTGCAAGCACGTTTCAACGGAGTCCCTCTATGCGATGGTGGTGCGTCCCGGTTTCTTGACGCACCTACCACAACCCACCCAGTACTTCGTGAACGGGGTGCGGGTGGGGCAGGCACGCCCGAAGCTGTTGTTGGCGGCGGCGGCGGGGTTGGGCACGGCCCAACGCCTGATTATGGTGCGGTTCGTGCAAATGGCGGTTGCGAATAACCTGGCAGAATTTATTGATACAGGTGTGCTGCGTCAGCTAGTGAAGGTGGCGCTGGCGGACTGGAGCCACGACTACACCGGAACCCTGATCCATGTCGCAGAAGCCATTTCATCGGAGGCCGTGTTGCGGAGCCGTCCGCCGGATGATGGCAAGTTAGTGCTGTCCCTGTTGCTGGCGACCGGCGAGTATAAGAAGCTGGCACAGCAGATGTTGAACCAGTCCCGTTTGCTGTACCGGGGCGACCGCCAGACAGATTTTGCGGTGATAGTGGGGGAGGTGTTCGCAGAAACGCCGATTGCGGACGAGGAAATCGCGCCGGCACTGGAAACACTCTACGGGGAGGGCCTGCGCTCTTTGCCGTTGGCAATGGCCTACATTGGTACGCTGGACAGCCACCAGCCGTCGGAGGTAGCGAACGCGGTGGCGGACGATGTGGCGGACATGCTACACGACAATATGCTATTGCTTACAGTGCTGCCTTTGGAGGCGGTTACATCGTTAATTTCGTTCCAGTTTAAGCGGCGCTACGAGGCAGGGATCATCCGGGCCTTAGACCTCATCCCGCTTGTTGCGGGCCGTTACGGGGAACGCGCCGTTAATGTAGTGGGGAAGCTCTACAAGCGGCTGGCAGCCACAGACGACCTACAAGCCGCCCGTGACGAGATGTTGCGCCGTTATGTGCGTTTCTCCGAGTTGGCGGTGGCCCGGCAGATTGTGGACCACCTGAGCAAGCCGTTGGGCCGCGAGGCGGCGGCACTCATGGAGGGCGTCTATGTGGTGAAGGCCGTCATGCAGGATGCCATGGTCGAAACCTTCGCGGCAGAGTTGCAAAATGTCGCGGCTTTTTTGTTCGACCCGGCTGTGGCCTACGCCGGGCGTAACACCCCAACAACGGGCGGGCTGCTCAATGAGCTAGACAGTGTACCGGGTGGGCTACAACACGATGAGCGCCGCCAGATTGCGGACGATGTATTGGCCGCTGGGGTTGCCGCCTGCCAACTGGCCGAGGCTCACGGGCGTATCCGTGGCAGTGGGAGCAGCAGCCGGATTGAGGGGCTGCTGCGTGGCGAGACCAACCCGGAGAGTGCCCTGGAGGTCATGCAGGTGATGGGTGGGGCGTTGGCCCAGGGGAAGCGGGTGGACATTCGGCTAGAGACGCGCCAGGCCCCGGCCCCCTTGCCACGCCGCACGACCGGGCGCATCATGGAGGAGAGCGAGACTGCACACCGGCTACTGGCGGGAATGGTCGCGGCCTTCCCGCTAGACACCCCCCTAAACGTAACAGCGCAGTCCGTCCGTGCGGAGATGGAGAGCATCTGGCGTTCGCTAGAGCCAGAGAAGCAGCGTAAACTACTAGAGAGCTTGGCCGGGGACCTGCAACGGGTGGCTGAACTTGTGCCGGAGGTCGCGTCTAAGGGAGATATTCGGGCGCTACAGGATAGCGGCCTGGGGCGGCGCTTGGAGAGCAACAAGGCTCGCCCGCGCAATGTGATCGAGTTCTATCGGTTCATGTCCGGCTACTATCGCCAGCGAGCCTAACGTGTCTCCTACCTGGGGGGGCGGTGTGCGGCTGTCATTGGGCCTATACTGGTGCTAATGCTCTGGGACGACTTGTACGGAATTGGGTGAGAGACTGCGATGGATGTTGGTGTTCGTATTGGACAGTATGAGATTGTCGAACACATCGGGCGTGGTGGTATGGCCGATGTGTGGTCCGCACGGGATACATCGCTGGGGCGTATGGTCGCCATCAAAACAATCGCGCCGGACCTCTCTATAGACGGTGATCCGTTGTCCCTGTTTGAGCAGGAGGCCCGCACCATCGCCAGCTTAGAACACCCCCACATCCTGCCCATCTATGGCTTCGGTAAGTTCCAGAACAAGCTCTACATCGTGATGCGCTACGTCACCGGGGGCAGCCTGGAGGATGTGTTGGGTGAGGGGACCATCTCGTTTGACTACGCGCTTCAGGTCGCGCGGTCCCTGGCAAATGCGCTCCAACACGCCCACTCCGAGAGTGTGATCCACCTGGACCTCAAGCCGCCGAACGTGCTGATGGACAGCAAGGGCGCACCGTACCTGGCGGACTTCGGCCTAGCCACGGCGCTCGGGGCGGACGGACGCGCTAAGAACCCCGGCGCAGGCACCCTGCTTTACATGGCCCCAGAACAGTTGACCGCCGACCGCCTGGACCACCGGGCGGACATCTACAGCTTTTCCCTGGTTGTCTATCATATGTTGACCGGCCAACTGCCGTTTAACGGGCGGACCCCGCTGGCCGTGCGTCAACTCCAACAAAGCGACCGCCTACCGTCGTTGAGC
>CAYWZS010000077.1:0-19011 GCA_964462905.1 uncultured Anaerolineaceae bacterium
AAGTCTGAAATGTAGATTATAAGGCATTGACGTAGAGATTGGCCTTGAGTGCAAAATGAATGGTTTTCAGTGGCACGACAAACGCGCGCTCAAGTTCGTGTTTGATGAACTTCATATTGTCCACCAAGGCAAACCAGATATCGTTGAGCACATAATGAAAGAGAATCTGCTTCACCTGGCGATGATGGTCATTTTTGGTGATGGGCGATTTGCGCTTTTCCTTGCCCGTTTTCTTGTCCGTATAGAACTCGGTCTTTTCAACCAAGCGGTAATTGACAGGCAGCGAAATATCCCCAACATGATACAGGGCGGCGATGGAGTTGATGCCTTTGGCGCTGTACCCTTTGGTGTGGTCATAGTGCCAAGCGATGCTGTCGTCCACGATAATGACCCCGTCGTCCGACTGGATTTGACGGACATACGATTTCACCGTCAGCCACAAGTCTTGGCCTGTCTTGCGTGCTTTCGACAGAAAGCGTTGAATCCGACCATGACTGATCGCGCCATGTAACAACCACGATAGGCCAGTTTAGGTCGTCAGTCCGAACGAGCTGATGAGACAATCTGTGTAAATATCGAGCAACTCTTTATCATTCATGTGCGTCGTTCAACTCATTTTGAGGTGCTTGTGCGTCACGTTAGTATTTAATCTATTGGAATAGCCGAAGTAAACCCTATGCGACGAGAAGAACGACACGCACAAATTCTGGAAAAACTCTATCATCAGGATAGTGTCACCGTTGAGGAACTTGCGGGGATATTTGATGTCTCGCTGGAGACTATCCGTCGTGACCTAACTGTGTTGGCAGAGGGCGGGTTGCTGCGCAAGGTACATGGCGGCGCGGTACGCTTCCAAACAGCGCAAGAGGACACCTTCGCGCTACGCTCACAGGTAAACCACGCTGCAAAAAAAACGATTGGGAAATACGCAGCGCAGTTTGTGAACTCCGGTGACAGCCTGTTTATCAACGCGGGGACGACAACCGCTGTTTTTACACAGTACCTTGCCGAAAAAACACACCTCACGATTATCACCAACTGCGTCAGCGTTGCTGATACCGCATGGCAAACTCTTGATGATAGCAGCCAGATTTTCTTACTTGGCGGTAAATACAACGGTGCGGACAACGAAACACAAGGCCATCTTTTACGGCAACAACTACACCTTTTTCATACAGACCACGCCTTTATTACGCTTGGTGGGGTTCATGCCCGAAATGGGTTTATGGAATATCGCATCGAAGCCGCAGACATCATCCAGACCATGCTTGAACAGGCACGCCGCACAACGGTACTTATAGACAGCACCAAGCTCGATAAGACCACCATGGTGCGTATCTGCGCGTTAGATGCGGTAGACCGTATCGTCACCGAGTTCCCCCCCCCCGAGGCACTCGCTACGGCGCTCAAAAAGGCGGGAGTCGATGTGCATGTGACCGGACTCACTGCCGAATGAGCCGCGCTAGGCAAATATTTCAGCGATAACCCGCCCCTCCCACTGTGGTGCGGGCTTCACGTTGGGCAATAGTGCCGCCACAGTTGGCGCGGTGTCCAGTAGGGTAACGGGCTGCTCAACCAAGTGCCCCTGACGGATGCCCCTACCCCACACCATCCACGGAATCGTCATGTCCTCTGGCGAATTTGTGCCGTGCATCCGATCATGCCCGCCGTGGTCAGCCTCAACTAGCATCGTATCGTCCGCCGTCATCACATCCAGCAACACGCCGACTTGCCCATCGGCAATTTCTACCTGACGCAGGTATTCATCGCTCATCCACTGGTAAAAGTGCCCGGCCTCATCTGTTGCGCCAATGTAGACAAACAAGAAGTCTAACGCACGCTTGACAATCACATCCGCTGCCGCTGCCACAATCGGCATATCTGCTGTGAGCAGGTTGGCAAGGTCAAGCCGATGAAAGTACGACCAAGTTAAGCTCAACGGGCGCGATAAGTCGCGGAGTGGCTCCCACCCGTAGGCTATCCCGCCGCGCAAATTGGCCTCATGCACCTGCTCAAACAGCCCCGGCAGGGGACGAGCTGACGGGTGATAGTCGTTTGAGAGGGTACCGTGCCGCTGTGGGGGGACGCTATGAAAGATAGACATATGACACGGAAGCGTCATAGACGGCATGACCGACCGAGCGTTGAGGGTATATGCTCCCCCCGCCATGAGACGGTCTAGGTGGGGGGTATGCGCCTGTTGGATGGCATCGGGGCGAACTCCGTCCAGTGTAACGAGGATAACACTCACTCGGTTGCCTCCGCAGTGGGTATGGGAATCCCCTTGAGCGTCAGGTCCCCGACAAAATGGCAGGATGCAAAGTGATTTGGGGTGTGTTCGATCAACTGCGGCGCATCCGCCCGACACTTATCCTGCACGTAGCGACAGCGTGTATGGAAGCGGCAACCACTCGGCGGGTTTGTGGGGCTGGGTATTTCGCCTTCTAGGTTAATCACATCCGGCTCACGGTCAAGGTCAATATCAGGTATAGCCGACATCAACGCCTCGGTGTAGGGGTGTTTGGGGCTACGAAATAGCGCCTCGGTTGGGGCAAGCTCAACAATCTGCCCAAGATACAACACGGCGACACGATCCGAGATATGCGCAACCACGCTCAAGTCGTGCGCGATAAACAGATACGCCACCCCTAATTCCTGCTGGAGGTCAGCCAGTAAGTTGAGAATCTCCGCCTGAATAGAGACATCTAGCGCAGAGACGGACTCATCACACACGATGAACTCTGGGTTCGTCACAAGCGCACGGGCAATACCGATGCGCTGGCGCTGCCCACCACTAAACGCATGAGGAAAGCGGCGCAGGTGTTCAACATTGAGCTTGCAGCGTTGCGCGATGTCGTTCACCTTTTGGCGCATTGCGTCGTTGTTGGCGCTACCGGCGGCGATGAGGGGTTCCGCGATAATGTCATAGACCGTCATGCGCGGGTTGAGTGAGGCGTAGGGGTCCTGGAAGATAAGCTGCATGTGCTTGCGTGCGCTCTGGATTTCGTCGCGGAGCATATCGCGGCGGGTATTGCTCAACGCCACCGGACGCATAAAGGACGGGAGCTTCGTCTCAACTTTCTTCAAGAAAACATCGGGGATATGTTGGTCAATAGCGATGGTGTAGTTATCCCCTGCCACATGCAGCGACACATCCCCGCCCGTTGGCGCAATCGCGTTGAGGATAGAACGGCCAATCGTTGTCTTACCGGAGCCACTCTCGCCCACCAGCCCAAGCGTTTCGCCACGCTGCAACGAGAAGCTCACACCGTCTACTGCAAGGACATCAGGACCGCGTGTACGGAACAGGTCGCGGTTGAACGTCGGGAAGTAAACGCGCAGGTTGTCCACGCGCAGCAAGGTATGCTCATCTACCGCGTATTTCACCTTATCAAGGTCAAACGTGTAGATGTAGCGACTGTCACCAAAGGCTAAAATCGGCACAAAGACAACGGGAAGGGCAATCAAGCCCACAGCAAACACAACCCCGTGCCCCAATGCCACTGCCAGGAACCAGCTATGCGCCACATACAGCACAGCGGAACTCAACAACAACAGCCACAGTGAAACTTGCACCCCGCCAGATAGGTCTGCCCCACTAAACAGCACCGGCAACGTGAGGCCACTAAGGATGGGAACGATCACGAGCCAACGCGGAAACTGCACAATATCAAACCAAACGACACCATTATAAAACGGCACGAGCGTATACCAACCATATTTATTGGCCTTCTGGAAAATGCGCCAGTAGCTCACGAACATGAGCAAACCCACTAGGATGCCGCCAAACTCGGTTAAGCCAAGATTCCCCATCATGCCTCAAGTACCTCCGTTGATGCCTCGTACAGGAAACAAGCGACGCTGTGTGTGTTGCTGACGATGTAGGTGGGGGGCAAATCAACGTTGCAATGGCCGGCGATGGCCTGTGCGCAACGGGGATGAAACGCACACCCGGCTGGCCGATTCATTGGGCCGGGAATGTCCCCGCCGACAGGCTCAAGGCGGTTGTGCAGGTTATCAATCCGTGGAATGGCCTTTAATAAGGCTTGCGTGTAGGGGTGTTTAGGGTTTTCGATGAGGTCACGGGCTGTCCCGCGCTCCACAATCCGCCCTAAGTACATCA
The DNA here is from genome assembly GCA_964462905.1 of uncultured Anaerolineaceae bacterium. Taxonomy (GTDB): domain Bacteria; phylum Chloroflexota; class Anaerolineae; order Aggregatilineales; family Phototrophicaceae; genus DAOTTY01. The sequence continues at coordinate 4,124 of CAYWZS010000077.1, forward strand.
CGGCAATCTCGTCGGCTACCTGCGAGATGACCCCGAGATCGTGCGAGATAAAAATCGTCGCCATATCGAACTCGTGCCGCAAGCTGGCAAGTAGCCGTAAAATTTGTGCCTGAATCGTGACATCTAACGCGGTGGTCGGCTCGTCAGCAATTAACAGTGAAGGATTTGTCACCAGCGCGGTGGCAATCATCGCCCGCTGACGCATCCCGCCGGAAATCTCGAATGGGTATTGATCAAAGCGTTGTTCGGGGTTCGATATGCCCACTTTTGCCAGCATATCCACGCCAACCTCGCGGGCTTGCTTGCGGCTTAGCTTGCGGTGGGCACGGATGGCCTCCGTCATCTGATTACCAATCGTGTAGACGGGCGAGAACGACGCCATAGGCTCTTGAAAGATCATCGCAATCTCATCCCCACGGATGGCGCGGATGTCGCGTCCGGTGCGCTTCAGCTTGGCAATGTCCACCGTTGTGCCGTCGGCCTTGTGCAGCAGCACCTCGGACGCGGTATCAATCACCGCGTTGGGGGGGAGCAACTGCATCAGCGCCTTTGTGCTAACGCTCTTGCCGGAGCCGCTTTCGCCGACAATGCCGAGCGTCTGGCCGCGCTTGACGGTAAAGCTCATGTCGTCCACTGCCTGCACGAATCCCTCGTCGGTCCTGAAACCGACCCGTAAATTCCGTACCTCAAGAATCGTATCATCACGCTGGGGCTTCATTAGCGCCCTCCCTCTGAATACGGGTCAGCGGCGTCGCGCACGCCGTCGCCCAACAGTGTAAATGCCAGCACAGCCAGCACCACAAACACCGCCGGAATGAACAGCCACGGAGCCTGCTCAATGGAACGGATATTTTGCGCGTCCTGTAATAAAATGCCCCAGCTAATCGCGGGGGGGCGCAACCCAAGCCCGATAAAGCTGAGTGCTGTCTCTGACAGAATCATGTACGGGAAGGAGATCACAAGGTCTACGATAATGTAGCTGGTAAAGGCAGGCAGCAGGTGCCGCCCGATAACGCGATGCGATTTCGCCCCACTCAGCCGGGCTGCCACCACGTAATCCTCATCGCGCAGTGTGAGTAATTGTGACCGGATGCGCCGCGCCAGCGTGGGCCAGCCCACCAAGCCCAGTACCAGTGTCATCGCAAAATATACTTGTTGGCTAGACCAATCCACCGGGAACGTCGCTGACAGGCCCATATACAAAGGAATCACCGGAATCACGCGCACAATCTCGGTAAAACGCTGAATCGCGTAGTCGATCCACCCGCCGAAGTAGCCCGCAATCCCGCCGATAACGAGCGACAACACAAACGCGATTATCACGCCCAGAATACCAATCGACAGCGAGGTGCGCGTGGCAATAATCGTGCGGCTAAACAGGTCGCGGCCTAGCTCGTCCGTGCCGAACAGGTGGATTGTCCCCTCTGATACGCCAAAAAGATGACGGTCAGTGGTTATCAGGCCGCCGAACAGTTCGTATGGTTCTCCCCGCACAAAAAAATATAGGTCGCGGCGAATAGATGGGTCAATAGTGGCAACCGAGCGCAACGTCACGGGGTCGCGTGCAGTTGTTACGCCGGGAACAAAAGGCCGCAGCGAGAACCCGTCCTCATTGTAAAAGCGGGGAAGCTGCGGTGGGCCAAGTAAGTAGGATGTCTCGCGGGTGGTTCCGCTGTACGGTGCGAAGAACTCCGCAAATAAGCTGGTTGTCGCCATAAATAACAGGACAAATGCGGCTATCAGGCCAGAACGATGGCGTCGGAATCGCCACCAGATAAGCTGCCACTGCGTCGCAGAATAATACCGAAGCGCCGCCGCCGACTCTTGGTTGGAATTCATGCTATCGGGTATCGCTGATTTGTTGAGGGTGGTAGTCATCAGTTGGTCCTCATTAGGCGTACACGCGGGTCGAGCACCACCAGCAGGATGTCCGAGACGAAGTTCATAAACACGATCATAAATGTGAGGATGAGCAGGATTGCCCCAGCCACAAACATATCCGCGTCAATATAGGACTTAATCAGCAACTCGCCTAGTTCAGGAATCCCCAACACCAGCGCCACAATCGGCAATTCAGAAAAAATACGGTTGATGTCGAAGCCAATGGTGCTGACCACCGGGTTAATTGCCAGCCGTGCCGGGTACTTCAGCATGACCCTTGCCTCTGAGATGCCCCGCGCCCGTGCCGCCGTGACGGACAGCTTATTGATCTCGTCTAGCATCGTGGCGCGTACCGTTTGGAGTTGAAACGCCGTCGCCGACCACGCCAGCACCGCCGCCGCTGGAAAGAGATGTTTGAACATATCCCAAGCCTTCGCCAGGCTCATGGGTGCATTCTCAAATTGTGGAGAAACCAACCCACCCACGCTGGTATCAAACACCGTTACCGAGATATACAGCAGCAGCAGCGCCAAGAGGAAATTCGGCAGCGCCAAACCCAAATAGCTAAACACCGTCAACGAGTAGTCCATCGCCGAACTGCGGTTAATCGCCGCGTAAATCCCGATTGGAATGGAAACGAAGTAGGTAATCACCAACGTGCCGAATAGAATCCCTAATGTAAGCCAAATGCGCTGACCCAAAACAACATTGACGGACGTTTCAAACGCAAACGCATCACCGAAATCACCACGGAGAAGGATGCCGGTAATCCAGTCGAAGTAGCGCACCATTGCGGGGCGGTCTAAGCCTAGCTCCACGCGGATATTTTGAATGTCAGCCTCGGTCACGGTCGCCCCACCACCGGAGAACTTGCGGAAAGCGTAGCGTTCAGCATAGTCGCCAGGGGGCAGTTCCATAATGACAAAGACCATGATTGACACCGCAAACATGGTTAACAAAAAGCCTAGAAATCGCTGAAGAACAAACTTAACCATAGGGGCGCTCGTGTTGGCTAGTAAACAAAAGCAATTGCCGATCCGTCGGGGGTAGCAAAACCACCCCCAACGGTTATATTACTTACTCAGTAAGGAACCACTGAGCCGGACGATACGGATAAGCCCAATAGTAGTCATAAGACTTAGCCGTGAAGGTGGGGAAGTTGCCGAGGTTGTTGTGGCGAACAACCGGAACCGGAATGCTACCCACAATACCGATCTTCCACAGGTTGTTAACGTGAATGTCCACGATTTCAGCGCCAATTTCGTTGCTGCGCTCGCTGCCCAGCGGGTACTGCGTGAACTCATTCACCAACTCAACCATACGAAGAACGTCCGCCGGCGGCTCGCTGCCCTCCGCGCCGTCTGTCGCAATCCAATTCGCCCACTCAAAGCCCGTGCCTGGGTTGAAGAAGTCGCCAAACGGCGGGACGAGCGACTGCGTGTCGGACACGATGAATGGGCCTGTCGTGCCGTCATTCTGCCAGGTGGTCACGTCGAGATTGTTGTTATTGCCCTCTTCGCGGTACTCGTCAGAGGTGGCCTCGCGTGCTTCAACTTGAATCCCAACGGTTTCCCAGTAGTCCTCGGTCAACTCGTGTAGGCGAACTGGCCCACCCTGATTGGAGAACACAAGCTGAATAACCAAAGTGCTACCGTCGGGACGCTCACGGAAACCGTCGCCGTCAACGTCAACAATGCCCATCTCGTCAAGCAGGCTCATTGCCATTTCAGGGTCGTACTGTGTGAAGGCCGTCAGGTTTTCTTCGGCCACGAAGGCAACCGTGCTTGGCTCGGCGGGGACGGACTGCTGCGGGACACCCTGACCGAGATAAACAATTTCATTCACTTCTTCGCGGTCAATGGCAACGGACATGGCCTGACTCCAGCGCACATCACTGAAGATGGCACGCAGACCCTCGTCTTTATGGGTGGTGTTAAAGCTGTAGAATACACTTGTCCCAAGCCCAGGAACCAGATCAACCGTGTAGTTGCCGCCCTCTTGATTCTCGGCGTACAGCGGGAAGTTCTCGATGAAAACAGCTTGGCTCTTGTAGTCTACTTCGCCATTGGTAATGCGTAGGTTACGCACCTCTGCGTCGGGAATGTAATCCTCGTTAATCTCGTTGATGTAGGGAAGTTGATTACCCTGTGTGTCAACAATGTGGAAGTACGGGTTGGCAACCAGGTTGCGTCCTTCGGTGTTCTCCGCGACGAGGATAAACGCCTCAAGCGTAGGCGCTACCTTGTCGGAGGCACCATCGAGCAGCGGGGAAGGCACGTCCTTCCAGTCGGAACCACGATAGTAGATGTCCGCAACTTCGGCGATGCTCAGGCCATTGGCCTCGGCTTCAGCCTCGAAGAAGTGCTTGGGCTGGAACGGCTGGGCGTAGGTGGTGGCGAAGTTGGCGAGGTAATTCGGGGCCGGGACGGGCATCTCGAACAGGACGGTCGTCTCGTCAACAGCGGTGACGGTCATCGGCTCACCGGAAACCAACCACAGGCTAGGGGTGGTGCCGTAGATGTCCTCATTGAGGATAATCTCGTTGTACCAGAACGCCACGTCTGCGGCGGTGAACGGCTGGCCGTCAGACCACTTGTGGCCTTCACGCAGCATGATGGTCAACTCGGTGAAGTCTTCATTCCACTCCCAGCCCTTAGCGATGTTCGGGACAATCGTCAGCAGGTCGCTGGAGTAAGCCACAAAATTAACGTGGCGAACGCTCAACAAGTCAGATGTGCCGGACTCGGTGGCGTTGGCGAGGCCGTCAAGCGTGCCGCCATAGACGCCAATCTGGTTCAACGGTTGGAAAACCAGCGGCTCTGCCGGGAGGCGCTCTTCAACGGGGGGCAGTTCTTGGTTGCCCGCAATCTGGCTGTTTAACGCGGTCATTTCAGGGTTCTCAGCGAAGGTCAGCGTGCAGCCGCCCAACTCTTGAAACTCGGCAAGCTCATATTGGAACGGATACTGACCTGCCTCAACACCCGCGTTGTCAGCGACGGTGGAAACTGGGCAATCTTGGGCACCTACGGTGGCGATAGACATCGCCAACAGCATCAAAGCGGAAAGAACAATCCCTACTGTCTTACGCACTATGGCTCTCCTTAAAGAACTCTAGGAAGTGAAATATGTTTTGCATACGAAGCGCCCGAACATGGCGCTGCCACTTTATTTCTACCGACAATCCTTTAATCCAAAGTTAAGCCAACGGCGCATTTAAGTTAAAATCGGGCATGTTTTGTTATGAAAATTGCCCATTCAGGCAAAAAAGACTATAATCTGGTCATTCAAGAATATCGGCTAGAGATACACCATCATTGTGACACAAGATAAATGGCTCTTTACACCGGGGCCGCTAACCACCAGCAGCACGGTAAAACAGGCACAGCTTCACGATTATGGCTCGCGGGATGCGCTTTTTATCAACACGGTTGCACAAATTCGCAAACAGTTGCAATTGCTTGCTGGCGTGACCGCAGGGGCAACCCATACGGCGGTCTTAATACCGGGCAACGGGACATCTGCTATTGAGTCGGTCATATCTTCGGTAATGGGGGCAGATGACCACCTGCTCATTATCATCAACGGGGCATACGGGCGACGTGTTCAAAAAATGGCGACGGTCTATCACATTCCGTTTGACACGCTAACTTACCCCGAAAACACAATCCCGGACGTGGCAGAACTCGATGCCTACCTCACGTTACATCCTGAGGTGAAGCTGGTGGCGATGGTTCACTGCGAGACAACAACCGGTATTTTGAACCCCGTTGAGGACATCGCCGCAGTGGTCAACAAGCACCACCGCCAGCTATTCGTGGACGCCATGAGCAGCTTTGGTGCGGTTCCGTTAAACGTTGTGGAACACAAAATAACCTATCTCGTGTCCTCCGCTAACAAGTGCCTTGAGGGTGTGCCGGGCTTTGCCTTTGTGATTGCAGATGTAGCGGCACTCACACAGACCGAAGGACATGCTCGCACCCTAAGCCTTGACCTGTACAGCCAGTGGCAGGGGCTAGAGCAAAACGGCCAGTTTCGCTTTACCCCCCCCGTGCAGAGCATCATGGCCTTTCATCAGGCGCTTGTGGAGCTAGACGAAGAGGGCGGCGTTATGGGGCGGGCAAAACGCTATGCGGCCAACAATCACCATCTACGGGACGGCATGATAAAACGGGGCTTCCAACCTTATCTAGCGGAAATCCATCAGAGCTATATCATCACCACCTTCTTCTATCCAACGCATCCTAACTTTAACTTTGACCGCTTCTATCATCTATTGTCAGAGCAAGGCTTCATCATATACCCGGGCAAACTAACGGAGGCAGACTGCTTTCGGTTGGGCAATATTGGCCGCTTGACGGTTCAGCATATGGAGGCGCTACTGACCGCTATTGATGTCACGCTTGAGTCGCTTGGCGTGACGTTGCCGGAGCCATCGCACAGGTGACACATCACAGATACGGTAGAGAGAGAGGATTTCCACAATAATGCGTTTTCGTTATCAACGGCGCTACGCAGGTACACTTCAGGGGGTTATTTTTGACTGGGCAGGCACAACCGTAGACTACGGCTGCTTTGCACCGACAAACGTGTTTATTGAGGGCTTCAAGGCCAAGGGGATAGACATCACGCTGCGGGAAGCACGCACCCCCATGGGCAAGCACAAGCGTGATCATATCGCAGACATTATAGCGATGCCGCGTATTTCGGCAGAGTGGGAGCGCGTGCATCATACTGCGCCAACCGATGCCGATGTGCAGACGATTTATGAGGCATTCTTACCCAAGCAAATTGAGGTTGTCACCGAATATGCAGACCTTATCCCCGGCACAGTCGCAACAGTGGCCGCCCTACGCGAACGCGGCCTGAAAATCGGTTCGTGTTCCGGCTATCTCCGGCCCATCATGGACGCGCTCGTTCCCGTTGCTGCCGAAAAGGGCTATCAACCGGATGCGGTGGTCACGGCGGATGAGGTTGTCAGTGGCCGCCCGGCACCGTGGATGGCGCTCAAGGTTGCCGAGATAATAAACGTCTATCCCGTGTCTGCGGTTGTGAAGGTCGGTGACACCGTGACGGACATCGAGGAAGGACTCAACGCGGGCATGTGGACGGTTGGCGTGTCACAAAGTGGGAATGAACTGGGGCTAACTTACGATGCGGTACAGGCGTTATCCGTTAGTGAGCTAGACCACTGCCTCAAGCCGATTGAGCAGAAGCTCTTGCAGGCGGGGGCGCACTTTGTTGTGCGGGACATCAACGAAGTGCCGCAGGTGGTTGACCGTATTCAGCAATTATTGGCGGATGGCGTCATGCCATCTAACTACTAGGGCGGCCAATGAACAAGCCGCACTCTATCTGCCCACAGGCGATCATCTTTGACATGGACGGAACCCTTGTGGACACCGAACGCCTGTGGCAGCAGGTTGAGTCCGCTTGGCTCGTCACCTATGGAACCGCCTACGACCCGATTAGACATCACCCTCTCATCGGGTTGGCGATGCCCGAGTATGTCGCGGGCATGAAGCGTGTTTATGGACTATCGGGTGATGTTGTCTCCCTACGCCACGAGCTTGAGGGACGGTTGCTTCACGTCATTCAGACACAAACAGTCGTCAAGACGGGCGTAAATGAACTGTTGGCGTGGGTGCAGACGCAGGGACTCGCTTTTGCAGTCGCCTCCAACTCGCCCCGCAATATCATTGAGGCCACACTAGGCAGTCAACCCAATTGGCACGACTTATTTCAGGTCGTCTGTTCTGCCGATGATGTGCCACAGGGCAAGCCAGCCCCCGACATCTATCTCTATGCGGCGGCACAGTTAGGCGTCAAGCCGGAGCATTGCATCGCTATTGAGGACAGCTACAACGGGGTACGTGCCGCCATTCGCGCCAAAATGACCTGTATGGCTGTGCCGGATACCACACATACTCCCATCCGCGTATTTGCCGAGCTACCCTGCTATGTTCAGCAAGATATGGTTGGCGTTCGTGATTGGTTGATAGCCCGGTGTTAATTGGCGTCCGTTCGTAACACCCACCGGAGGGGGAAACTTGTCTGGGCTTTTCCCAAGCGGATAACCCTACCTTTGAGCCAATTACCCTTATCTGCGTGCAACTCAGCGTTGCACCAATACGTTTGATGTGAAATGAAATTGACAAAAGCAGGCTGAATCCCATGATGGTAGTCGTCAAACGCACCATCGGAGGAAAACAGCCCATGACCAGTATAAGCATAGAAACGTTGCTGACCATCATCTATGACCGACATTCAGAGGGGGGGCCTCGAAAACATAGAATTTCAGCACCCCCCACCGAGCAAAGTCGCTATGAGATTGATCTGCTGGCAAACTCCGGCCACGATGCCCAGATGATCGAGGTTTTGCGTGCTGGAAGCGTTCCGCTCTTTAGCGGAACGGCGGCGCGTACAACAACCCAACCGGCTCTGTCAAATCCTCAGGATCATACAGACGGTTTGCACCGCGCTCCAAGTTGAGCGGCGTGCCCGGCCCCAGGTGGCGCTCGTAAACTTCAGCGTAGTTACCCACCTGCAAAATCACCTGATACATAAAGTCATTCGGAATACCCAGCAGGTCACCACGGCTCACGCCACCCAACCCCAGGAAACGCTCAACGTCCGAGGTCGGGTTAGCCGCCAGGCTCTCTACATTCGTCTGAGAGATACCCCGTTCTTCGGCCTCAATCATCCCGAACACCACCCAACGGATCACCTCCGCGAACTGTGGGTCCACCGCAGGCGAAACCGGCCCCAGTGGCTCCGCGCTAATCACATCCTCAAAGATCGTGTATTCAGCCGCCGCATCACCCAACGTGGTTCGCAACACCGCCAACCCGCTTTTGTCCGTCGTGAACGCGTCACAGGTCCCGTCAACCAACCCTTCAAACGCAGTCTGCGTGTCCGGTTGGCTCACCAGCTCATACGTTACGCCCAGTTGGTCCAGCGTATCACGGATGTTCAACTCGCTCGTGGTGTTCTGAGGCACACAAATACGCGCCCCAGCCAACCCCGCCAGAGAACCGATATTGCTGTTCGTGCGGACCATCACACTCTGTCCGTCATAGAAAGTCGTCGGGCCAAAAATGACATTCCACTCGGCAACCCGGCTCAACGTCCAGGTGGTATTGCGCGAAAGCATGTCGATCTCGTCAAACTCAAAGGCCAGTGCCCGGTCTGCTGCCGCCAGCGGCACGTACTCCACCGCGTCAGCATCCCCCAGCACCGCCGCTGCCACAGCCCGACACACATCAATATCAAAGCCCGAATATTCCCCGGTCGCCTCGGCCCCAAACCCCGGTAGGCTCGCGTTGACGCCACAGCGCAACGTCCCACGTTCCACAATCGCATCAATAATACTGCCCGGCGCAATGTCCTGGGCGTCCACCTCTGCCATCGGGAACAAGGTGAACCCGGCGCAGAGGATCATCAAAAAAACTGCTCGAAACGGCATGATGGTTGTCCTTAGTTGCTATAGTCCATAACACAGCGCATCCCGGTTAGGCCGAGACTCGTGTCCGGCAGCCGGGCGTAACGATTGACCGCTCTCAGGTCCGTTTCGCGGTTGGTCGCAGCCCCCCCGCGCAGCACACGGAGCAAATCCGCATCTAGTGCTTCCCGGCCATCCTCAGCATCGTAGGGATACGGCAGATAGGCGCTGCTGGTCCACTCCCACACGTTCCCACTCATATCCATCGCCCCTACCCAAGACATACCCCCCGGGTGCTCCCCTACCGGCTGGGTCTGTCCGTCTGCGTTATCCACAGACACGACGAAATTTGGCTCGTAGATGTCACCCCACGGGTACAGCAAAGCATCCGGCCCACGAGCAGCATACTCCCACTCGGCCTCTGTCGGCAGGCGTCCACCCCGGCTGGCGCAGTAGTCTGTCGCCTGGTTCCACGTAATTCGGTCACGCGGCACGTCAGCCCCGACAAACAGCCCCGTCGAGCCATACTGATCGTTTGTGATTGGCGTCACATCCATCCAGAACGCCTCGGACACACACACCCGCGTTGCGGGTTGCTCGTCCGGCAGGGTACCACCGCCCATCTCAAAACAACCCGCCGGGACCAACACCATATCCACCTCGTTGAAGGTTTCAACAACTGGCGTCCAGACATCATTACTCGTTACTGGCAACACGTTGAAAACCTGCTCAGTCGTCAGCGACTCCCCACCAAACACCACCGTCACCGCCAGCGTATGCTCACCCAGCGCGTAAGCGAAAGTATTCAGTGTGAACGGGTTCAGCGTGGTATCCGTCGCCACAACCTCCCCATCCACACGATACGTCACACTCGTAACAGCAGCGTCTGTGTTCTGTAAATCGAGCGTCAAGTCCAGTGGTGACGTGCTTACCACATCAGAGTCCAACCCGGTCAACGCCAGCGACGGCGGCGCAACCACGTTCAGGGTTGCTGTCGTCGTCCGGCTGCCACCGGTGGCATCTGTCACCGTGACCGTCAACGGAATATCACCGACCATCACCGACGGGTCAACCGTCACCGCGAAACTCCCCTCCGTCTGGCCGGCCAGGTCCGCCCCCACCTCAACCGCCGCCCCCCCCAACGCCACAGCAACCGTCGCCACATTGCGCGGTGCGGCAACGTCCACTGTGATATCCGTCAGCGCCGTGACCGGCACCTGCGGCGCATTCACCGTAATCTGCGGGAACAAGTCAACCGTCTGATAGTCCAGGGTCCCGGTTTCGTCGTTGGCAGCCACAGCAATCGCTGCCGTCTCGCCGTTTGGTTCCAGGTCCGTCTCGACTGTCAACACGTACTCAGTCCGCAAAAAGTCCACCAGCAAGTCAAAAACATCTCCCAGGTCACCAGATACCGGGGCCACATAGTATTCCCCGTTAGACACCCGCGCAACGTCGCTCAGGTAGAGTTCGTCCACCCCAAAGCCCAGCCCCACCGTGAAAATAGACACATCACTGTTAGCGGCCTGTTCTAAGCTGCCCTGGTTGGTGTTGCTGCTCAAATTGCCGAACTCGTTGCCATCCGTCAAAAAGACAACAAAACGCTGTTCGTTATTGGCTTGCTGTGCAGTCGTGACAGCCTGCGTTACCGCATCGTAGAGCGCCGTCCGCCCAAACGGTTGCAGCCCTTGCACCGCCGTCCGCACCGCCTCCACATCGGTCGTGTACGGCTGGATCGTCTCAACTGTGCTGCCAAACCGAACCAACGCCACTTCATCACCGGGCGACAACCGCTCCAAGAACTGCAAGGCGGCGGCTTTCGTGTCGTCCAGTGGCTTCCCGGCCATGCTTTCACTACTATCTAGCACCAACACCACACTAATCGGCACATCCTCCGCCCGCACTGTCCGCAAGGACTGTACAGGCACCGTCTCACCATTCACCGTTATGCCGAAAGCCTCTGCGCCCAGGGTCCTCCCCGGCGCGGTCGCCTCGTCCACATTCACCAGCAAGCGCAACGTCGGGAAGGATGCGTCATCCACCCGGCGCACCGTCACCGACGCGTCATCCTGCGCCGCCACCCATAACCAGGTGAAGGCCAGCGCCAGAATCATCAGCGGAACCAACAAGATTTTGCGACTCATCGCAGCTACCCCCTAACGGAATGGTGGTGCGTACAACAAACCACTCGGGGAGGGCTGGTTGGCCCCTCGGTCCAGGCCCAGCGGTGTTGCTGGCCCCAGGTGCCGCTCGTAGATTTCACCATAGTTGCCCACGTTGCGAATTACCGACACCATAAACTCATTCGGAATCCCCAATAACTCGCCAGAGGACGCCCCGTTTAACCCAAAGACGCGCTCCATCTCCGTCGTGGGGTTCGCCAGCACCGTGTCGATATTCTCACTCGTCACGCCCAGGCGCTCCGCCGTAATCATGCCGAACACCGTCCACTCAATCACATTTGCAAAGGCAACATCACTGTCCGGCGACAACGGGGCCAGCGGCTCCTTACTAATCGTCAGCGGCAAAATCGTAATCTCATCAGGGTTTGGGCTGGCCGCACGCCGGGCTGCAAGGCCGCTTCGGTCCGTTGTCACCGCATCACAGCGACCGTTGAAGAACCCATCCAACATCTCGCTCGCAGAGATGTACGTCCGAATCGTCGTTACCGGAATCGTCGTCGGCTCGGACTCGAAAATTGTGTCGCCCTCCGGCGTGACCACGTTGTACGGCAGTTCATTGCGCGTCAGGTAATCGCGGATGTTGGCCTCGGTCGTGGTGGCCGTCTCCACGCAGATCGTCCCCCCTGCCAAAATTTGCAGATTGGTGATCCCACTCTCGCGGTACACCATCAACCCCTGCCCATCATAGAAGGTAATCGGCCCGAAGCGAGCGTTCCACTCCGTATCCCGGCTAAAAGTAAATGTGGTGTTGCGCGAAAGCATATCCACATCCCCGAACTCCAGCACGAACTGACGGTCCGCCGCGGCAACCGGCACGTACTCCACTGCGTCCGGGGCATCCAGAATCGCAGCAGCAACCGCCCGGCAGATTTCCACGTCGAAACCGACCCAGTTCCCCGCTTCATTCTGGCTACTGAACCCTAACAAGTCCGTGTTTACGCCGCAGCGCAACACCCCGCGTTCCTGGATCGCCGCCAGTATTGCCCCGTCGCCCTCCTGGGCGGCCACGCCCCACGACGCGGCCCCCAGCACCAGGCACAATAGCACCATTGCAATCTTTTTCATCTTATTTCCGTCCTAATCTGCCGATTGAATATCGATGGTATAACGCACGCGATAGTCGAATGGTTGGCCGTTAGCTGTTTGCCCCGTGAACGACACTGACTGTGTAATCGGAAGCTGTGTGAAGTCAAAAGTCGTCAGATCAACCGTGTTGTTATGCGGATCAGCCAGCGTAATCTGTGGCACCACACCGTCATCCTCACGCAAAATCAGCGTCATGCTCAAACGGGCGCTACAGTCAGCCCGTACCGTGATCGTCTCAAAGTCCGTCACCACGTCCCCTATCGCAACGGGTTGCGCCAAGTCCTCCCCAATTGGATTACCACCTGCCACCCCAAAGAAGTACTGAACCAGGATGTCATCACGCGCCGGCTCGTCTTCTTTCGTGTCCAACACCGTCATTTCATTGATTGTCAGGCGTGCCGTCACCGCATCCGTCGGCGCGGAACAGATATTGGTGTCGGGGGGAATCGGTTGCACCAGGTCCACCACACAACGGAAGCCAACCGTGTCCCGCGACTCATCCGGTTTTAAAAACTTTCGCAACGACATACGCGGGAAATCACTACTCAAATAGTCCACCCCACGCACAATACGACGACTCTCTAGGTTACCATCTTCCTCACGCCCATCATTGGCGTTATACGGGTACGGTGCCACAATTGTGCTCGTCCACTCTGCAACATTCCCCGCCATATCAACGGCCCCCACCCATGACACATCCGTCTCTGGGCGGCTACCTATTGCCAGCGACTGCCCCGTCGAGTTCCGCCGCCAGATAAAAAAGTCCACCTCATCCCGGCCAAATGTCTCGCCCCATGGGTACAACCCACCAGACGGCCCACGCGCAGCATACTCCCACTCCGCTTCCGTCGGCAGGCGGCCACCGCGTGCCGCGCAGTAGGTGTTCGCTTCGGTCCACGTCACTGTATCACGCGGATTATCCGGGCTGGTAAACTCACCGGGGTTAGCAAACGTGAACCCAGCGGCCTCGGCGTTAGCGTTCGTCACCTCGAAAACGTCAATTAAGAAGTCGTTCTCGATGCACACCTCGTCCACAGGCATCTCATCAACGCCGCTCTCGCCGGAGCGCTCATCATCACTACCCATCGCGAAACAACCCGCCGGGACCCGCGCCATTTGCACGTTGCTCACTGTCTGGATGTCCGGCTCAAAGTCTAACCCTGGGCCTTCTCGCTCGATCAGCTCACGCAGATCTGCCGCACAGCGAAACCCGATCATCGCATAACCCGTCCCCGGGTTACGCGCAAACCGATTCGCCGCGTACATCTGGTCAATTGAATTATTGGCAGAGGCACCACGCAACACACGCGATTCCTCGGTGTTGTTCACGTCCTCACGCCCATCTCCCGCGCTGTAGGGATACGGACGATAAATGCTGCTGGTCCACTCCCACACATTCCCTGCCATGTCTGCCGCACCCACCCACGAATCACCACGGGGATACGTGCCGACAGCCTGGGTTGTCCCCCCAGAATTATCACGGGTCACCGCAACCGCCAGTTCCGGCTCGTTGCCATATGGGTAAATACTGTGCGACGGGCCACGCGCCGCATATTCCCACTCCGCCTCCGTCAGCAGGCGCATCGGCTGCCCCTGGAAGGTCCGGCTGGCACAAAATGCGTTCGCGTCAAACCATGTCACGCTATCACGCGGCTGCTCTGGTTCGGTGAACTGGCTCGGGTTGCCAAACGTAAACCCACTGGCGTCCGCCAGTGCGTTCGTCACCTCAAAACGGTCCAGCACAAAGTCCTGCTCAATACAAATCTCGGTTGCAGGCATCAAATCAGCAGCACGTTCATCCGTGCCCATATCAAAACAGCCCGCCGGGACAACCACTACCTCAGCGCCCAGATCATCCGTCGTGCTGATAATCTGCCAATCTAAGTTGGTGGTCACAGGCCCGTAATTGCTAGTGCCCCCCTGTGCAATTGCAGAGAAACCACCGCCCAGTAATAGTAAACCTATCGCTAAAGCAATAGCCAAAAAACGTTGTTTTGGATAGCGCATTTGTTTCCTATCCTGTTGTGAGTGCTTTTGCCTTGAGGTTAATAACATAAAATATGAGTAACGCTCATGAAACAGAGTATAATTTGAAAAAATGGATCTTGCCAACAATTTCCATACATTTCGCTAATACAATCTCAGTGGTTCATGATTTTATGAAACCTCACCTTCTAATCCAAGATATTCCCTGCCACCGTTTAAGTGGGAAGGGTTGGGGGTTAAGTACTCTCGTGATCTACTGAATTTTGTATGTTTTATTTACACACAGACATAGAAAGAGGTTCCCATGAATCAGTCCC
>CAYWZS010000078.1:0-18943 GCA_964462905.1 uncultured Anaerolineaceae bacterium
GGGATGAGCCACCACATGCGGTCACGGCCACGTTCTACCAGTTCCCACAAAAACCACAACGTCACGGCGCTGAAGGCGAAGGTGAGCATCTGGGGACGGGCGGACCAGAACACGGCGGCGGTTGCGCTGGCGAGGACGAGAACAAATCCGCGCACGTATGCTGACCCGGTTCCGGCGGCCCACACGAACCCCATGCCGACGGCGGCCAGAATCACGGTGTAGAGTGCCAGGCCCATATCCCCGGCAAGTTGGTAAGTTCCCCACAGGACGACTTGCGCCCCCCAACTGTGATTCACCCAGACGACATCGTCGCGGGTGTGGCTGAAGGGGTCCTCGTAGATGAAGCCGTTGGTGAGCGTCCAACCGCCGCTGCGAATATGCCACCAGGTATCGGTGTCGGTGGGGGGGCGTGCCGCGATGACCGCCACTGCCACAAATGCCGCGATCAACATCACCCGCGCTACTGTGAACTGTCGCACGCGCTGTCCCTTCTGTGTCGTTGTTCTCATTGGTGGGGATTCTAGCGCAGGGGGGCGGTATGGGAAACCGGAACCGCCTCATACCAACTTGGATGAGGCGGCATAGCGGCGTTTCAGGGAGATGATCGGACCGCTGCCCCCCATATGTCGTGGGTAAAGGGGGGCAGGTTCCGTTTTACGGGTTAGCTGCTGGTGACAGATTCTGTTTGGCGCGTCTTGGTCGCGGTGTTGCCTCGCAAGCTCTGGAGCGCGGTTCGCCCGGCGGGGGCGCTCAACCATAGGACGGCCAGCATTGTCAGCGCGGAGGTGATGCACCATGCACACACAGCACCGATCACAAACGGTTCCAGGAAGGTGAGGTAGGCGGAGGCTGCCACGCCAAGCAGCGCCATCACCAGTAGGCTAGCGCGTCCCAGGGTGGCAGCTTGGCTGCTCTGGAAGCGCCCGACACCCCAGGCGACGAATAGCAGCACATATCCGACGAGGCCAATCACGCCAACAGGGATACCTGCGACCTTGGCGTAGGGGCTGGCCTGGACTGCGTTGCAGTCGCCCATGACACCGCAGACAGCCTCAGCGGTTCCCGTTTCGATGTAGCTCAGGTAGGCGGCCACGCCAAGCCCGGCGACAAGAATCATCGGGATAGCGCGTTGGGGATTGGGACTACGGGCGACTATCATCAGCGCGACGGCGAGGAATCCGGCAACCAGGGCAGCGAGGATTGCGGGGAAGCCGCCGCCACCCATTGCAACACCGCCGATGACGGCAATCGCAGCGGCGAGCGCCACAGCGGTTACCATTTGTGGTACAAGGCCATTGAGGAGCGGTGCGGATGTGCTGACAGCATAACCCACAAGGGCAAGCGATACGACGAGGGCCAGCAACACAACGACGGCGGTGCTGTTGCCGAGTACATCACTCGCGAAACGCTCGCCGGGGGT
This sequence comes from uncultured Anaerolineaceae bacterium, assembly GCA_964462905.1. Classification (GTDB taxonomy): domain Bacteria; phylum Chloroflexota; class Anaerolineae; order Aggregatilineales; family Phototrophicaceae; genus DAOTTY01. Next base: position 1,421 of record CAYWZS010000078.1, read on the forward strand.
TGCCAGGGCTGGAGTCTCGGCTGCGGCGGTGGTCGCCCCGGTCATGCCCTGGGCCGCCATTGCCTCCCACAGCATTGGGAGCTTGCTGAGGTTCGAACCGCCTACTGCTAGATTTTGGGTAACGAGCGTTTCCATACGGGCGGGGATTTCTGCCGCGCCGACCATATACACATCGTTAACGACCATTGCCGGGACGCCGCCACAACGGGCTTCTGGGACGCTGAGCGCGTTACAGGCGTCGTACATTGCCATCGCGCCGCCCTGGTTGCTCACGTTTACGTAGATCATTTCGATCTGTTCACCGTAGCGGGGCAGAATGGTGGGCAGGAAGTTGTCAATAATGTCGTGGCAGTGGGGGCAGGTTGGTGAGTGGAATAGGACCACCTGGACGGTGGGCGTTTCCTGGGCGCTGGCGGGGATCATCGCGAGCGCGAAAATAGCGACAAGGAGCAGGGTACTCCGGATGTGTTGTATGTTCACGGTAAAAGGTTCCTTGTTCGTAAGTAGATGGATAGCTTGTCCCTATCCTGACAGGCTGTGGCGACCCGTGATAGTTTCATCCAGCGTGATTTTGTGTGAGCAATATCACATTTTATTTCCCTGCGGTGTGATGGGCCATGCGAATGGGGTTGGGTAGGCGGTATTTGGGAGCGCAAGCGAGGGTGAGGGCCGTTGCGGTGGGCAGGTCCGCGAGGTGGCCGACAGACACGTACACGGGTTTAACGTTGGTGCGTGTGCGGAGCACGTTGCCGATCACCTCCCCCTTGTCGGTGATGGGGCTGTAACTGCCCTTGGGAACACCGGGTGGGTCGTATTCGCCGATAAAGTGGGTCTTGCCGACGCCGACAGTGGGCCGCCCCAGCCAGAGGCCCATGTGGGTGGCAATCCCGGTGCGGCGGGGGTGGATGCGCCCCATGCCGTCAAACAAAAACACATCGGGTTCTTGTTGGAGTTGCTCGAAAGCCTCCACAAGAACGGGACCTTCGCGGAATGTCAGTAGCCCGGGCACATAGGGGAATGGGGTGGGTTGGCTGGCGGTGACGGCCTCGACAAGTTCTAGGCGGGGGTACGTCAGCACGACGACGGCTGCCTTGGACACGTTATTTTTGACGCTCACATCCACCCCGCCGATGAAGCGAATATTGGCGATGGCTAATGGGGTATCGTCTACCAGTTGTGTGGCGAGGTCTTTCTGGATGGCGATGGCCTCCTGGGTAGAGACATCCCAGGGGTGCAAGTGTTGGATGTGCATCGGCGTGCCTTTCTTGGCGAAGGGTTTGTCACCTGTTGTATACTTTGCCGTATTGTATTGTACATCGGTCCGCACGAACGAAAGAGAGGCTAATGACCCCACCTAACAATGATGATATGCGTTATGTGCCGCCGGAGGCACGCCCGGACGATGAAGATATGCCGACGACGCCAGAGGCCGCACAGCCGCCCAAGCAGAAGCGGCCCACCACCCCCGAAACGCCCCAGACAAACACTACCCGTAACCCATGGGTGATGGTGGGATGGGGGGCGTTTGGTTGTATGGGCATCGTATTGGCAGCCGTGTTTCTGTTGGCGTTGGTCGTCGCGGGGACGTTGAACGGGGGGCTGTCCTTGTTACAGTCCGGGGTAGGGGTGTTCCTGAATCCGGAGCCGCCCAGCGGGAGTGTCACCAGCTCGCAGACGATTGTGAACCGCATTCAACCGTTGGGCCAGTTGACGAGCACAAGCCTTCAGGTGGCCCGTGCGGATATTGAGGTGGTGATCCAACAGGGGGCGTTAGGCGTGTGTAATCATCGGGCGAACCATGTTGCATCTGCAACGATTGAGGCGGGGATTGACCTGTTACAAGTTGAGCCGGATTCTGTGATATACAATGAGGAAACGGACACGTACACATTGTTTCTGCCGCGCCCGACGATTGTTGATTGCTCAATGGACTTTATCGACCAGTATGCGCGACAGGTCAACGGGCCGACCTGCTCTGTAGACTGGGACGCCGCCCGGCAGATCGCGCAGTATGAGGCGATGGTGGCCTTCCGCGATGAGGCGGTGGAGGGTGGGCTGCTTGTCACGGCAGAACGCGACGCGGCCTCCGCATTGATGAGTTTTGTGTCTGCACTCACGGGGAGCGAGGTGATTGTGGAGTTTGTGGACACAGGGGATGCGCTGACGAACCCGGCAGCGGCCTGTGACCCGGAACCCCCGCGTGATTGGCGGGCGGACCCCCTGACGGGTGAGTGGCTGCGGGAGCGTTAAGGGCAGTTTGCAGGGAATTGTAACGTAAATCCAACGTCAAGGGGCGGCGACACGCCCGGAAGCTGTTAGACTTAATACACTGTTATGGAGCGCAGATGACGGGCCAAATAACTGTAGAGCCAATTCGTGTCTTGGTGGCGGAGGACAGCCCAACCGTGCGTTATTATCTCACCCAGTTGTTGGACGAAACTGGGTTATTACAGGTGGTGGGCACAGCGCGGGATGGGTTAGAAGCCCTGGATATGGCCGCAGAAGTTGCGCCGGACGTGATTTCGATGGACGTGCAAATGCCGGGGATGGACGGCCTGGAGGCCACACGCCGGATTATGCGCCACACCCCCACGCCAATTGTGATTGTTTCCGACCTGGTAGAACGTCAGGTTGACCTGTCTTTGCGGGCGTTGCAGGCTGGGGCATTGGCCGTTGTTCCCAAGCCGCCTGCCCGCCACAGCGCGAGTTTTGCGCAGGGGCAACAGCAACTTGTGAACACATTACGGGCGATGGCTGGGGTCAAGGTTGTGCGGCGGTGGGCCTCGGTTTACGAGGTCAACCCGCCGACAAAAGAGGTCCACCGTTACCAGACACGCGGCCTGCGCCTTATGCCAGAGCTTATCGCTGTGGCCGCCAGTGCTGGTGGGCCGAGCGCCCTGGCAACCCTAATTGGTGGGTTTCGGAATGAGATGACGGTGCCGATGGTGGTTGTGCAGCATATGCCGGGTGAATTTCTGGCGGGGTTAGGGCGGTGGTTAGGGCGTTTTACCGAACTGCCCATCAAAATTGCAGTACAAGATGAAGTTCTAATGCCGGGCGTGATACACTTAGCCCCGGGTGGGGCACACCTGCGTGTTGAGCGTAAGCAAGGACGATTTCGGGCGGTGCTGGATGATGAGGTGGGTACTTACCACTACCAACCTTCTGCTAATGTGCTGTTTGGGTCAGTGGCGGAGGCCGTTGGTGAACGCGGCGTAGGGGTTGTGCTAACGGGTATGGGGCATGACGGGGCAATGGGCCTGTTGGCGATGCGCGAGGCCCATGCCCGAACTTATGCCCAGGACCAGGCTAGTAGCGTTGTCTTTGGAATGCCAGGGGCGGCGATTCGGAATGGGGCTGCGGAGCGTGTCATGTCCCCTGCACAGATCGCTGCGGCAATTCGCAAACTGATATAATATAACCAGTTATCTGCTTATTTAGCCGAAATCATTTTAGAGAGAACAGGGACACGATGGCGCTCGAAGCATTGTTGGTAGAGGACAGTAAAACACAGGCTGCCCAAATCAAGGAGATTCTGGAGAGCGTTGGGTTGCGCGTCCGGGTGGCTTATGATGGGCCAGAGGGCCTGCGCGAGGCGATTGCGTCGCCGCCGGCACTGGTGATCTTGGACGTGAAGCTACCGAGTATGGACGGGTTTCAGGTGTGCCGGCGGCTGAAGCGCACACCTGCAACCAAAGATGTGCCTGTGATTATGTTGACGGAGAAGTCCGGGCCGAAGTCCACGATGTCCGGGTTGCGTGCCGGGGCAGACGACTACATTCCCAAGGATGTATTTGCGTCGGAGCATCTGGTGACAACGTTGCGGGAACTGGGCATTTTAGAGGACGAGTAGCGCAAGCTAACGTAAAGACAGGGCCAGGATGACCAACTACAGCAAGCCATATAGTACGGTACCACCTGTGATGACCGTGCAGGTTGAGGATGCGATGGATGTGATGATTGTGCGAGACACCGCGCGCCGGGCTGCTGCGTTGGTGGGGTTTGCGCCCGCATATCGCGCCCAAGTTTCTAGTGCGGCGGCGGTCCTGGCGGAGTTGGTGCTCAAGACGGGGGAGGTCCACGCGATCCGCATGACGGGCGCTTCCTATGGCAACAAACGCGGCATACAGGTGTCGATGACGGCCCCGTGGTTGGCAGGGGCAAACGCGAACAATATTCTGGTGGCGTTGCGTTCGAAGTTAGGCGAACTAGTGGATGAAATTCAGCTAACGGGGGACGACAAACACCCGACGATTGTCATGGTCATGTGGTTGGACCCCACCCGCAGCAAGGGGAAAAGCCTATCATGACGGCGCAGGTTTCGGTGGTGCGGTTTAAGGTGTGCGACAATGATTACGCGCTGGCGATACAGGATGTGGTGGAGGTGGCGGCGATGGTTGAGACAGCCAACTTGGGCGAGTTCGCACATCCAGCGTTGCGTGGGGTTGTGATCCGCCGGGGGCAACCGTTAGTCCTGGTGGATTTGCGTGTGTTGTTCGGTTGCCCGGCAGCGGAGATCACCCTGGACACGCTGTTTGTCGTTGTGCAACCGTCGGGGCACCGTATGGCGGGGTTTATCGTCGATGCGGTGCAGGGCGTGGTATACTTCAGCCAAGATGCGATACGGCCTGTTCGTGGGGAAAACAACTACATGCGTGGTGTGGTTGCCCAGGGCCAGGGCTTGGTCCAGTGGTTAGATGCCGTGCCAATCCTGTCGGACACCCTACCTGAAGGCGAGTAACTCGGAATAAACTCATGGCGAACACACAACACAAAGAACACATCCTCGTTGTGGGTGACGATGAGCAACTCACAAAGGATTTGATAGCGACCTTGGAAGATGCCGGGGGGTATCAGGTGACGCTAACGGTGAACTTTGAGGACGCTCTCAGTGAAATTTTACTGACGAACTTTGACCTCATCGTCACCCAGGCTGAACTGCCGGACTTGAGCGGTATGGACTTATTGGCTGTGGTTGGTGGCTTGCGTCCGTCGGCGCGGGTTGTCGTGATTGACGATGACCTCTCGCCAAAAAGTGCAGTGGCGGTATACCGGCTGGGTGCGGTGGATTACCTGTATAAACCGTTGAACATGTCCTTTTTCCTGATGCAGATCGAGCGGCAGATGGAGGCGCGGCGTGTGGTAATCCCCCAACCCGAACAGCCAGACACGAAACCACAACGCAAAGACCCGGCGTTGACTGCTCGCGCGGCACGGCTGGACCCGAATACACGGTCGGCGGCGCTAGTGCTGGGGCGGCAACAGTTCGAGAAGATCAACCACGAGTTGCGGCGTTTGTTGAATCATGTGAAGGCGAGTTTTGTCGGGTTGGTGGACGCAGACGGGAATATGGTGGGGGCAGCGGGAACGTTGGAGGACTATGACCTGCAACTGTTATCCCAGGCGCTCAATATAGACCACTCGACCCAGCGGTCGTTGGCGTCCATCTTGGAGGAAAGCAAGTTTCACTCCACCTACTATGAAGGCGAGAAGAGCGGCGTCTACATTATCGAATTTGGTGCGCCGTATATCGTGTCTTTGGCTGTGATTGTTGGGGCGGATGTCAAACCGGGGATGGTTTGGCTGTACAGCAAGCGGGCCGCCAATTTGATTGACAACATCTTCCAAACGATCCCAACGCCGAAACAACTGCCACGTTTGGGGTAGCGATTTCACTAGGTTGCGGTCGAATACTGTGTGAGCATGTCCGCCGTGGAGAGGTCGGTTTTGCCGTCCGCCAACCACAGCCGGGCGAACTGTTGTATGCGTTGTGTGGTTTCCTGGTCAATGGCACCATTGCGGACGTATTGGTCTACGTAGACAAACCCCGCATCCCCCAGTGTGAAGATCACTACAAGGCGTAGGTTGGCGAAGTTAGTGTTAGTGGTGGGGGCTGCTTCTGGTTCTAGCACCCCATTGTTGGTGATATGCGGGGTTTCGTTGGACGCCACGGCTTGTTCGATGTTGCGGAAACCTGTGAAGTCCTCAGCTTGGATCATCTCACTCGTTAGCCCGTGTGTGTCAAGGACGGCACCATCCGGTGCGACGGCCATTGCCCGTTCTGCACCTGTCAGTTGGCGGGCGAAGTGCATGAATGCGATTGGAAAGTGATGACTCATGAGGTGTGACCTCTTTCTGGTGGGACTGCCTATGGTTCGTCGTCTTTTCGAATGAACGGGATGATGAAGAATATGCAGGCGATTAAAAAGACCACGCTGCCCAATAAGCCCGTTATACTGCGTGACTCCATACTGCTAAGGATGTACAACACCGCACACAGGACAAACAACACCCAGCCGATGAGTTGTAAGCGCTCATTCTGTGTCATTGGTTGTGCGCCTTTGGTTCTACGAACACGTTACATCCAAGCATAGAGTGTACACTAGGCAACGATAGTGCTGCAATCCGCACAAATAACTTATTCTGGAAGGCCGAAGGCCCGCAATGTCTCGGTGACGCCCCCTGGGCCGGCGAGATGCCGTAGAATGGGCAGGATCGACTCAACGCACAGGGCGGCATCCGCCAGCGGCAGTGTGCCGATACGCGGGATGACATCGCGCCAGAGCATATCGTGGACAGCAGTTTCGTCTGGGGTATAGCTCGACTGCCAGAGCGCAACCCCGGTGGCGAGTAGGGCCGCACGTTCAGCTTGGCCGCTGGCCCGGATCGCCACCCGTAGCCCATCGCGCAGGACAATCGATTTATCCGGCAGGTTGGGGGTATGGTGGGGTTTTGTCTGGGCGAGTAAGGGGGCGAGGAGAATGATCGCGCTTGCCTGGTCGTAGGGGTCTGTGATGGAGCCAATGGCCCCGCTAATGGCGCGGGTGAGGTCCGCCTCTGCACCACTGGGGAGCAATGGTGAGATAGCTGCGAGGGCGCTGGCCCGGTCATAGCCGCTTTCAACCTTTCGCAGCAAACGCCATGCCTCCCGCAGCAGGTCTAGCCGATCAGTGGTGGGAGTGTTTTGGGCCAGGGCAATGAGGGCACTCACGCGGTCGTAGGGGTCGTCAATGTTGCGAGCGAGTTCCGTGGCTTGCGGAATCAACTGCGCGGGGAGTTGTTCGGCGACGGCCAACAACGCCCGTGATTGGCGGTATTCGTAGCGGATGTCGCTGACGATCTCCAGCATTTGCTGGTAAATGGGGGCGCGTTCATTCTCTGGCAGGCGGTTAACCAAAACTTCTAGCGTAGAAAGCTTGCGTTGGGGGTCTTGTAATGTTGTCGCGATCTCGCGAGCGCGGGGCAACAGGTGCATTGGCAGGTTGGTGGTAATCATGTTCAGGGCGCGGGCGCGGGTGTTCGGGTTATCAATTAACCGGGTGGCCTCTAGCGCGTTGGTGCAGGCTTGTTCTTGGAGCGCCTCTGGCAAGATGTCCAGCAGGTTGACGAGGGCCAGAACGCGCTCGAACTGGCGTGGGAGGTTGGAGGCAGCGGCGAGTGCATCCAACAGAGTTTGTTGGCGTGCTTGTTCGGGAACGTGGTGGGCGAGGGTCGTTAGCGCGTAGACACGGGCGTCCTGTTGCTGCATAGTATGCGCGATGGCAAGGCTGGCGACCAGCATATCTGGGGCGAGGCGTGGGGCGAGTTCGGCCAGTTGGTCGGCACGCTCACGGTCACTACGCAGGTCATTCACCGCTGCGATGGCTTCCCCCTGTAGGTCTGGCGGGAGGTGCGGGGCTAAGGCGACCAGCGCCCTGGCACGGAAGGCCCGCCGGGGGAGGCTGACGGCCAACAACAACGCCCGTTCCAGGATAGGCGGGAAGTTGTCGCCGGTGACATGCACATCCCCTAGCAGGTCCGCATAGGCGGCCAGTGCGTCGGTGCGGGCTTCCTCACCGGTGATTTCCTCAATCGTGTCCAAGGTTTCCATACGGATTGTATCGACAGTCGTCCCGGTGAAAAGTGTCGCCAGGTATGTCAGGGCGCGAGCGCGTTCTTCAGGTGTCTGTAGCGCCTGTGCGACCCGGTGAGCGCGTTCGTTTAGGGTTGGGTGTAGGGTGCTTGCAAGCGAGACGAGCGCGTTACAACGGGCTGTGTCGCGGGGCATATCCTCTATGATGTCCAGCACACCGACCTGTATCCGGCGGCCAAAGGCGGGTGGGACGTGCTGTGCTAGTGCGATGAGGCTACGGGTACGGGCGTCACGGTCGGGGATACGGCGGGCGATGTTGTATATTGCCATGAACGAGGCCGATGGGGTGTTTTGTAGATCGTCCAACGGTGTAAACAGGTTGAATAGCAGGTTGGCCCGTGCGGTTGCTGTGCCGACCCCCTTTACCCCACGCCAGATGGACTCAACGAAGGCTTGGCGCTTGGATGTTGGCATGTGTGGGGCTAACTGTGCGAGAAAACCTAGCCGAAAGTCCTCGTCTTCAATTCGCTCGATCTCACCAAGCAGGTAATTGCGCTGGGCAGGGGTAAGCGCATGAACCTGGCTGATAATGAGTTGAACCCGCGCCATTTGTGATGAGACTGGCTTGGGCAGCCGGGGACGCTGTGGCCGTTGTTCATTGAGCCGACACACCATGACAAGTAGCGCCATCTGGGTGGCGACTTCGGCAGGGGAACACGGGGCCGCGAGCTGGCGCAGCTTAGATTCCAGTTGTTCCTTTGTGGGGAGCTTGTTGGTCGCCATCCGTTTCCTAAGTAGTGTGAGACTGTGTAAGGCGAGATACAACCCCCTGTACGATACAGGTGGGGCCAGCGATTCTAAGTATGGTGCTAGGTTACGTGTTTTCCTGGCGGATGCGTTGTAGCGCCTCCTGGATAACCCGCCGGAGGTGCTCTGTTGCCGTTTGGTCCAGGGAATGCTCTAACAGTTTAACGGCCCGTTTGTCTCCAATATTTCCCAGGGCATCCGCCGCAATCCGCCGCACGTTAACACTGGTGTCGTTGTGCAGGCGGTCTGCAATAGGGTCAAAGGCAACCATATCACCGATATTACCTAGCGACCGGGTGGCGTTGTAGCGTACCCATTCGTTATCGTCTGTGAGCGCAACGACCAAATTTGGCACGGCAGCCTTAGCACGCAAACACCCCAGGGCATAGGCCGCTTGGCCCCGTACCCATTCATCATCGTCTTGTAAGCGTGAGCCAAGCGCCTGTGTGAGGGCATCGTCTAGATACGTCAGGTGGGCGAGTGCGTTGGCGGCTGCGCCCCGCACGTAGGGGTCTGTATCTTGGAGTGCCCCCTGCAACGCACTGGCAGCGTTGTCGTTGCCAATCCAGCCAAGCGCCATTGCTGCATTGCGTCGGGTACCGGGGTTCTCGTGCTGGAGCAGTTGTATCAGGCTGTCTAGCGCGACATCTGCTTTGAGTTCCCCCAGGGCACGGGCCGCCCACTCCTGAACCTTGTTGGATGGGTCGCGCAGAGTTTCTAAAAGTGTGTTGATGGCGCGGGGGTCGCCAATTTCGCCCAAAGCCCACACCGCCATATGGCGTACATGTTCGTTTGGGTGTTTGACGACAGCGATAAGTGAAGGGACGGCCTCCGGGCCGAAGTCAATGATTTGGATCGCGGCACGCTCGCGAATGTCGTTGTCTGGATTTTGAAAGTCTTGAACAAGGGCCTGTATGATTTCTTGCGAGTTCGGTCTTGTCATGATTTGTCAGCTCACCTGAAACACTTTATTGATGATTATAGCAGGAATCGTGAAGAATGACTAAAGCCCTGGGTCGTCATCTGGTTTGAATTCATCAGGAGAGAGCATCTCAATGGTTTGTTTCTCCCAGTCCCACAGCTCCATCCGCTGATGTTCGCGGTAGAGTTTTTCCAAACGCGGGTAGCCGTTCTGGTACTCTTTGGCCCACTCCTGCGCGAAGCTGCCGTCCTTGATCTGTTCAAGGGTGCCTTCCATCACGCGTTCGAGCTTGAGGTCGGTGTAGCGGTCGCGGCGGCTTAACCAACCGTACTGGGTGTGGGGGGCTGTGAATCGCATTGCGTCTAGCAATCCATACTGCTTGGCGCGTTCTAGGTAGTCGTTGAACTCACCAGAGAGGTATAGGTCGGCAATTACGGCCTCCGGGGGGTATCCCTGGTCGATAAGCAACTGTGCCGCTGTAATCATAACATGTTGGAACGCCGGTAGTACCGCCTGCTCGATAAATAGGTCGAGTTCAGCTTCGCGCTCAAAGTTGATCTCGATAGCACCCGCTTTGAGGGTGCCAAGCGCTGCTGCCACTGCCAGCACGGCGTCCCAGGCTTGGCCGCTGGCATCCTGGCCGACGGAGATAAAGCTGTAAAACCCATTGCCAGACAGATAGCGTCTACGAACAGCATCGCCAAGAGTGCGTGGGGCGATTAGCCCAACATCGAGAAAGGGCGGGGCCTCGATGTAGCCGAACGCAATATTATAGGCGCTGGCGAAGATCATCACGTCACCCTTGCGTAAGTACGGGGCGACCTGTTCTAGATAGACCTGCGGCATGATCTCGTCGGGGATGGTGATGATGGCGATGAGGGTTTGTTGGACGGCTTCTGGGATGGACGCCGAACGGATGCCGTCGGCAGTTGCCTGGGCGCGGGTGTCGTCCGACCGAACCCCGGCAATGACATCCACACCACTATCCCGCAAGTTGAGCGCAATAGGCCGCCCCATGTTGCCGTAGCCGATGACGGCAACCGACTTACCTTGTAGGTAGGTGGGGTCGGCGTGCTGTTCGTGGTAGATCATCGTCATGCAGATCAATCCTGTTCGGTATATGTGCGGTTTAGGGTTGGAGTGACCAGACGGGGAGGTCGTAGCCATTGCGGACGAAACCGTAGCGTTCGTACAGGTGTTGGGAGCGCACGTTGCTGTCTTGGGTGTTGACGGTCAGCGCGTTGATCCCCTGGTCATGAAAGTGGGCGATCATGTTGTGGACGAGCGCCCCGCCGATCCCGCGCCCCTGGTGGCCCTTACGTACCCCCAACCGGGCGAGGTGGCCGTTTAACCCGTGGGTGGTGGCGATCTGGTAGCCAACAATTGCCCCGTCAACCCAGGCCGCTGCACAGTAGGCGCTGGTCCGTAGTCCCAGGCGAATCTCCTGTTTTGTCATGCGCCAGGGGTCGCTGAAGGCCTCATCGTCAACGGTATGTACGGCATCAACGTGGCTAAGTTCGACGGGGCCAATTTGGACGGCGGTCGCCGGGGCAGGGGGTGGCTGACGCCGATAGTAGCGCAGGGTTACAATGTCTTCCGTGTAACTGAACCCTAAGTTCTGCGCCCATAGGCGCACCCAGTCTCGCATAAGCAGGACGGACACCGAGTTTATGTCGTTTGCTGCGAAGTCGTCGTTGACAGCGGCCCACAAGGCGCGTAGCACGGCGTTGACATCTTCGTTGTCTGCGATTGCCAGCACGCGAACCCAGCAGGTGCGGTTAATTGGCTGGGAGAGGCCCAGGGTGCCAACGAGGTGTCCGTCGCGGTAGGCAACCCACAGGTTTGGCGGCTCACTTAACAGGTACTCGTGGATCGTCTGCCAGTCCAGGTGGGTGTGGACACGGAAGTTATAGAATGTCAGGTTTCGCATGGGGGTGAGGTCGCGCCGGGTGTATGGGCGGACGGATAGCCCTTGGTTGACGCGGACCATCACGACAGCCCGCCGTGTGCCCGTTCCACATAGGGACGAGCGTTGATGTAGAACATCTGGCACAGCCGGCGGTCCATCAGGCGGGTGCGGATTTGGCCGTCTAGGGCTTCCAGGCTGACGGTCGTAGTGATAACCGTCGGGAGCCTCTTGAGGTAACGGTGTTTGATGATCTGTGTTAGTTTCTCGCGTGCCCAGGCCTTACTGCTTTCGGTGGTTGCGAGGTCATCTAAGACAAGGAACGGGGTATTTTTCACCTGCTGGAACTGGTCATCAAAGCTGACGGGGGAGGCCGGGTCAAATGTCTTACGGAGGTGGTCCAGTAGGTCGGCAGCCGTGACGAACATGATGTCACCCTCACCTTCACGCTGGGCAATTGTGTTGGCGATGGCGGCTGCCAGATGTGTTTTGCCGGTGCCGCTTTCGCCTAACAGCACAAGCCACCCGTTGCAGCGCGAGGCGTACTCTTGAGCGGTAATGAGGGCGCGTTCTAGGCTTTGTGTCTCATCTGGAAAGGCTCCGCTGCGGGTGTCAAACGAGTGAAAATCGAAATCGCGATAGAGATACAGCTCGGATAGTTGCTCGCGTTGGTTTTTCTGGGCGGAGCGGTAGTCGCGGGCGGTGATGGAGATGTGGCGGACGACATCAATGTCGAGCATCCGGCTCCGTAGGCGGGGGTCCAGCATATCGATATCGGTGTTGGTTGTAATGACGGTGGAGAGGCGTTCGTTGTAGCGGTGGTTCAGGAGTTGGAACAGTTTCTCCTTAGCCCACTCGGAGGGGTTTTCTACCCCAAGGTCATCCAGGATGAGAAGATGTGCGTTGCGGATGCGGTCGAAGGTCTGGTCGTAGGATTCGGCACCAGGACTGTATGCGCCGCGCAGATGGTCCAAGAGGTCTGGGGCGGTGATGAATAGCACGATGTCGCCGTGTGACAGCCGCTCGTTGCCGATTGCCGCCGCCAGATGCGACTTCCCACAACCGTAGGTTCCCTGGAGGACCAGCCATTTTTTGTGCGGGTGTTCGGCAAACTGAATCGCCATCCGGCGTGCCTGTCGTAGTGAGTCGATTTCGGAGATGGCGTGCGTGTTGCCCGCTAGCGAGAAGTTATCGAATGTTTTTTCGGCAAATGTGCCGAGGTTACTCAACTCGCGGAGCTTGGCCTGGCGAACGTTGTCCTCCTCGACGGGGTTATTGGGACAGCGAAAGACCTTGCTGAAATCTGGATGGCCGACAGGGACATCCAAATCAAAAAAGCCGCTGCCGTTACACTGGCGCTCGGCATTGTGTGCGCTGCAGATGGCGCAGGCGGGGGCCTCATTGGTCCAGCCAGTCGGCGTATTTTCCCCCGAATCGTTCCCGTCCGCCCCGAACATTCGGTTGAGGTTTATGTCTCCTAGTGATTTCATCGGTGGTTTTTCCTTCCTTGCGCCAGCTTTCGAGCACGCTCCGGATAAACTTTAGGTGTTTCGCCTGTTTTTCGGCGGCGACCCGTACCGCCTCCGGGAGCCATGCGGCGGGATAGTCATTTTCGAGGTCTTTGAGGCCGTCAGCAATCATGGGTGTGATCGGGCCGATTTCCTGCTCATACAGCCGATAGATGTTGGGGCGCGGCGGCAGAATTTCGATCGTTTCCGCTTGGGTGTAGTGCCCCTCACGGATTGCGGTGGCCGCCTCGCGTCCGCGTTCAGTATTCATAAAGTATAACGTTTGTGTTGGGCCGTCCATATCGTGAATTGTTTCGCAAAGCAACGTGCCCCGTGTGACAGCGCGGTTGAGGGCAGCATCCAGCGTGTCATCGGGGGGGGTATCTGGGCGAGCGACGGCCAAGCCTGCGCGTAATGCCTGTGACGTGGCGAAGTCCGCTCGCGACAGGTAACGGTAGTTGCCCTCGCGCTGTTGCACCGCCCACATGAAGAACAGCAGCACCTTAAGTTCTGCTAGGTCGTCCACCAGCGGGAGCAATTCGCTGAAGAACGTCTCTGGTAGGGCGGTGAGCTTATCGCGTTTGGGGAAGCCGTCGAACGCTTGGGACATGGGGCTACAACGCGCTCAGGTCGATGTTCTGGCGGGTGCCGTCGCGGAAGCGCGTGCTGGACGCGTCGAAGTACAACGGGATGGTGTCGGTGGGGCCATTGCGGTGTTTGGCGACGATCACATCTGCTTGGTTCGGGTTTTCCGTGGCCTCGTTGTAGACTATGTCTCTATATAAAAACATAACTATGTCTGAATCTTGCTCGATTGAGCCACTTTCCCTTAAGTCGCTCAACTGTGGCCGCTTATCCGCACGTTGCTCGACCGCACGCGAAAGCTGCGCGGCACTGAGGAGCGGCACGTTGATCTCACGCGCAAGTTCTTTCATCTGGCGGCTGATGTAGCTGATCTCCTGCACACGATTGCCCTCGTAGCCCGGCGCGTGCATCAACTGCAAATAGTCGAGAATGATGAGGTCCAGGCCATACTCGTAGTTGACGCGCTGGCATTTCGTCCGCATCTGCAACGGGTTCAGGGCTGGCGAGTCGTCCAGGAAGATGTTCTGTGTCGAAAGCCGACCCAGCGCCTCCACCAAACGGCGCTGCTCGTTGCCCTCGAATTGCCCGGTGCGGAGCTTCTGCATGTTGATGCCAGTTTCCATTGCGACGAGGCGCTGTACCAACTGCTCTACGCCCATTTCCAGTGAGAACACGAGAATCCGGGCGTCGAAGCGGAAAGCGGCGTTCATCGCCAACGACAGCATAAACGATGTTTTGCCCATACCGGGGCGTCCGGCGAACACGATCAAGTCCGAGTTTTGTAGGCCGCCGAGTAGCGCGTCTAGCTTTTGGAACCCGCTGGGGAGGCCCAGGCCACGATCCGACTGTTGCATCATGTGTTCGATGCGCTCGAAGTAGACGCTGGTTGCCTCGCGCATAGAGACGACATCGCGCTGGGAGCGCTGCTCGGAGATTTTGAACAGGCGGGCCTCGGCGTGGTTGATGGCCTCCTCCATCGCGAGGGTTTTATCACGAGCGATATTCTGAATGTCGTTGCCTGCCTCTAGTAACCGACGGCGCACTGCGTCACGTTCCACAAGCCGGGCGTACTGCTCGGCATAGAAGGTGGATGGGGCACTTGCCATCAGTTCGGAGATGTAAAGGTCGCCGCCGATGGTGTCGAATTGGTCGTGGTCCTGAAGCTCACGGCGGAGGGTCTGGCGTTCTAGTGTGTCGGCGCGTTCGGTGATACGCTGAAACGCCCCCCACACGTACTGATGCCGCAACAGGAAGAAGTCCTCTGGGCGCAAGAACGCGGCCAGTGTGAGATACACAGACGGGTTGACGAGTACGGACCCGATAACGAGTTTTTCCATTTCCTCGTCGTAGGGTAACTCAAAGGTGTTCTGCGGTGTTCTGGGTTGGTCGCTCATGGTTGGTGTTACCCCCACTGAACGGGCGGCAAACCGAGTGAAAAGGCCGTCCGTGCAGCTTGCTATCTTGAAAAACAGGAAAAAAAAGACGCGCCTCGGTGTTCCAGCGGCAACTCGCCGGGCGCGTCTGTTGGGTGCTGCGATGTAAAGTGAGTGCGGCGTTTAGTCGTCGTCGTCGTCCCCGAAGTCAATGTCGAGGTTGTCTACGAAATCCTCGAAGGCGCTCAGGCGGGTTTCATCGACTTCCTCGCTGTCCTCGGCGAGTGCCCCTGCCTCAACATCCTCCTCTGGCTCAATCGCGGCTTTCGCCATGACGGTGTCTGCCACGAAGATCGGAGCCTTGACACGCACAGCCAGCGCAATGGCGTCGCTGGGGCGGGCGTCAATCTCGGTTCGGTCACCGTTGACATCTACAACGATGCGAGCGTAGTACACGTCGTTCCGCAGGTCACTCACCAGAATGTGAACCACACTACCGCCCATTTCCCGAATCACGTTCTTAAGGAGATCGTGGGTGAGGGGGCGCTGTGGTGGGAGTTCCTGTAGCTCAGTCGTGATGGCGTCAGCTTCGCAGGGACCAATCCAGATAGGGAGGTAGCGGTCCGTGTCGGAATCTTTTAACACGACAATCCGATGTTGGGACATCAGGCTGACGCGGATGCTATCAATTATTACCTCAATCATGAGTTTTCTGACTTTCGGCGGTTCACCTGCATTTAGACGTGATTATACACCGAAGCGGACAGAGAGCAACAAACATTCGCCACTGAATACGAAACGCTCATATCATGGGCAACAGGACGAACGTTAAGAACCTCCATGACAGGTTAAATCGCGAAGGCGCGTTACAATCTAAGAAAATCCGTTGAGTAGATAAGGGATTCGCAGTGGTTTTTGATACGGTATCGACTGCACAAGACTTACAAACCTTGCGCGGGATTCTCACGCAGTTCTATGGTGGGGTGCGTGATGATGACTGGGGACGAAAAACGGGGTCCAGGGAGAAAGACTGGACATTGGCGGAGACAACGGCCCACGTCACCTCGGTGGCGCAGACGTTCAACAAGGCGTTGGAGGCCGGGATTGCCGGGGCATCCACAGAGATTCCAGGGTTAGCACGGCGGGAAGATTTACCGGATTGGAACGCCTCACAGGTGGCGAGCCTATTGGCGCAACACACACCAGCCGAAATGGTGACACAACTTGACTTGGAATTTGAACGTGCTGCACAGTTGGCAACCGCTTTGACGCCTGAGCAGGCAAAAATCGAGATTCCGTTTGCCTTCTACAATCGTCCGGCGGCGCTAGGGAATTTGATGCTCTGGCAGTTGTCCCATTTGGGGGTGATCCACGGGGCGCAGTTGCCGCGCCCACTGGACCAGGCCCCGCTGTGGGAACGTTATGATGGCGCGATGCGCCAACGTCAACTGGGGCGTTTTCTGTTGCACTTTAGCTGGGCATACTGGAACACGCTCGCGCCAGACCTGACCGCAACCTTACACATGCAGATTTCCGGGGCGTATGGCGGTGATTGGACACTCGTAGCTGCGCCGGATGGCGGTACAGTATTAGCGGGTATACCAGAAAACCCGACCTATGTCTATTACTTCGCAAACCCGGACGTGTTCTTCTCATTGTTTACGGTGAATGAGACATTCCAGAACGCGCAAGCCCACGGGGAATTCAAGGTGACGACAGGCGACCCAACAGACGCGATTCGACTGTTGCGCTGTTTCGCTGCGTCCCCACCCGCGTAGCCGAAAACCCTTTTTCGCTGTCGGAATTGCACTGTTGCGTGTGTGCTATCCGTGATATATTTTATGCGGATTGTAATTTACAGGGCAGATGGTCTGATTCTCTCTCCTTAGAGGTTTGGAGAGGGAATTTTTTGAGATATTGTGACCTGTTATGAGCCTTAATGACGCCAAGAAGTCTACATAGTTCCATAAAGACCAAATTGCCACTTGAATAAAGGGAAACGTATTTGGATAAAAGGTTGCGTCGCCAGTTGGCGCACAAGGACGCCAAGCAAAGGACACTGGCTATTCGTGCCGTGTTACAGAGAAGAGATCAAGGCGCAATTCCCCACCTACGACAACTGGCCGAAACGGACCCAAACCCACAGGTGCGGCGCAGGGCTGCAAAAGCAGTGGCACAATTAGAACGGTGGCATGGCGTGAAACCCGCGCCAGATAGGTCCAGTGACGTTTCGAAGGCAAACGCCGTTCCTGATATTGCCGATTTGCAAGCGGACGCACCCAACCAGGCGAAGGGTTGGGTATCTATCAAGCCGCGTTTTCGACATCTAATCTACACCGTTGTGTTGCTGGTCACGCTCTCAACTGTGTTTATCGTCCTACGACAATCTGCTGACGCGGCCCCTGTATCTTTTGGGGAGCCGACAAACATGCCCCCTATCCCCTCGGTTTACCAAGGTCAACGGCTTGACGGTAATTTCTATCGCCAACAACACAGTAGCCAGACCACATATTTCATTTTAGAACCGAAGGGCAAACGCCCCGCAGCCGGTTGGCCGATTATGTTGGGGG
>CAYWZS010000079.1:0-18863 GCA_964462905.1 uncultured Anaerolineaceae bacterium
ATCAAGTTTATCGGCCAGCGGTTGCGAAATGGGAAGTCGGTCCACGTTATCGGGAGGTTCATCGCTAAGGAGAACAAGTGGTTGGTTATTACGGCCTGGGTTGCGCCCTACGCGGCCAAACCGAACACGCGGCCTGACACGCGCAGTGTTTACAGGCGTCCGGCCAAGGCCCTGCCCACTTACACGCGCTCGACCTCGGATGCAGAGGTGAAGGCGATGTGGACGACGGTTATCGTGGTGATTGCGGTGTTGGGTGGGTTGGGGTATTGGGTCTTGCGGTCGCAGATGGGATTCTAAGGGCCTGACTGCCAGGTATGGGTTCGAGCCGATTCAGCTGGAGTTGTGGAGGGGGTGAGGGGGATTGCCGAGACACCCCCCCAGCGGTGTTTTTTACTCGAATACGTTGCTGATGGCCCCGTCGTCGGCCTGGTGCGCGAGCTTGGCGTATTTCGCCAACACGCCGGACCGGTAACGCGGCTCCGGCGCGGCCCAGGCGGTGCGGCGCTTTTCCATTTCCTCGTCGCTGATTTCGACATCTAGCGTCCCGTTGGGTACGTCTACGGTGATGATGTCGCCCTCTTGCAGCAGGCCAATCGGCCCACCAACCATCGCCTCTGGCGCACAGTGACCGATCATGAGGCCGCGCGTCCCGCCGGAGAAGCGCCCATCGGTAATCAACATGACCTCGTCGTCAATGCCCTGGCCGACGAGGGCGGCGGTTGTTTGGAGCATTTCACGCATCCCTGGGCCGCCCTTTGGCCCCTCGTAGCGGATGACAACGCAGTCCCCGGCGACGATCTGTTCGGCACGGACGGCGGCGAAGGCGTCATCTTCGCTGTTGAAGAGGCGGGCCTTGTAGCTGCACTTCTGCTGTGCGCCGCTCTCGGTCCCTTTGAGCTTGACGACGGCCCCACGCGGCGCGAGGTTGCCCTTGAGGACGTGGAGGCCGCCACGGGGTTTGATGAACTGGCCCTTGGGTAGAATCACCTTCTGGCCCTCGGTTTCGACGGCGGTCGCGGCCTCTTCTGCCAGGGTTTTGCCCGTGACGGTGAGTGTTTCGCCATTGAGTAGCCCCTGCTCCAACATGCGCTGCGCCAACAGGCGAATCCCGCCGGCCTCGTAGATGTCCAGCGCGTTGTAGCGACCGGTGGGTGTCATGTCGGAGACGATGGGGGTTTTGGCGCTGATAGCCTCGATGTCGTCTACCGTGAGGTCGATGCCTGCCTCACGCGCAAATGCTAGCAGATGCAAGACCGCGTTGGTGCTGCCGCCGGTCCCGGTGGCGCAGGCGACGGCGTTCTCTAGGGACTGGCGCGTGACGATGTCGCTTGGACGGATGTTGTTCTGTAGCAGGTGCATAATCATCTCACCCGCTTTGACGGCCACATCCTCTTTTTCCTTGTCTACGGCGGGGACATCGTTGAAGCCCATTGGGGAGATGCCCATGATTGCGCTGATGGTGGACATGGTGTTGGCGGTGAACTGGCCGGCACAGGCACCGGGGCCGGGGCAGGCGTTGTCCTCGATCTTCTTCAGGTCGTCGGCTGTGATCTTGCCGGACTGGTACGCGCCAATTGCCTCGTAGACGTGGACGATGTTGATTTCCTTGTCGTCCTGGGGCTGGCCGTCCTTGGCGTCCATCGGGTAGCGGCCTGGGAACTTGCCGGGCTTGATGGTGCCGCCGTAGAGCATGAGTGAGGGCAGGTTAAGGCGCAACAACGCCATGATGGTGCCGGGGATGGTTTTGTCGCAGGAGCTAATGGCGATGACGGCGTCGAACATGTTGGCCGCTGTGACGAGTTCGATGCTGTCCGCGATGATGTCGCGGGAGATGAGGCTGGCCTTCATGCCCTCGGTGCCCATCGTGATGCCGTCCGAGATGGAGACGGTGTTGAACTCTAGCGGGGTCCCGCCAGCGGCCCGGATGCCCTCTTTGATCTTGTGGCCGATCAGCTTGAGGTGGAAGTTACACGGGCCGACCTCTGTCCAGGTATTTGCCACGGCGACCAGTGGTTTTTCGAGGTCTTCGTCTGTCAGGCCGATGGCCTTCAGCATGGCGCGTGCGCCAGCCCGTGACGGGCCACCAACTAGCGTCCGCGAACGGGTGTTTAACGCCCGAAGCTCGTCGCGGATTTCGGGTGAGTCACTCATAAAGGATTCCTTTCAAAGAAACGAGATTAACGTGTAGGGGAATTGTGACCCGGTTGCGCGTGGGATGCAAGGTGGCTGATATAGCCATTCACCCGGCGTTAGCGATTTGCGCGTTTCTAACAGGGGATATGATACAACGAAAAGGTGAGGCCATTGCAACTATAAGGAGAATACACGGATGACAAAGACCAAAGCACAGGCCGAAGTGAATTCGCGCAAGATCGTGAGCGACTGGGTGAAAGGGGCGGTCTTGACCGGGTGGATTCCGGGAAGTGCGCTCGTGCTGACCGGGGCGGACTATGTGATGTTGGAGCAGGTGGCGCGGGAGTTCGAGGTAGAATCCTTCGATAAGGACAACGCCTTCCAGTCCATCGGCACGATTGCCGCCAGCGGCATGGCAGGCGGCGTTATCGGTGAGGCCGTTGGGCTGGTGCCCGTTGTGGGCTGGGCCATTAAGAGCGGCATGATGGGCATGAAGGCCAAGGTCATCGGTGATGCCACGATTGACTACTTCAAGCAGCGCAGCCCCTTGCCGGAGGCAACCCCGGACAGCAGCGGCGGGACCACGCGGATTGCGGTGGAAATTGACGACGACGCGCCGAAAGCTGCCGGGAACCAGGTCCGCGTCCAGCCGGAGGACCCACTAGGCGACGAGGAATAACCCCCACGCTATCTCGTCCAGGATTGCACGTTATCCCGTTTGGCCGTAGGCTATGGGGCGGATCACCTGCCCGTCAATTCGCCTGAGGACGCCCATGTGGAAACGGCCCTATCTGTTGGTGTTGATGCTGTTGTTGGCGGCGTGTGCGCCGACGGTGCAGCAGGTCATCCCGACCGCCCGCCCCACGGTCACGCCGACGCTGACGGTAACGGCCACGCGCACCCGTGCGCCGAGCGACGTGACCCCTACGCCGACGCTGACACGCCCGCCAGCGACGTCTACGGGCGGTCCGTCGCCGACGCCGTTGCTTGGCCCCACGCGCACGCTGGACCCGCTGATTACGCCGACAAGGGTCTTGAGCGCCAACGCGCCGCGCATTGAGTTCTTTACGTCGGACGTGCAGGCGGTTGCGCCGGGGACGGAGGTGACGCTGTTTTGGTCTACGCGGGGGACGGACAACGCCACCATCTACCGGCTAGACCCGTCTGGCGCACGCAACCGATTGTGGAACGTCCCGCCGGACGGCAGTTTGACGGTGGGCACGGGCGCGGGCGAACGTGGCGAGATCGACTTTCTGATTACGGTTGGGGAGGGGACCGAACGGGCGGAGCAGGGGTTGACGCTCCCGCTCAGTTGCCCGGTGACGTGGTTCTTTGTGCCGCCGCCGGTGGACTGCCCGGACGCTGAGGCATTGGAGACGCAGATCATCGAACAGCCGTTTGTGCGGGGGCGGATGGTGTACGTGGAGGCATTGGACGGCGTCTATGTGTTGTATAACGACGGCTTTGAACCCGCATGGGTCGCCTTCCAGAACCGTTATAACCCCGGCGTAGACCCGGAAAGCCTGGAGGGGTTCCCGGTCCCGCCGGGGCGGGTGCAGCCGATTGGCGTGTTGGGGTTTGTGTGGCGGGGGAGTGATTCTGCCCGGAGCCGCCTGGGGCTGGGGCTGCAAGAGGCGTTCGTGTTTGACGGCTTCGCGCAGACGGCCCGCCGGGGCGACGATACCGCCCTGTTTATCAGCAGTAGCGACGGCGCGGTCTTGCAAATTGAGCCGGATGGCGATTCCTGGCAGATCATCACACTACCGGGCGCGTAGGCGAAAGGGGATTGATACGATGCCAATTACATCTCTTTACTATGTGACTGGTGGGGCGCTGATTGGCATATTGGTTCACTGGGTTTTGTTGAACCGCCGGGAGCGGTCGCCACGGTGGGCACGGCGGACGGCGGCGGCGCTGGTTGGGCTGGCGATGACGGCGGTTGCGGGCTGGCTGTTTAGCAGTCCAAGTGGTGAGGGGCTGAACTTGGCAGCTTTAGACCAACACCCGTGGCCTACAACTGCTGAGGAACTGACGGCGCTGGCCCCGGGCACGCGGGTTATTCTCGGCGGGGAATTTGCAGGGAACGGCCTGATTGACGTGCCGGAGTGGACCTCTAATGACCTCCAGCCAAGTTTTATTGCGTATACGGTCTACCGGCATGTTGCCTATGACTTCCCCGATGAACGTGTGGCTCATAACTTCCCGGAACTCCAGCTTGAGCTTGAAAGCGGCGATGACGTGACGCTGGCCCCTGCGCCGGAAACCGCCATCAACGTCCACAACACCGAAAGCCGCTACGCCGCCTATAGTTTCCTCGAATACTACAACACATCGCCCAAGATATACGGCTACGTCAACGGCGACACGGTGACGGTTGTCGCGGATGTGCTGGACGACGGGCGGTTGGCCCCGGTGTTCTTCGCCTGGGACCAGAACTGGAGCTATTTCCCCGGCTGGGACCCGTGGCACATCGGCCAGAGTGTCGGCTTAGGCTTTGCCGGGCTGGTGTTGTTGCTGCTGGCGCTGGTGGCGGAGTTCCCACAGCCGCCAGTGGATGACCGCGCCGCCACATAAGGGGTGTTACGTATTGTATCGAACAGGGGAACTTTCATCACGGACTATTCCCGGCGGGACAAACGACCTACACCGCCGCCGATGTGGTAACGCGCATCCTGACGGCGGCGGCGGGGCAGGCCGGGGGCGTGCTGTGGGGCTAGTCTAGGGGGAGCAAGCCGGAGGTGTCGGTCGGGAGTTGGACCACTACGCCTTCGTAGGGGCGCAGCACGATCTGTTTGAGCGGGACGGTGTTGTTGCGGTCGAGCAGGGTCGAGATCAAAACACGGCCCTCGCCAACCGGGGCAAGCATCATGTCCTGCTCTTGGTCGCTAAAGTTGAGCAACACAGCCAACTGCTGCCCTGTGTGTTGGCGGAAGTAGCCGACGATCTCCGACGGGACATTTTGCATGGGTGTGTAGCGGCCTTGACGCAGGGCGGGTTTCTCGCGGCGCAGGTCGATCAGACGGCGGGTGAGCAGCAGGAAGGCGGTTTCGTCCTTGCTCTGGGCGTCTACGTTGACGGTTTGGTAGTCTGGGCTGAGGGGGAGCCACGTCTCCACGCCGGCGTCCGAGAAGCCTGCGTTGGCGGTGGCGTCCCACTGCATCGGCGTGCGACACCCGTCGCGGCCTTGCCCTGGCACGTTGATGCCGAAGGGGTCTTTCATTTGCGCTGGGGGTACGTCTACGTTTTCCATGCCGATTTCATCCCCCTGGTAGAGAAAGGCCGTTCCGCGCAACGTTAGCAGCAGCATGGTGTAGACGCGGGCGCGTTGCCCGACGCGTGTGGCGACACGGACGACATCGTGGTTGCCAAAGACCCAATTGGCGGGGCGGTCCCCCACGGCTTGTTCGTAGGTGTCGATGTAGGCTTTCATCGCTGCTGCTGTTGGGTTTTTGCCCCACATGGTCATCTCTAGCGGCTTGAAGTTGAACGGCAACATGAGTTCGTCGTCTGTGCCGTAGTAGCTGAGGTATTTGTCCAGGGTGATTTCGTAGGTGAGTTCCCCGATGAATACGCGGTCGTCGTACTCCTCGAAAACGGCCCGCATCTCGCGGATGACCTCGTGAACTTCGTCTTGGTAGGCGCTGTAGATGTGGAGGGTTTGGTCACGCGGGATGTTGACGGCGGGGTCGTAGGCGGGGTTGGGTGGTTCGTCGCGGAACTGTTCGTCTTTCATCATGAAGTCGATTACGTCCACACGGAAGCCGGCCACGCCACGGTCCAGCCAGAAGCGGATGGCGTCGTAGATCGCCGTGCGAACGTTGGGGTTGCGCCAGTTGAGGTCGGGTTGTTCTGGCAGGAAGCTGTGGAGGTAGTATTGCTTACGGGTTGCGTCCCACTGCCACGCGCCTTCATCCCCAAAGAAAGCCTGCCAGTTGTTCGGCGGGGAGCCGTCCGGCTTGGCGTCTTTCCAGATGTACCAGTCCGCCCTGGGGTTGTCGCGGTTGGTGCGGGACTCCTGGAACCACGGATGTTGGTCTGAGGTGTGGTTGGGGACAAGGTCAAGGATCACGCGGATGCCGCGTTCATCTGCGGCTGCTAGCAGGTTGTCGAAGTCGGTTAGGGTGCCGATCTGCGGGTTGATGTCGGTGTAGTCGGCCACATCATAGCCGCCGTCCTTCCACGGTGAGGGGTATAGCGGCGAAAACCAGATCGCATCTACCCCCAGCCAACTGAGGTAATCGAGTTGTTGTGTGATGCCTACGAGGTCGCCAATGCCGTCGTTGTTGGCGTCTTTGTAGCTACGCGGGTAAATTTGGTAAATGACCGCATTTTGCCACCACTGTTTGCTCATCAAAACGCCCCTTGGTTGCCCATCATGAGAATAGCAGCAACGCTACCGCACACAACGGGGATCGTCAACGCGAAAACACACCACGAGTGGGTAAGATACGTTGTGGTGGCATTGTCCATATTATAGAAACCGGAAAAGCGTGTTTGTGCAAGAGGACATTCCGATGAGCAACCCACAAACAGAACAGCAGGCTATGGGGCGTTTGCTCAAGCTGCTGTCACGGGCGGATGAGCCATTCGATGAGAACGCCGTCGCGATGGACTGTAAGGACGGCTGTGAGGAGATCGCACAGTTGGCGGAGCGTGTGGCAAATGGCGAGGACTTGGAGAAGCTCTTCCCGGCCTTTGCCGACCACATGGACCAGATTGGGTGTTGTAAGGAAGAGTTTGAAGCCCTTGTCAGTGTGATTGCGGCTGAGGAGGCTATCTTCGCTGAACTTGCGGCAGATGAGGCGGATTCGATGGAAGACGAGAGTTAGAGAGGAACCATCATATTATGAAGAGAGAACGTGTTGTCATTATCGGGTCTGGCCCGGCGGGGTTGACGGCGGCGTTGTATACGGCCCGCGCCCAACTGAACCCGCGTGTGATTATTGGGCCGCAGTTTGGCGGGCAGGCCGCAGTTACCCACGAGATCGAGAACTACCCCGGCTTTGTGGACCCGATCAGCGGGCCGGAACTGGCGGAGAAGATGAAGGGCCAGTCGGAGCGGTTCGGCGCACAGTACGAGTGGGACGTGGTACAGAATGTGGACTTCTCTGAGCGCCCGTACAAGGTTGAAACTTACAATGAAACGTACCTGGCAGATGCCGTGATCGTGGCGGTGGGGGCGGACCCGCGCCGGCTGGGGGTTCCTGGTGAGCAGAAATATACTGGATATGGGGTGAGCTACTGTGGCACCTGTGATGGGTTCTTCTTCCGGGGTAAGGAAGTGGTGGTGGTGGGTGGTGGTGACAGCGCCTTTGAGGAGGGGATCTTCCTGACGCGCTTCGCCACTAAGGTGACGATCATGTACCGTAAGGGTGAGGACGACTTACGGGCTGGCGTGCAGCTACAGACCCGCGCCCGCAACAACGACAAGATCGAGATTATGTATCACACGGTTGTTAATGAGGTAAAGGCTAACGACGAGGGCCAGGTGAGCGCGGTGAACATCACCAACACGGAGACGGGCGAGGCGTCCGACTTTGCGACGGACGGCGTGTTCATCTTCATCGGCCACGACCCGAACAGCGGTATCTTCGGCGGGGCGATTGACACGGACGCCAGCGGCTATGTGTTGACGGACGAGCGCAAGCGCACCAACATGCCGGGGGTGTTCGCGGCGGGTGAGATTCAGGACCCGATCTGGCGGCAGGTGGCGACCTCTGTCGGCCAGGGGACCGAGGCTGCTATGAGCGCGATTCACTGGTTGGAGGAGCACGAGGACGAGCTGCAAGACCTTGATGCCCCGGTTGAGGGGGCGGCTGAACCTGCCGGGGACTAAACCCCACTCACGCATCTACCTACGCAAGATCACCATCCCCCTATTCGGCACGGGCCGGGTAGGGGTTTTTTGTTGTTACCCGGCGAGCGGTTCGCTGGAATATATGCGAGCGCGATGAACCTCTAACGGTGTTCTAGCAGAGTGGCGGTACGCTTATTGTAGAGATAATCTACCGTAGAGAGGCCAATATGTTAGACCACACACAACTACGTGATCGACTGGGTGCTATGCAGAAGCCGTTGTTGTCGCTTTATCTGCATGTGGATAACGCCCGGCGCGAGAACCAGGCGGAAACCCCGGCGTGGAAGATTGAGCAGAAGAACGCGCTACGCGAGGTGAGCGCGGATGTGCAGCGGTTGGACCGGGTGGACCAGTGGGAGCAGATTGAGAAGCAGATGGATACGTTCTTTCTGGACTACCTGCCAACGGGACGTTCGCTGGTGGTCTTTGCAGATGGCGAGCACATCTACACTTACGAGCTGCCGTTCAAGCTGGCGTCCCAGGCGCACTTTGGCGAGGCGTTGACGTTGCCGCTGTTGTGGGTGATTGACGAGTACGAGCCGTACCTGATTGTGCAGGTGGACAGCGAACAGGCGCGTTTCATCAAAGCGTATCTGGGCGAGGCGGAGGCCGCTGGTGAGATGCAGTTGCAGATTGACGACTATGACTTCCGGCAGAAGCGGATGATGCCTGCGCTCAACAGCACGCAGGCCACTGGCGGGACGGACCGCGACGGCCACGACAAGACGGTCCAGGCGCATGTACAGCGTTTCTACAATGATGTGATTGCCGAAATCCGGCGTTTACAGGCCGAGATGGGCAAGCGGCGCGTCATCATTAGCGGGGATGAGCAGGCGGCGCACGCGCTGCACGATCAGATGCCCCAGGCGGGCCGTCAGGCGGTTGTGGGGGTTGCAGCCGCGCCGTTGTCGCTGAATGACGGGGAGGTGTTGGGACGGCTACTCGACATGGCCCTGACCTACGAGCGCGAACAGGAAAACGCACTCGTGCATGAGATTATCAACGCAGCACGCGCTGGTGGCCGGGGTGCAGTCGGTGCGGCAGATGTGATTGAGGCGCTGACGCAGAGCCGGGTTGAGTTATTGGTGTTGCCGTATCCCCCGCGTGAGGACAACCTTGCCAACGACCTGATTCAGCAGGCGTTTGAGGCTGGCACGCCGATTGAGTTGGTTCACGGTGCCCCGGCGGACGCGCTTGAGGACGCGGGAGGTGTGGGGGCCAAGTTGTACTACGCCTTCCAGACAGAGGCCACTGGCGGTTAGCAGCGTTTGGTGATCCTGGCGCTGTGCCCCTATTCGGCAGTGGCCGGGTGGGGGTTTTTTGTTGTCGAAACTTGGGTATATTGAATGCGACAATCCACACCAACAGGGGGCAAGTTAGATGACTGTTATGTCACCGACAATCACCCGCGAGGTCTTTCGCCGGAACCGCTGGCGGCTGGTCCTAACGTATTGCCTCACGGTTCTCGAAAACATCTTTGAACTACTGTACCCGCTGATGATCGGCATTGGTATTGACGGCCTCATCCGCAATGAGCCGTTGTATCTGTTGCCGTTGGTGGTTGTCTGGTTTGTTCACTCGCTGGTGGAGTTTGCGCGGCAACGCTACGATACCCGGGCCTTTGCGCGGATCTACCAGCGGCTTGCCACCCAGGTGATAGAGCGGCAGCGTGGGCTGGGTGCGTCCACCTCACATTTAGCGGCTCGGTCCGAGTTGATGCGGGAGTTCATCACCTTTTTAGAGGCGGAAGTCCCCTACATCATCACCATTTTGATTGCGTTCCTGGGGGCGCTGGTGTTGTTGACGGTCTTTGACTGGGTGGTGGGCGTGTACTGCCTGCTGCTGCTGATCCCGGTGGGCTTTATCTGGTGGGTTCACAGCCGGGCGACCCAGCGGCTTAGCGCAGGGCTGAACGACCAGCTTGAGGAGGAGATCACGGTGATTGAGACGCGAGACACCGCGCAGATTGATAGGCACTTCGGCCAGCTTGGGCGCTGGTACATTCGCCTGTCCGACGCGGATGCCCGGACGTGGTTCTGGATGCAGCCGTTTCTGGTGGGGTTGATTGTGTTGGCGCTGGTGCGGAGTGTGGGGATGGGGATGGAGACGGGCGAGATTTTCGCGGTGCTGGCCTATGGGTTGAGCTTCACGGACAGCCTGGACGAGGTGCCGATGATGATTCAGCAGTACAGCCGCCTACAGGACATCATCGCCCGCATTAACGGGGAGGGGGACGAGGAGTAGCCCACGGCTCGCACCTTGAACGCGCCTGGCCCTCTCGCTAGAATGCGACGTATGATGACCCGAACCCTTATTTTACTGATTCTACTGTTGGGGCTGGTGTGGGCTGGTGTGCCGCCAGCCGGGGCGCAGGCCGACGCTGACTTGTACGGGCGTGTGAACGCGCTACGTCGCTCGTTGGGGCTGTCGCCGTACCAGCGCAACGCCGCGTTGGATGCTGCTGCCCGCACTCACGCCAGTTGGATGATCGAAACCGGGCAGGTGAGCCACGTCCAGTCGGACGGCTCTACGCCGCGTGTCCGTGCCCAACGGGCGGGCTACCCCTCCAACGTGGTGATCGAGAACATTTACGCCGGGAGCAACGCCAGCGCAGGCACGGCCTGGGCGTGGTGGCTCAACTCCACTGTTCACTATCGCGGCCTCACCAGCCCCAACCACGACCAGATCGGAATCGGCACGGCGACCGGGGCATGGGGCAACGCATATGTGTTGCTCTTTGGCAACTCCACCGGGACGTGGTCGCTGCCGGGTGGCACGGTGAATACGGCCAGCGCGGGGGCCGCTGGCCGTAGCGGCGGGGGGGGTGGAGGTGCCCCTGTAGCCGCGCCGCCGCCGGTTTTCGTTGTGGGGGTGGACGCGGTTGGGAACATCATGCACGAGATCCAACCGGGCGATACGCTGGGCGATATTGCGCTGCTGTACGGTTACACCTGGGATGACCTGCCCTATGTGCGCGAGATCAACGAGTTAGATGAGACGGCGGGGCGTAACCTGGAGATTGGGGCGGTGCTGTTGGTGCCGCCACAGGCCGGGACTTATACGCCTACCCCCGGCGAGCCGTCCGCCACGCCCACCCACACCCGGACGAGCACGCCATCCCCGGAGATGTCTGCCACGCTGGAGGGCGAAACGGGGGAGGCCGTCAGCTACACCGTGCCCCCCGAGACGCCTACGCCTACGCCTACAGCTACTATCGTTAAGGTTGCAACCGGGGCCGCCCCGCTGGACCTGTTGAACATCGCAACATCAACGTCGATGCCAACCGCCACGCCGCTGGTGGTGGTGGACGCAGGCGAGGTTGCCCCCTCGGATGTGGCTCGTGCTGTGATTGTGAACGAGCGCGGACGCCCGGCCTGGGTGTGGTTGTTGATCGGTTTGCAGGTGGTGATTGTGGTGGCGGCGGGTGTGGAGATGGTCCGGCGGCAGCGGGGATAAGGCGCTGTCCGGTCATAGGGCCGGGTAGATGTTGATCGCCAGTGCGTCTGCCAGCGCGACCATGAGCGGCGCGACGAGTAAAGCCGGGAGAAAGTTCGCCACACGGGGCCGCTTAACGTCGAGTAGGATCAGCGCGAGGCCCATCAGCAGGATACCGCCGACGGCGGTTGTTTCGTTGAGCATTGGTTCTGTCATCACCTGCCCGGCCAGAAAACCGACCAACGCCAGCCCCCCTTGAATCACGAAGATCGTCACGATGCTGAACAGTACCCCAACCCCGAAACTGGCTGCGAAGGCCAGCGCCGCGAAACCGTCCAGCGTGGATTTTACGGCGAGCATCTGGAAGCCCTGGGCTAGCCCCATGCCGTCGTACAACGAGCCGAGAAAGGTCAGCGGTCCGACGCAAAAGAGCAGGCTGGCCGTCACGAACCCGGTGATGAAGCGTTCACGGGCGCTGTTGGCGTCGGCGGTGGTGTCATCGTCCCCTGTTACCCGCGCTTGGAGCCAGCCACCGAAACGGTTGAGCGCGTCGTCTACGCCGAGCCACTCGCCAATTAGCACGCCGATTGCCACGCTCAACAGTGTTATGATGGGGTTGCCGGTTTGCCCGGCGTTGTCGATGCCGATGGAGAAGGTGATGAGGCCCAAGCCCGTGACAACGGAGGTTTGAACCCGTTCGGGGAGGCGGTTGCCGACGAGTAGGCCCAGCGTCCCGCCAATCGCAACCGTCAGCATATTGAGGATTGTTCCGCCCATTGTCGCGCCCTTCAGCTTGCGTACTGCTTAATGGCGCGGGAGTTTATCGGTAGGGCCAATACGAACTGCACCTCATCGCACACGGCGACGATCTCAAAGCGGCCCTGGTGCCCCTCCACAATCGGCATAACCCCACACAGCCCGACCTCCCAGGGGGCCGCCGCACCGGGGACTGCCTGCCATGCTGGGTGCATGGGGCCTGCCAAAGATGCCACATCCGCCGCCGACGGAAAGCGGAATGTCAGGTAAACGTAGTCGTCTGTGCCTGGCTGGAGGCTGAGTAGGGCGATGTCCATCGCGATGTGTTTTGCCGTCTGCGCCAGTGTTATCATGACTTGTTCGAGTTGGTTGCGGTCGGCGACGATGACCAGCTCATCTGCCGGGACAACCTGTTCTAAGGGGGTTTGCTGTGCGAGTTTCCCCGTGAGCTGCACGAGGTCAAAGGTGGTGGTGTGCATGGGGGCTTGCAGGGCGTTCGCCTTGGCACGCGCATAGAGGAGGAGGCTATCAATGGTAAATAGCGCGTCGTTGGCCGCACGGTACACCGCCGCCACGCGGGGATGCTTACTGGTATCGCGCATGTACTGGCTAAAGCCGATGATTGCGCTCAGGGGGTTTCGCAAATTGTGGGCATGTTGGCGCAGGCACTCGAACGGGGCCAACCCTTGCGGGACATCATGCACGACCTGTTCAAAAGAATTGATGGCCTCTGCTACGACGTATGTATCTTCACGAACGTCTGCGGGGAGGGTTGCGGTGTTGAGGGCCGCGCAACGGGCACGTAACTCCAGGACGTGCATTTCCAGCATGGATAACATCCACTGATGTAATTCGGAAATATGTTTGTGTAAGGTCACTATTGAGGCTACCTATACTCATTTAACGCTTGTAAATAGTGTGTGTGCAAAAGTCCATGCGGCAACAAATATAACAGCATTATGATATATTCCCACACAACCCAGCCAGCTGAGTGCCAAATGTCACGACTCGTGGGGAATTATGTATGCCTATGCTACTGGATGTACCAAAGATGGGGAGATTCCCTTGTGCGGTTTGTATAAATTTTCTGTCAAAGCGCAAACGTTTGCGCCTGTCTTTACGGAAAATTTACAAAGATGAGCACAGATAAAGCACAGATAAAACACAGACAAGTGTCAAAATCTGTCGAATACAAATAAGATGAAACCATTTGAAAGCAATAGTGAAAGGCAGTAATTTGTGTAAACTGCACAATGATCTATGGCTATGCTGAACGAGGAAACATTAAATTCTCTTGACGTATGTGTTGGTGGTCGGTAAACTGCCTCATATAGTAAAGAAAGTAAGTTGTACGGTCACAAAAAATTAAGGTTATTTCAAAAAACTTCTTTCAACTGCTCTACAACCGTACCCCAAAAAAACCCCGCCCCGTGCGGGGTTTTTGGTTTTTCGGTACAATGCGCTTGTTACAGCAAATCAATTGAAAGGTGGCGAAATGCCCTCATCGAAGCGATCCCGCCCTTACGGCACTTGGCCCAGCCCAATTTCCCCCCAAACCATGAGCGGGGACCACCGCTTATATGATGCGAAGTGGGACAACCACACGGCGACCCTGGTGTGGCAGGAACGGCGCTCTGGTGGGAGTGCATTGGTGATGCAACGGCGCGGCCATAATCCCCGTGACTTGGTGCGTGATGCGAAGGTCGGTGGGCGTATTATGTTCGGCGGTGGGGGGTTTACGGTTGGGCATGGGCATGTGTACTACGTTGGGGTATCCGGGCGTATCTACGCTATCCCGCTTGATGGCGGCCCGGCACGGGCGGTCACCCCTGCCTTCGGGGATGCTGCCGCGCCGACGCTTTCCCCCAATGGACGCTGGTTGCTTTACATTCACAGCTATGGGGGACGGGACGCGCTGGTGGTTGTCCCGGTGGACGGGAGCCAGTACCCGCGCAAGCTGTTCGACAGCACCGACTTCGTTATGCACCCCGCCTGGCACCCCTACGGCGACCGTATCGCCTGTATTACCTGGGACCACCCCAACATGCCCTGGAACGAGAGCCGCCTGCATTTGCTACACCTGAACTCCGACGACGAACCGCGTGTTATGGCGACGCAGGTGATCGCGGGGCGTACTGGGGGAACCGCGTGCTTTGGGGCTGCTTTCTCGCCGGACAGCGGGTATCTCGCTTACACCAGCGACCAGCATGGTTGGTGGCAGCTTTACCTGTATGACTTGGACTTGGAGGAGCACATTCGGCTGACCCAGGACGAGGCCGACTACGGCCTCCCGGCGTGGCTCCAGGATATGCGGACGTTCGCGTGGTCTACAGATAGCCGTGCGCTGTACGTGCTCCGCAACAGCGAGGGCAACATAGCGTTGCAACGGGTGGCGGTAGATGGGCGCGAGGC
Source organism: uncultured Anaerolineaceae bacterium (assembly GCA_964462905.1). Lineage (GTDB taxonomy): Bacteria > Chloroflexota > Anaerolineae > Aggregatilineales > Phototrophicaceae > DAOTTY01. The sequence goes on from CAYWZS010000079.1 coordinate 14,594, forward strand.
GGAAACCGTGGCCGGGTTGGAGCAGTACACTCACCTGGAGCAGATCAGCGTGAGTCGTAGGTCTGGTGAGGTGGCCGTGCTTGCCGGGGCGACGGATACGCCCGACGAGATTGTGACGCTGCAACCCGACACCGGGGAGTTGTTGGTGCGTGTGACCAGCAGCACGCGGCCCATCCCTGGGGCGTATTTGGCACGCGCCCAGGATGTGGCCTGGGAGAGTGAGGCGGGTGTCGTCGTGCATGGGCTGTACTACCCGCCCACCAGCCCCGATTTTGAGAGTGAGGGGCCACCCCCGCTTATCGTCTACATTCACAGCGGCCCCACGCGCCAACGCTTTGCCAAGTACTTCCCACAGCCGCACTTCTTCGCCAGCCGGGGCTTTGCGGTGTTGGAACCCAACTACCGGGGCAGTACGGGCTACGGGCGGGCGTTTATGCAGATGTTGCACGGCAAGTGGGGTGTGGCGGAGGTGCAGGACGCGGCCAACGGCGCGGCGTATCTTGTGGACCAGGGACTCGCCGACGGGACGCGGTTGGTGGTGATGGGTGAGAGCAGCGGCGGTTTCTCCGTATTGCAGTCGTTGATAACGCTGCCGCATGTCTACCGGGCGGGGATTGCCCAGGCCCCGGTGACGGACCAGTTCGCGCTGGGCGAGGAGACGCATAAGTTTGAGCGGCACTATAACGACACGTTGCTGGGGCCGCTGCCGGAAGCCGCCGAGGTCTACCGAGAACGCTCACCGCTGTTCCACGCAGGCAAAATCCAGACGCCTGTCGCGCTGTTCCACGGCGAACAGGACAACGTCGTCCCACCGAGCCAGTCGCAGGGGGTGGTGGCTGCGCTGCGCCGTAGCGGTGTCCCGCATGTGTTCCGGTTATACGCGGAGGAGGGCCACAGTATCCGCCATCCTGCGAACGTGGCGGACTACTATGATACGGTGTTGCGGTTTCTCGTGCAGCACGTCATCTACGATTAGGGCGGCCCTTGCCGATTGGGTGGGGGCATGAGTAGACTAGGCGTAAGCCCGCCTCCGTAGCTCAGGGGATAGAGCAGGGGTTTCCTAAACCCTGTGCGTAGGTTCGAGTCCTACCGGGGGCACACACCCTGTCACTTTTACAACAGGCTACGAATCGCCCACAGGTCCGGGAAGATCGGGCGCACTGTTGCGGCTAGATACTTGGCCCCGGGCGAGCCGCCTGTCCCCGGCTTGGTGCCAATGGTGCGCTCCACCATTTTGACATGACGATAGCGCCACTCCTGTAAGCCCTCATCAAAGTCGATCATGTGCTCACACACCCGCACCATGTCCGCCCGTTCGCGGTAGACCTGTACCAGGGTTGCCTGCACCCCCTCGGACGGCTCTAGCGGGGCTGTCACATCGCGGTTGATGGTGTCTGCTGGGAGGGGGTAGCCGTTCCCCACGATATACGCCAGGAAGTCGTCCCACACAGAGGGTGCCTCGTAGCGGGCCTGCAACCGCGCCGCGTGCGTGGTGCTTTCCGCAAAGTGCTTGACCATGTTCAGCCGTTTGTGGCCCAGCTTGAACTCCATCTCACGGAACTGCACGGACTGAAAGCCGCTGGCCGACGCTAGAAACGACCGGAACGAGTTGAACTCCATCGGGGTCATCGTCTCCAGCACATCCACCTGTGCCACGACTGTTTTCAGGATTTTGAGCAGGCGATAAAGCGTGTGTGTTGCGCCGTCGCTGTCCCCGGCCCGCAGCCGAGTACTCAGCGCGTCTAGTTCGTGGAGCATCTGCTTAAACCAGAGTTCGTACACCTGATGGATTACGATAAACAGCATTTCGTCGTGTTCTTCGGGCTGCGAAACGGGATGTTGTAGGTTGAGCAGGTCATCGACCTTCAGATAGTTGATGTAGTTCAGGGGTTCTTTAGCGGCCATTAGCGTGACAACCCTTCGGCTGGTTGCAGTAGATTTGCCGGGGATTATAGCAAATTTCAGAAAAGCCGCTCCCCTGAACACCGTTTACGCGGGTGGTGCTAACTGACGATGAGGGCTTCGGCCTCCTCGCGGGTGGGCAGGGAGGGGATCGCGCCGCGCCCGGTGGTGGCGAGTGCGCCGGTGGCGTTTGCCAGCGCCATGATTTTACGGAGGGTGTTTGGGTTGGATGTGGCGTTTGGGTTCTCTAGGAGGCCGACGAGCAACCCGGCGACGAAGGCATCCCCCGCCCCGGTGGTGTCCACAGGTTCAACGGCGTAGCCTGCGACGGTCACGGGGTCCGTGCCGGGGACGTGGGCGGTTGCGCCGCCTGCGCCGTGGGTGATGAGTAGTAATTTCGTGCGTTCGCCCATGAGCGCGTCTACATCGCCGCCGAGAAAGTCGAGTTCTTCGTCGCTGACCTTGACGACATCGGCGTAGGCGAACCCGGCCAGCATTCCCTCACGGGCGGCGTCATCGGACGGCCACAGGGCGCGGCGCAGGTTGGGGTCGTAGCTAACGAGTAGGCCACGTTCGACGGCGGCTTGGGTAGCGGCAAGGGTGGCGGACCTGGCAGGCTCGGTAATCATGGTGATGCTGCCGAAGTGGAAGGCGGTGGCATCGTCTAGCGCGTCCAGGCGAACCGTGTCGGGGGTCATGAGCATGTCGGCGCTGGGGTGGCGGTAGAAGTTAAAGCTGCGCTCTCCGGCGGCGGCCAGCGACACAAACGCCAGCATGGTGCGGGCCGCCGTGCTGAAGGTGAGGCCGCGCACGTCCACGTTTTCGTCCTTGAGGACGCCTGCGAGGTAATGACCGAAGGGGTCGTCGCCGACCTGCCCCATGAACCCGGCGGGGACGCCGAGCCGGGCGACGGCGACGGCGACGTTGGCGGGTGCGCCGCCGGGTTTCTTCTCGAAGCCGCTGGCCTCGCCGACGGTGACGCCGCTCTCGTTGGCGACGAAGTCAATGAGTAGCTCGCCCATACATACCACGCGCATCGTGTGTGCTCCTGTTTTGATTGTGATGTGGGTCTATTAGACCATGCAAACCCGTGTGTACGCAAAGGTGTGATTTTGGTCCCAAGTCCCGGCCTAGCGCCTGCCCCCGCCGGGACTATAATCGGCGGCACTTTGCCCGTCGTCCCTAGGATACACCCCACACATGACCCGTACTTTCCGCCACACGGCGTTGGTCGGCATCTTGGCCGCGCAACTTGCCCTGCATTTGTTCGTGACCACGAGTGCGGGGCAGGTGGGGTTGATGACGATCCCGTGGCTGTTAAACGCGGGCGGCACGCTCTACGGGGACGTGCTGGAGCATCGCGCCCCGGGGCTGGCGTGGACGATTGCGCTGGCCGGGCGGGTGGTCCCGTTGGAGCCTGCGCCGCTGCTGTTGTTGCTGGACACGCTGCTGGTGCTGGGGCTGTCGGTGGCGGTGTATGCGCTGGCCCTGCGGCTGACGGGGCGCATGGCGGGGGCGTTGGCGGCGCTGGTGACGTGGGCTTGGTGGACGCCCTCGTATGGCAACATTCGCTTCTACTATGACAGCGTGCTAGGCGCGGCGTTGTTGGGGGCGTTCGCGCTGTATCTGCTGTTGCGGGAGCGTGCGCCGCGCTGGACGCCGACGCTGATGGGGGCTGTCGGTGGCGGTGTATGCGCTGGCCCTGCGGCTGACGGGGCGCATGGCGGGGGCGTTGGCGGCGCTGGTGACGTGGGCTTGGTGGACGCCCTCGTATGGCAACATTCGCTTCTACTATGACAGCGTGCTAGGCGCGGCGTTGTTGGGGGCGTTCGCGCTGTATCTGCTGTTGCGGGAGCGTGCGCCGCGCTGGACGCCGACGCTGATGGGGGTTGTGCTGGGCGGGGGGGTGCTGGTCAAGCAGCACGGCGGCGCGGCGGTGGTGTTGGTCGGGCTGTGGTTGCTGGCGACACAGGGGCGGTGGCGGGCGGCGGTGACGTACAGCTTGGGGGCGCTGGTGCTGCCGCTACTGGTGCTGTTCTATCAGGCTGGAATTGGCAACCTGGGCGACTTCATCTACTGGACGGTGACGTTTAATCTATCTGGGGATGTGCCGCCGTTGCTGCCGACGAGCGCCTTTGTCTACAAGATGCTGTTCACACACGCGCTACTGCCTGTGTTCGCGCTGTTCACGCTGCGCGATCCCCGCCCGGAACGGTGGCTGTTGCTGGTATTGTGGCTGGCGGGGGCGGCCACGTTGGTGCCCAAGTTCGGGGAGATTCACACGATGGCGATGTTGCCGGTGCTGGCGGTGATGAGTGGCTGGGCTGTCGCGGACCTTTGGCCGGGGCCATTGGCCGGGCCGCGCCTG
>CAYWZS010000080.1:0-18783 GCA_964462905.1 uncultured Anaerolineaceae bacterium
AGGCCGTGCCGGAAGTTGCCGGGTGTGCCATCGCTACGAAGCCTTCGAGTTCTGGGGCCAGCAAGTCCTGCCATGAGGTCGGGGCTTCGACACCCAGGTCTTCCAGAATATCTACGTTAGAGCAAAAACCCAATGCACCCACGTAGACACCAGTCCAGTAGCTATCGGCATCCTTATAAACATTGGGGATCGCTTCTGCGTTGGGGCTTTCGTACTGTTCGAGCAGGTCTTCTTCAACAGCAGCGATGAAAGCATCAGCCGGGCCACCCCACCACACGGAAAATTCTGGATTGTCCTGGGCAGCACGAATACGTGCCAGTGACTCACCGGAGGAGAGGCGCACGTAGTTAGTTTCGATACCGGTTTCGGCTTCAAACGCCTCCGTCATAGCCACACACCAGTCTTCCTGAGGGGTACACAGTACGGTAAGGGTATCCTCTTGGGCAGATACCGGCGCAATCACCATGACCAGCAACGCGGACGCAGTAACAGCAAATTTCCAGAGATACTTCATATGTAAGTCTTCCTTTCATAGGCACACGGATTAAAAGTTTAGTAATTTACTGAAGCGAATATAAAACCCAAAAGCTAAGAAATGTGAGACATCTTATTAAAATGAGTTTAACCTCAACAATACCCTCGCCAACTAGTCGGCTGACTTAGCTGCATTGGGTGGTCGAATGGGGTCGAATCGGGCTAATTGCTGCTTTTCAGTAGAGTCATATGTAGCTTCGCAAGTGTTAATATACAATATAGTACGTAACTACCAGTTTATGACGTTCAGGCAGGACTCGTTAGAATGGAGTTGTCAAACAAAGTTCAACGAGCTTCCCACATGAATGTCACCTGCATTGTAACGGCTTTCGGCGTCATGGATGACCTTTTTCGAGCCTATGGGCATACGGATTTGATCTGAAGGCCTGGGCGTCTTTGCTTGCTCTCACTTTCACCAGTATCATCGACTAATAATCAGAGCACCTGCAATTGATTAAAGATTTGGTATGATGAAGTTAGTGAAACTCAATCTGGTCGTATCACGCGAGGAGAATGTTCGCCCATGTCCACCGACCCTATAAACCCCGCCAAGAACAAACGGATAGAATGCAACGTCTGTCAGTATCTCAATCGTCCTGGCTTGCTGGCCTGCGAGAACTGTGGCAGCCTACTTACTATCAACGCCAACAGCCGCCAAGCAACCCGTGACCTCGTCAAAGACGGTGGTTCGCTCAACATGGTAACTGACGAGATTGACGATTTCGCCCACTCCGCCCCGAAAACCAGTGAATACCAGCAGGGTATGGGTTTGAATCTCTTTATCGAGGACATCGAGGCCCCCGTGGTGATCTCGCCCCAACAACTGCAATCGCAGGTCGTCATCGGTCGCCACGACCCGATCACACAACAGTCGCCGCCCGTGGACCTAGACGAATACGCGGCATATCGCCAGGGGGTCAGCCGGAAGCACAGCGCCCTACAAATCATTAATGGGGCGCTTATGGTGAGCGACCTGGGAAGTTCAAACGGCACCTTTCTTAACGATGTACGGTTGCCAATGCGCCAGCCGCGCGTGATCTTGGACGGCGACACTATTCGCGTAGGCCAAGTGGCAATAGTTGTTCGCTTCGTTCAAGTGGATTAAAATTAAGACCTGTGGGCAGATGAGGTAGGGATAGGCAATCATGGCGGCGAATAAAACCGACGATGCAATTACCTGTCAGGTATGCGGACATTCAAATTTGAAGGGCGCACTGATGTGCAGCAACTGTGGTGCCATGCTCTTTGGTGACCTCAGCCGGGCTGCTGGCACCCGTAACCTCGCCGACGAACTACCGGAATTCCGCACCAACCCCGTGTTTACCGCCTCGGGGAGCAGCAAATTCACCAGTGATATGACGCTGCGAATCTCGGTTGAGGATAAGAACACGAACATCAACGTTGGCGTAACATCCAACCGCCTGCTCATCGGTCGCCGTGACACATTATCCGGCCATAGCCCGGATGTAGACATGGAGGATTATGAGGGTTATCGGTTGGGTGTGAGCCGGAAGCACGCGCAACTGCTGCTGGACGACGCCAACGAGGAACTGACGATTCAGGATATGGGCAGCGCCAACGGCACGTTTCTCAACGGCGTGCGCCTACCTGCCCACCGCCCCCACAAGATACAGGATGGTGATGAGGTGCGGCTCGGCAATTTGAACTTGCGGTTTTACTTCCTCGATTCTAAATGAGTTAGACAGCCATTCCCTAGCTCCCCAGAATGGCCTCGACCTCAATCGCTGCACGCTTGGCGGCGTAGAGCACATAAGACAACCGGGCATCCTTGCTGACCAGCACTGCTAACGACGCACGACCCGCCGGGTAAACGATCATCACCCCTTCTTCCCCCTCCATCAGCAGGCGTTCTAATTCACCCTGTGCCAAGCGCCCCAGTGTACGCTCTGCCAGGCCAATCAAGGTCGCAGACATGGCCGCCACTTGCGGGCTACTGGTCGGGTTTTCGTGGGGGTTATCCTCATCCCCTGGGGGGAAAGACGACACAAGCAACCCGTCGTTGTTCACAATTACAGAAGCCTTGATGCCCACAACAACAGTGTGTAAGGCGCGTAGGGCGGTTTCTAGCTGGTCACTCTTGAATCCTTGCTGCTGCATGGTTGTCTACTCTCGCCTTCCTGAAATATTTGTCGTGCAGGTTTTGTCTGTCGTTTGTGGCGATAACAACAACCACCGCTGACATGCTGCCGCTTTCTTGGACAAGCCAAATCATAGCACGTCGCTTGTTTTTTTGAAAGCAAGTGATGTCTATCGCTGGCTGGCGCGTTCTTCCGCCAATTGCCCCAGGAAATAACGTTCATCATCCGTCAGGGATGCAGCCCGCAACAGCGCTGGCCGGTTCAACCATGTACGCCGGATGGCCTGTTCCCGCCGCCACTGCTCGATACGCCCGTGGTCGCCTGTCTGTAAAACCTCCGGTACCTCTATCCCCCGGTAGACGCGAGGGCGCGTGTAGTGTGGTCCTTCTAACAGGCCGTCTGCGTGGCTGTCTCGGTGGGCTGCGCCGTCCGCCCCTAACACCCCCGGCAGAAAACGCACCGCCGCGTCTATCACAACCATCGCCGCCAGTTCCCCGCCGGTGAGTACATAATCGCCGATGCTTATCTCGTCTGTTACGACGGTCTGCCGAATGCGTTCGTCTGGCCCCTCATAGTGGCCGCAAATAATCGCCAGTCGGTCGGACTGTGCCAGTTCAACCGCGAGATCATGTGTGAAGGGCCTACCCTGCGGGGTCATTAACAACACACGGGTTGTTGGCAGGCCAGCGCCTAGCACACTTTCCACCGCATCCACCACGGGCGGAGCCTGCATAATCATCCCGCCACCGCCGCCGTAAGGTGTGTCATCAACCTTGCGGTGCTTGTTGTTCGCCCAGTCGCGGATGTCGTGGGCGGCAAACGTCAGCGCACCGATGTCCCGCGCCTTGTACATCATGCTGGTTGCCATCACCGTCTCAAACATCGCCGGGAACAGCGTAAACACATCGACTTTCATCGCACGGCCACCTTTCCTCGAGAAACACCGTCCACAATTCTAACTTGCGACCCCTGTGCATCAACCGCATAATGACCCGTGTAAGCTCGCTTGACGTTTTCAGGAGATGCACGTTGCGGTCACTCGTCGTTCTCATGCTGTTGCTGCTCCCGGCCTGTACGTTGGTAGGGCCACAGACCCCCCTCACCCCCACACCAGAGATACCAAGTATCCAATTTCAGTTTCCGAACAACAACGCACAGGTGTTCATTAATACGGACCTGAATATTGAAATCGTCGCCCGTGACAACACCACCGGGATTAGCCGGGTTGAACTGTATGTAGGGCCGTTGGCGGAAGGCGAACCGCTACAAACGATTCAGCCTGTCGTGGCAGAGAGCGTCCCCGTATTTACGGTTACGGCGAACTGGCTCGCCCGCCCAGTGGGTACCACCAGCCTGACTGCCGTTGCCTACCGTGCCGATGGGGTTCGCAGCGACGAAACTACAATTTTGATCGACGTCATCCCCCGTGATGACACAACCGACCCCAACACCACATCAACGCCGACCCGCCAACCGACACCACAATAGGGCTACAAGTTCCGCAACGCGACAATTTTTCCGTTTCCGGCGCTGATGTATATCCAGCCACGCGCATCAACCGCCACCCCGTAAACATGACTAGGATAGAACCCACTCCCCTGAATGTGCATCCGCTGGTCACTGAGGCCCAGGTGCGGCGGGTTACGCGGTAAGACGGTTTCGTGGGGGGGCGCACCTGCCGGGTCCACACCAATGACCTCATATCCACTCACAAGCACATCGCCGCCGCTTCCCTGGAGTGCCACCAACAAGCGCCCCGTCAGCACCGGGAACAGGGTAGCATCGTAGGCCGCTATCGCAATTGGGGTCGCGCCCACCTCAAATGTCGCCACTGATAACGCGGGTGGAGTTACGCCGCTACACGCGCCGTAATCTGCCCCAGGCTCGAGCAACCACAGCGTATCAATGGCCGCATCCGTGACATACAAACGGCCCTCAAAAACCGTCAGGCCCATTGGGGCCGCTATCCCGGTCGCGTAGGTCTCGCCCTCTGTTCCATCCAATCGAAAGCGCCACACGGCCCCCCGCCCCGCTGTGCAGGCGCTATCTCCACCAGCGCCGACGTAAAGCCAATCCTCCATCACGGCCATCCCACCAGCGGGCCAACCCGCCCAGCCACCAGGAAAATCTGCGACCAGTACGTCTAGGGTTTCCGTGGCAATCTCATAACGGTAAATTGTGTTTAGTCCAGCGATATAGATATTTCCGTCATGTCGCGTGACCCCTGTGGGTCGTGTGAGGCCGTTCGCAAGCGTTGTGGGTGTATCCGGCAATAGATCGTCATCGGTGTCATCAAAGCGTACCAGCCGCCCCAGGTCCGGCATAACAGCGTACAACGTATCGCCTGGCCCCGCCACGAGCGCCGTGTACCCCACCGCCCCGGCACCCGCGTCATGGCTCACAGCCTCTAAACACCACAGACTGCCGTCACCGCTCCACGGCACACCCACTGAGGTAGGGCGGGCGCTACCGCAAGGCGGCAAATCTGGCCGTACTTGGGCTGAAACGCCAGTCAAAAGCAAAAACGAATAGCCTATAGCAACGACAAACCCGTTTCGCATATAATGAGCCCAATTACGTACATACCAGGACAAGTTCAAGGATGAGAGTAGGGATTATATCAGATATACATGGAGACTATCAGGCATTACAAACAACTCTAAATCGGCTGGACCATGAGCATCAGGTAAACCAGATTTTGTGTGCTGGCGACCTCATCGGGCGGGGGCCAAACCCCAATGCCGTTGTCGATGAAATACGCGAGCGCGACATTCCCACCGTTCGTGGTAATCATGACGAGTGGGCCTATGATATCCGCAACGAGAACAAGGCATACCTCAAAAGTCTACCGATTGAGGTACAGGTTTCATTGGCAGGTGTGGATATCTACATGTGCCACGGCAAACCGGGCAACAACATCTGGGGGCTGTATGAGGCACATGTCTCGGACACGCTCCTCAACATGATGCTGAGTTCGCTCAACGTGGATGTGATGATTACCGGGCATACCCATGTGCCAATGTTCATCACGGTCGATAACGGTTGCGTGATTAACCCAGGGTCACTCTACACGATGGACACGATGCGGGCCACCAGCCACACCTATGGCGTGCTCTCGCTCCCAGACATGGCGTTTCAGCTTTACGACGTGACCAAGGGGCATGAGCCAGTCGAGCTACAGAATTACACCTGATAGGGTGGGTCGGCTCTTATGCCACCCCATGCCAACCACACAGACGGGCGGCCCTGTGCCGCCCTTTGCTTTAGGAGGACACCCCACCGATGACACAAGCTCCCACAGAGCACTACACCCGCGAATACTTCGAGAAGTGGAACTATGCCGACCGTGGCCTGGGCCGCTTCAGCATGTATTGGTTCGCCCGGCGCTACTACGCCGCGATTGTGCGGCGGTTTGCGCCGTCTGACGGCGGACGCCTGCTCGAGATGGGCTGTGGGCTGGGCCATCTGCTCGGCCTGCTGCAAGATGACTTTCAAGCCGTCGGGATTGATCTGATTGACTACAGTATCGAGCAAACCCGTAGGAACGCGCCTAAGGCCGAAGCGCACCAGATGGACGTGGGCGAGGTTGCCCACGCGTTCGAGCATGGCACATTTAGCGCGGTGGTGGCACTACACCTTGTTGAGCATCTGCCGGACCCCGCGCAGACCATCCGGGATGTCAACGCCTTGCTTAAACCGGGCGGTCTGTTCCTCTACGCGACCCCCCAGCCAAACTACGCCCTGCGCCGCTTCAAGGACCACGAAACCGACGCCATCGGCAAGGACAAAACCCACATTAACGTCCACCCCCCAGAGCAGTGGCGGGCTTGGACGGAGGTCAACGGCTTTGAAGTGATTCGTCACTTTGGGGATGGGCTGTGGGATGTGCCATATTTCCCGATCATCCCCAAAACGATACAGTTCGGTATGTTCGGTTTCCCGGCGTTTTTGCAGGTTCTCACGCAGTCAATGTTCACGCCGTTGAGCATGGGCGTCAATCAGATCATGGTCGCTCGCAAGGTGACAGACGCGCCCCCTGCCTAGCTTTTCCCCTTGGTTGCTGGCCCAAGAGTACGCCTCACCAGCAACCTCACATTCACCTAAAACTCATTTTGGTGAAATTCACAATCCAAAAACTTCCTGATTTTATGCAAGTTAACCAATATTCACCGTGCATTTTATGTTAAAATGATGTTATATGGTTTAAAATTCATCATGACAGATAATAATCAAAAGGAGGTAGACGTTGATTCATAACATTGCGACCCGCTTTCTCCAAAGCGAGTTAGAACGCATTGAAACCAACCTCACCTGGATTGACAGTGCTTATCGTCCCGGCCTAGCCGCAGAGTATGAGCGCCGCAAACAGGTGGTATCTAACGTTATCAGCATCGCCGTCACCAATGAGGCGACCCTAGACGCGATCGAGCAGCAAATCCGCAACGCTGAGATGCTACTTGATGAGCTTGCGGACACCGTCGCAGAAGACACGATGCGGCTCAAGCTGACGATTGACACAACATACCTACACGGCCTCTACAATCGGCTACAACGCGCCATAGAAGATCACACTTACACCTACGCCTTGGCAAACGTCAAGCGTCTGTAATCCCCCCGGCGAGGCGGCTCACAACCGCCTCTCACCAAAAACATGTGACACTTCCCTCACAATAATTACGTACACCTAACTACCATGAGTGCAGCATTAATACTGTCAGGTGTTTGTATTCGTAATCGAATTGCTATCGCGCTGTTGCTTACCAGTGTGATGCTTATTTCTGCCGGGGCAATCTTCTAAACCCAAGAGGGAAGACGTGAACAAGTCACAATGAGCGTGTTTGCCACACTTCCAGGTGTGCTGCTGCCCTCTTCAACCTCCAATGCTAGGATGGCCGTTAGAAAAACAAGCTGCCGGGCCTATTGAGGCGGGGGGTAAGATGGCAATGCCGCCAGACTTGCCCGTGGAGCGCATCCGGGGCATCGGAGGCTACAGCCCGGCGTAGAACTGGGCTGTTTTGGTATACTCAGGGTTATATCCAAGCCACCATCAAGGATCCCCCATGTCTAAAGCCCCCACCTATTGCCCCGTCTGCGGCCACACCCTCACCCACAGCGAACTCGGCGGACGCCTGCGCCCCGCCTGCGACAACTGCGGCTACGTCCACTACCTGAACCCGGTCCCCGGCGTGGGAATGCTCATCGAGATGGATGGCGGGGTCGTGCTCATCCAGCGCCGCAATGCCCCACACAAGCATGAGTGGACACTACCCAGCGGCTTTGTCGAGGCGGACGAAAGCGCAGAGGAGGCCGCCATCCGTGAGGCAGAAGAGGAAACGGGCCTCAAGGTGGAGATCATCGAGTTAGCCGCCGTGAACTCCTTCCCAGAGGGACCACCCGTCAGCGGCATTATGATCTTCTACCGAATGCGCCCCGTCGGTGGTGGACAGTTACGCGCAGGCGATGATGCACTAGACGCTCGCGTGTTTCGTCCAGAGGATATGCCGCTACTGCCTTTCCGCACCCATCGGGAGATGATCGCGGCGTGGCTGGAGGGACAGAACACCCCACCGAATCCCGATGTTGACGCCAATCTTGTCACAGAAAAAGACTTCGTCATTCGGCTGGCGGACGCCGACGATATGAACGAGATCGGCGCGTTATTGCAGTTGATCCCCGCCAACCGTGCCCTCACCCGTGCGGACTGGCCCCGCCTGATGCAACGCTTTCGTGATGTAGACGGATTAGAGGTCTACGTCGCAGAAGCCCGCCAAACCCCGCCGATTATCATCGGGATGGTGTCGTTCGCGTCGGTGCGCTCCTTGACGAGCGCCGCCGGGTACATCAACGATATGGCCGTGCTCCCCGCCTTCCAGCGGCGTGGGGTCGGGGCAGCACTGCTAGCAGCAATGATGACGCGGGCGCGTCGCCTGGGGTTAGATACGTTGTATGTCGATAGCCGCAGTGCCAACGACCAAGCACGCGCCTTTTTCATGGCAGCGGGCTTCGGCAAGAGCGATCTGTTAACGCTTAAACTTTCCAAAAATAACCACTCCTGAACTCAATCTTTACAATTTGCTTATATCTTTCTCGTAACCCTTATTGGCACGGTGTGTTCTAGTAGGCAAGTAGACACCAGAAAAGAAGAGATGGTTGTAGCCTATGCGCTTTTGGAACCGACAACCTGCCAAGCCAAACCTGGATGACCTGAGCGATATCGAACTTATCGAAATCGCCAAGAACGACAAGGAGGCCTTCGGCAAAATCTACGAACGATATGTCGATAAAATCTATAAATACGTGTACTACCGTGTCGGCAACCAGCACGATGCCGAGGACTTAACCTCGCGGGTATTCTTCCGGGCGCTGGCGCATGTGGAGAGCTACGAGGACCGGGGCGTGCCCTTCCAAGCGTGGTTGTATCGTATTGCCCACAACCTCGTCGCCAACCACCACCGCGATAAAGGGCGGCGCAAGATCATCCCGTTGGAGGACTACATTACCTCCAGCATGTTCACGTCCCTGGACGGGCCAGAACGCGCCGCCGAGGAAGCTGAGGACCGCGAGATGATGCTAGCGGCCATTCGCCGGCTCCCAGATGACCGTCAGCAACTTATCCTCTTGAAATTTGTGGACCGCCTGTCGAATGCGGAAATCGGCGAGATTATGGGCCGTACTGAAGGCGCAATCAAGTCACTCTATCATCGCACCCTGACCGCACTACGCGACGATTTAACCTCACCATTGAACAATAACCCTGTTGACCGAAAGGCAAAATAGCAATGCCTAACAACACGCCGACAGACCCCAAACTTGAGAATTTTCTGTATGCCTATACGGATGCACTGCTGGATGGTTCCGCAAACACCGCTATTTTGGCCCATCAGCATGGTGTCTCAATCATGGACGCCCATAGCTACACGGTGATACTGGACCGTATGGACGGAGCGCTGGTTGTCTCGGCACCGTCCACACAGTTCAAGCGCGACCTCCGCACCCAACTGCTAGGCGAACCGACGCCGTCGTTAATGGGTCGGTTCCGTAACTTACCCCCCCGCTTGCAGTTCGCCGCTGGCATTGCGCTGTTAGCAGCGATGGCCTTGTTGGGTCGGCGTCGCTTCCGAGCAGAATTCAGCGCGTTGCTCCAGCAACTGCATGAGAACCAACCACACCACGAGGCCCAAGCGTCCGAGGCGAAGATCTCCGCCGGGTAGCCGCCCGAAAAAGGGGGGCTACTTCCGGCATCTCGCTACAAATCAGCATTTTTACCCACAAATTCGCGTCACAGTGACTTGCATCTACCCTATTAAGTCCTGTGCGCTCATTTTTGTTAATCTTCTGAGCTGCTTCGACGTAGCTTCTTTCCTTCTCAAATAAGGTTTTTTCGACAATGACATTTACGCCCCCCAACACCGCTCACCTGTACCACAATCCAGATGGCTTTCGGGCTGTACAACGCCACTACGCCCACATGCTGCGCACCTACACCACACCAATAGAGACCTTTTTCGTCCCGACACGCTTCGGCCAGACGCACCTGACCGTTGCCGGAGCCGCCCAAAACCCCCCGTTGCTGCTGGTGCATGGGTTAGCAAACCCGTCAGCCGTTTGGCGGCCCAATATCGAGGCACTCGCGCAGCACTTTCTGGTGTATGCCGTAGATGTCATCGGGGACGCAGGCCGCAGCGCCAGCAAGCGCCCGTCTATGCTAGACAGTAGCTATGCGGACTGGCTACAGGATGTTATCACAACGTTGGCTTTAGAACGGGTCAACCTGGTGGGAATGTCGCTGGGCGGTTGGATCGCGTTGACCACCGCGCTTCACCATCCTAGCAGGGTTGAGCGCATGGTGTTGGTTGCCCCAGCGGGGTTCATTACACTCAACACCTCGCTACTGACGCAGGCTGCCTTTAGCCTGCCGCATACCCTCTGGCAAACGCGCTTTGCCATTCCCAACTTGCTCGCAAAACTGGTGAACTACGGGGACCGCGACGTACGCGAGTTGATTTATCTCGTCGCCAAGCATCACCGCGCTAAGCGCGTGCCCCCCGTGCCGATCCTCTCCGAGCGCGAGCTAGGGCGCATCCATACCCCCACGAACATTCTCATTGGCGAACATGACGAGATGTTCCGAGCGCATCGGCTGATGAAACGTGCGCGGCACATGCCTGGGTTTGCAGGTGGCGAGATACTAGATAACGCTGGGCACGGCCTCAACGCGACGGACCCCGGCTTCGTTAACCGCCGGATCCAGGCATTTCTAGGCTAGCGGCCCCCGCTGTCAGCGCGTCGGAGAAAGCCGCGAGGTTCGGAAAACGACTCTCGGGTTCCTTCGCCATCGCCTTCACAACAGCCTGTGCCATGGGTTCTGGTAAGTTCCTGTTGACCTGGCGCGGGTCTTGCAGGTCCCCGTGAAGATGCCCAAACACCACCGACGCCACACTGCCGTCATAGGGTAGTTCCCCGGTCAACATCTCGTAGACCATCACCCCAATCGAGTAAACATCGCTGCTGGGCTGCACAAGCGGCGCATCAAGAATCTGCTCTGGAGACATATACTCAATCGTCCCCACTGTCCCCTCCAGCGTAATCACCGTCATGGAGGACTGCTTCGCAACACCGAAGTCCAATAACATCGGCACACACCGTCGGTTGTGGTCCCAGTAGAGCATGATGTTGTCTGGCTTGAAGTCGCGGTGGATAATCCCAACGGTGTGGATGTGATCTGCTGCTGACGCAATTCCCGCCACAATGTCGATCACGTCTTTGATGGGTAAGGGAGCGTCCTTCTCGATGTAATCCTTCAGGTTTAGCCCGTCAATATACTCCATCACCATATAGGTGTAATCATCGTCCACGCCATCGTCAAACACCTGCACCACGTTCGGATGCTTGGCGTTTTTCAGCATCGCCACTTCACGCTCAAAACGGAGCAAGTACTGGCTGGAAATCGTCGTGTCGATAATCTTTACCGCCAGCAACAAACCACCAGACTGTGTCGTATAAACCTCACTCATGCCACCACGCCCCACGAGATGCTCGAGCTTATACCCCCCGATCACCCGGCCAGACAACGCACCACGCCGCTCCAGGCGTTCCCCCTGGTTCACCATCACCCGCGTCGGCAGGTGCCGGTTCGACGGACGTGCAACCCACTGCAACAACAGCCGTTGATAGACGCTGTGGAAGGTCAACGCTGTGGCACCCACGCCAACAAGACCTGCCACCCACGGCGACAGAATCAAGTACAGCAGGCTGAATCCCAACAGATAGACAACCACCAAACCCCAGCGCACCACATGACCGGGCAGTGATCGTCGTCGTGGCGCAGATGAAGGCACAACCGCTGTGTAGGCATCCGGGGGGATCTGTGAGGATGGTGGTTCGTTTTGGGTCATGTCATTTGCGAGTCCGGGGTTAGGCAAGTACCGCAATGGTACTGTGGAACGCGCCGACAACGCAAATATAACGACGCGCCCCCGCCAAACTAATGCTATGATACAGCGTAACAAATGCACCCGAAGGAAACATTGTGTCCATGCGCCCACTATTCTTGCTCTGGTTTGTTTTGCTTACGGCCTGGCATCTGCTGGCACAGCCCAACCAACGCCCACGCCTAACAGCAGACGAGACGATTACAGGCACCTTCAACGGAGATGTAAGCGCCCAACTTTACAGCTTCAACGCCCGTAAGGGGGATTTTTTCTCGGTAGAGATGACGGCGACCGACGACACCCTAGACGCATTTTTGATCCTGCTTGATGCAACGGGGACGGTAATCGCCGTCAATGACGACCGCGATGCCAATACGCTGAACGCGGCACTGGTAGACGTTGAAATTCCTATAACTGGGGGCTATTTGTTGCTGGCGACCACTTTCGAGAGCCTTGACGAGTTCCTGAAGTTTGCCCCACCAGCCCCCCTAACCTATACGCTGACTGCCAGTGGATTCACGGATGAGGGCGAGGCCCCGCCTCCGTTGGAGGCAACCGCGCTGACATTCGGTGAGCCTATCGAGGTCGAAAGCACCGCCATGCGCCCGGTAGCGTATTTCACTTTCGACGCCATTCGGGGTGATGTGGTGGACATCATCGCACGGCGAATTGCGGGGATTGACCCGGTATTGCATGTGTTTGGTCCAGACGGCGCACGCCTTGCCTTTGACGACGACGACGATACCAGCCGGACATTCACGGTAGATGCTGCCGTGTACAGCCTAGAAATTCCCGCCGATGGGCGCTATCTTGTCTTGGCAAGTGACACGTTCTTCTACAACGCCCTCACGCCAGACGCTACCCTGCGCTATAGCCCCGGCACACTCTCGGTTGAGGTTCGCCGGACACCTGCCCCACTTTCCCCTGGTAAATAGCGTTTAAACCACAAGAGCCGCCCGGTTGGGCGGCTCTCGCGGAGGCTACTCACATGAAGACTTTACTACACCTAACCAAAGGAGACGACATGCTGTGTGATTAAGTGATGTCCACTGCATTTAATATACTCATAATCTGATCTTAAATCAAGCATCTCAGCATAATCTTTACGTTTTTAACAAAACAGCGCCAAGAAATGTTTCCCGGCGCTGTGTGCTTTGTGCTGTGGCTAGAACCCTACCCTGGTTCGTTAGTCGCCTGTCGGCGGCTGCGAACTTATGCTCAGTAGGCCGTTGTTCTTGGGTGCGTGCTGCTTCGGCTTGACCTCTTCTTCGTCCTTGCCAAACTTGATGATTGAGCCGTCGGTGGTAATGGCCTCCACCGCCAAGCCAAGGCTTTGAAGTTCCTTCACGAGCACACGGAAACTGGTGGGTATACCCGGGTCTTCGATGGGTTCACCCTTCACAATCGCCTCGTAGGTCTTGACGCGCCCCTGCACATCGTCCGACTTCACCGTGAGCATTTCCTGGAGGATGTAAGCTGCGCCGTAGGCTTCCAGCGCCCACACCTCCATCTCACCGAAACGCTGGCCGCCGAACTGTGCCTTACCACCTAGCGGCTGCTGCGTAACGAGGCTGTACGGCCCGGTTGAGCGAGCGTGGACCTTATCTTCAACAAGGTGTGCCAGTTTGAGTATGTGCATAATCCCAACGGTTACGGCCCGGTCGAATACCTCACCCGTCTTACCGTCGTAGAGCTTCATCTTACCGTGGACTGGCGCAGGCTCACGCGTCTCGAACATGATCCGTGTAATGTGTTCTTCCAATTCCTTACGCTCCAACCCCTGCGGAATCTCATATTCCGGGTAGACGAGGGCCGCCCACTCACGCAAGGACACATCAAAGGCGTTCTCGTCGCGGCGTGTGCGCTCCTCGACCGTGACCGCCTCGGTGTCGAACACCAGCAGGTCCTCCGGGTTATAGCCCTTCTCCCGCAACCACTCCGCCAAGACAGCGCGGCGCATCGCGACACGATTCTGCATGATTTCGTCCAGGTTATAGAGCTTGCTATCCTTCAGCCACTCGTAACAGTACAGACGGCGCACTTCCTCATCGTCCTCGACCTCAATCGGATCGTAATCGTACTGCTTGAGCCAGGCCCAGGCGCGTTCCGTAATCTCTGCCCAGGCGTGGTCAATCAACCACGCACGGCCCAACTCGGACTGAATTTCCCACTCCTTCGCGCCGTCAAAGACAGGCGTCACCGCCCGGAAGCCGAGGCGATCTGCCGCCCAGCCGAGGTGAATCTCCAACACCTGCCCGATGTTCATACGACCCGGCACACCCAGCGGGTTCAGGATGATTTCCACTGGACGCCCGTCCTCAAGGAACGGCATGTCCTCTAATGGCACCACCTTGGAGATCACACCCTTGTTCCCGTGGCGGCCTGCCATCTTGTCGCCCACGTTGAGCTTCCGGCGCTGCGCCACGCTGACACGCACCATGCGCTCGACACCGGCTGGCAAGTCACGGTGTTCGTCGCGGGTGAACTCCTTCACGTCCACGACCTTCCCCTGGTCGCCGTGCGGCATCCGCAACGAGGTATCCTTCACCTCACGCGCCTGCTCACCGAAGATCGCACGCAGCAGTTTCTCCTCCGGCGACAGTTCTTTCTCGCCCTTCGGCGTAATCTTCCCGACCAAAATATCGTTCGGGCCGACTTCCGCCCCAACACGGACGACACCGCGCTCGTCGAGGTCTTTCAGCGCATCCTCACCGACATTCGGAATGTCGTAGGTGATTTCCTCCGGGCCAAGCTTGGTGTCACGCGCCTCGACCTCATGTTTCTCAATGTGGATGGAGGTGAACTTGTCGTCGCGCAACAACTGCTCGCTGATAAGCAACGCGTCCTCGTAGTTACCTCCCTCCCAGGAGATAAATGCGGTCAGCACATCCTGGCCGAGCGCCAACGCGCCCATCTCGGTCGAAGAGCTATCAACGATCACATCCCCGACTGTCACCCAGTCGCCACGGTTGACAATGGGCTTCTGGTCCACACAGGTGGACTGGTTAGAACGGTCGTACTTCCGCAGACGGTAGATCTTGTCCTCGCCGTCTTCCGTGCGAATGATGATTTTATCGCCTTGTACACTGACAACCTCGCCCGTGTGTTCGGTGACAATCACCTGCCCACTGTCGTAGGCGGCTTGGCGCTCCATACCCGTACTGACGATTGGACGATCTGGACGGAGCAGCGGCACCGCCTGGCGCTGCATGTTGGACCCCATCAGCGCACGGTTGGCGTCATCATGCTCCAGGAACGGAATCAACGCCGCGCTGATGCCCACAATCTGACGTGGGGCCACCTCAACATAGTCGATCCGCCCAATCGCGTTGATCGTGAACTTCTGGTTGTAGCGGGAAGACACACGATCCTCCACAAACTGGCGGTACTCGTCGAACACCGCGTTGGCCTGCGCGACGACGAAGTGATCTTCCTCATCAGCGGACATGTAGCGGCTGTCCATCGACACGAAGGGCCGCACGGGTACTTCATACAGCCCCATATCACGCAACTTCACAATCATCGGCTCGTCAATGACCGCCTTCTCCTCGAAGACCATCTCGTCGTCATCATCTTCGATGTCATCGCCCAGCATACGGCCCAACAAGTTCGGGTCGTAGGACGGTGCGACGTGACGCTCACCTGTGTCCGGCACCTGCAACGGCAATTCGAGGAAACCTGCCCGACGAATGAACGTCAATATGGTATCCGTGATAGTCGTGCCAACAGGGACCACGTACAGGTCCGCAACCAGGGCTAAGCCCTTACCGACCTTGTTCACGATGGTGAGAGTGTTCTCCTCGCCGTCTGCTGTCCGCACGGCGACTCTGTCCTTACCGTCGGCTAACAGCGCGTTGAGCACCGTCACCGTGACAGGGGTATCCGCCTCTGCGCTACCCTGCGCCGACGCCAACACGGTGTCTGCGAGGTCCGGGTTAAACAGGGGCAGCGGCACACGATCCTTGGCGCTCTTGCCAGCCAGCACCGCCTGCACCCCCAGCACCCGTAGCTCGGCGGCAAGGTTGTCTGTGAACTTGTCGCCTGCGGCGTAGTGCGTTACACCGTCGGCCACTGCCGCCTCAATTACTTCGGTTGGGACTGGGGCTGCTGCGCCGGCGAAGGCGTAGCCCTCAGCAACTGCCGCAAACCGTGCTGTGAGGTTGCTGAAAGAGTACAGATCATCTTCCGTGACGGCCTCCGCGCCAACCTGCGTCACCAGTGCATATCCCAGATTGTTACCGGGAACATCCGGGTGGTTCATCGCCAACTCGTGAATCACCTTACGGTACGGTGTCTCGATAAAGCCATACTCGTTAACGCGCCCGTAACTTGCCAGGCGGCCAATCAGGCCAATGTTCGGGCCTTCTGGCGTCTCAATCGGGCAGATGCGCCCGTAGTGACTGTGGTGAACGTCACGCACATCGAAGCCCGCACGCTCACGCCGCAGGCCGCCCGGCCCCAACGCGGAAAGGGTACGCTTGTGCGTTAGCTCGGCCAGTGGGTTCGTCTGCTCCATAAACTGCGAAAGCTGGGAACTGCCGAAGAACTCACGGATACTCGCCACCACCGGGCGGATGTTCACCAGCGATACCGGGGTGAGGTTGTCGTTGTCCTTGATGGACATGCGCTCTTTCACCACGCGCTCCATGCGGCGCAAGCCCACACGTAGCTTGTTCTGGATCAACTCGCCAACCGTCTTGACGCGGCGATTGCCGAGATGGTCGATGTCGTCCGGGTCCACCATGTTGTTGTTAATCATAATCATGCGCTCGACAACCTTCACGATGTCGGCCTTCGTGATAGTGCGCGTCGTAAGCGGGACCATGCCGTCAATTTGTAGGCGCTTGTTGAGCTTGTAACGCCCCACACGCTCCAGGTCATAGCGGCGCTGGTCGAACAACTGGCTGATGAGGTAATCGCGGGCGTTGTCCAGCGTGGGCGGATCCCCCGGGCGCATCTTACGGTAGAACTCCAACAACGCGGCCTCAGCCAGCGTCTCGCCCTTGCGCTGCTCCCAGACAGGCTCCTGCTTGATCGTGTTGGTGAGATACGTGTGAACCTCATCAGTGTCCACGCCCTCATACAACGCCAAGATCTCCTCATCTGTCCCCTCCTTAATGGGGGACAAATCCGCCGGACGGCCATCGTCCACAGCGGCTAGGGCACGCAGCAACACCGTAACGGGGACGGTACGCTTGCGATTAAATTTGATGGTCAGGTAGTCGTTCTTGCGCGTTTCAAATTCCATCCAGGCCCCACGGTCGGGGATGAGCTTGGCGTTTGCCATACGCCGTCCGGTAGTGCGGTCATCTTCAGAGTCAAAGTAGACGCCAGGGGAGCGGATCAACTGACTGACGACGATACGCTCGGTGCCGTTGATGATGAACGTACCCTTTTCAGTCATCAGGGGGAAATCCCCCATGAAAATATCTGCCGTGATGACCTCATCACCCTGGTCACGGTTGACCAACGCTACCCGCACATACAGGGGGGCCGCATAGGACATATCACGCTCTAGGCAGAGGTCTTCTGGGTACTTCGGTTCCTCGAACCAGTGCGTCAGGCCAAACTCCTGCGCCTCCTGGCTACTACCGGGGAAATACAGTCGCAAATTGCCGTTGAAACTCTCGATGGGGCTGATCTCATCGAACAGTTCAATCAGCCCATGCTCAATGAACCACTGGTAGGAATCTAACTGGACATCAATCAGAGACGGGAGTGGTTGGGCATCTTGTGTACGGGCGTAGTTCTTTATACGCTTTGAGGTTTGCACCAGGATAACGCTCCTCATTCGCTACGGTTGGGACGAGACAAGGGGCGGTCTCATAGCTGCTCACACCGCCGTTGGTCTCATTCGTGGGGGTGTGATGGGTTGTTGAGGGGAATTAGTCAAAACAACAGCAGCCGCTTACACGCCTTCACAGAATGTTGCAATCGATTTGGGACCAGTCGCAATCATGTGAAATGATAGTATAGAGGTTTGTGTTGTTTTGTGTCAAGTAGGGAAACACAACTAACCTAACCTGTGGCATTTACCGCAGGTTGGTTTAGAGGGGATATATTTGTCGCAGACGATACATGCCTGCCATCACAGCATCCTAAGTTTAGCAAAGCATCGGAAATCCGGCAAGCACCTCCTAGCGCAGGCGGTTGACCATCACAAAAAGGCGGTTGACCATGTGCCGACTCACCGTATGGTCCACGCCGACTTCAATATCAGCATAGAAAACGGGAGTTCCCCGTTGGTCCATCCGTGCGACAAACTGTTGTGCAGCTTCTACTCGCTCGTCAAGACTGCCCGTGATAACCGTGTAGCGAATCGTCGTATCAGGCGGCGGCATTCCCTCAGCCTCGTCAATTGCTTGGCACCCAAATAATCCTCCAGCACGGAACAGGGCTGGACGGCGTATCGTCACACCGTAGGTTGCCGTGCATCCCATAGAAAACCCAAACATAACGCGTGCATCCGGGTGAAAGCCACCATAGACACCATCTAAATACGACATGATCTCCCCCACCTCCCGCGTGATCTGGGATGCACTGTATTCCCGGGAACCCGGAGAGATTGGCGCAAACGTCGGTGCCACCAATATAACCCCCTCACGTCGTGCCCGGTGTCCAAACTGGTTTATAATGTGCATCCCATTATCACCCGACCCATGTACCCCCAACATAATCGGCCAACCGGCTGCGGGGCGTTTGCCCTTCGGTTCTAAAAT
>CAYWZS010000081.1:0-18117 GCA_964462905.1 uncultured Anaerolineaceae bacterium
AGGACGACGAGCGCCGCACTTATTGCGGTTGGCAGCACGTACCAGAACGTCCCTGCGAGCAGCATCAGCACGGT
This sequence comes from uncultured Anaerolineaceae bacterium, assembly GCA_964462905.1. Taxonomy (GTDB): domain Bacteria; phylum Chloroflexota; class Anaerolineae; order Aggregatilineales; family Phototrophicaceae; genus DAOTTY01. The sequence goes on from CAYWZS010000081.1 coordinate 75, forward strand.
GGCGACGGCCAGCACGCCGCCCCACCGCCGCCGCGCCTGCCCGGTGGACCCCAACACGCCGTACAGCCCGGCAAAGATCCACGGCACATAGGCGAGGGTGCTCGTCATCTGAAAGAAGCCCTCCGCCAAGAGGCCCGCCATACTGCCGAAACCACCGAGCAACACGCCCAGCGTCAGCCGTCCGACCGCAGCGAGGCGGAGCGCGTGGCCCCAGGCATAGCCGCCCCAACTGACCAACATCACATGCAGCGACAGCGCGACTTTCACCGCTGTAACGCGGTCTAGCAGCAAGAACGGCCCGCTCATGAGCGGGTTGAACACAAAGGAAAAGGGATTTTCCACCAACGGCTCGCCCATGCCGATGAGCGGGTTCCACAGGGGGACCCCACCAAAGTGTTGTAACATATCCCCGGCGATCACACCGCTGTTGGTGAGGTAGGCGATTTCACGTCCGCCGATTTGCCAGTCGGTGCCCGTAATCCGCAGAATAGACGACGCGACCAAGACGACCCCTGTCAGGAACGTGATTTCTGCCCAGGCTGGGACGCGCCAGCGGCTGCCCCAGCGCCAGCCGACGAGCGTAGCCGCGATGATTACGGCGGCGAGGCTGAGTAGCGCCAGCCGTCCGCCGGGAGGGGATAAAGCGGCCAGCGCCGCCACTGTGATGACCCATAGCATCGCCATGCGTGTGTGCAAGCGTCCCTCCCAGCGGATTTTTACGCACTTTAGCAGAATTTTAACAGCATTTTCGACGCAAGTATTTGCAAGCGGGGTTAAAGTCTAAAGGATGAGATTATATCGCGTTTAATTTAAGCAATGGGAGACGAGAAATGAGCATCTTTGACTTTGTGATTCTGGCACAGCAGAACGACAGCGGCGGCATCGTGGCGGCGTTGATGGGACAGATTCTCAACCTCGCGATTGCGGTTTTGGTCATCGCGAGCCTGTGGCAGATCTTCGTGAAGATGGGTGAGGACGGCTGGAAGGCCATTATCCCGATCTACAACTATGTGGTGTTGTTGCAGTTGGTGGGCCGCCCGGTGTGGTGGGTGCTGTTGTTCTTCGTCCCGTTCGCCAACTTGGTGGTGCTGTTCCTCGTCTGGAAGGACGTGGCGGAGGGCTTTGGCAAAGGGACAGGTTTTGCTGTGGGGATGTTGCTCCTCGGCTTTATCTTCCTGCCGATGCTAGCGTTTGGTGACGCGCAGTGGCAGGGGAGTGGCAAGCGTAAGCTGGCATAGCCCATTCATATGTCGTCACAGCAGCGACCACAGGCCAGGCCACGCTCGCCTGGCCTGTTTTGTTGTCTAGTCGTCGAAGCTGACACGCTCTGGTGGCAGTTGCACAGTAAATGGCACGGGGTCTAGTTGGAGCCGTGAGCCGTTGGCGCGAACCACCTCCGTTTCCAGTGTGAATTCGCCGACCTCGAGCGTCCACCACGCCTCATAGGGCGCTTCGGTCACGACGGCGACAGGTTCCCCGTTCATGTGGTAATGCACCGCTATGGTGTCGTTGGGGACGGCGGCCAATAGCCGAATTTGTTGTGTGTCCTCAGGAAGGACCGGGCTGATCTCGTAGAGCGTGTAGGCGTCTGGGGAGCGCACGCGGTAGGTGGTGGTGGGTGGTTCCGCTGTGTTGCCCATCCCCGGTGGGACGGGAATCCCGTTGCGAATGCCCCAGTCTTGCGCCTCCGGCGGCAACACCATGTAGACGGTGTCGGTGCGCTGGTCTGGTGGGGTGGTGTCGTCCGCGAGGGTTCCCGTGCGGGTGTCCACCGTGAAGGATTGATAGAGTGTGTCCGGCGTGGTCGGTTCGGTCCCGGTGATAAACCACTCGGCCCGTGTCTGTGGGCAGTCCGGCGTGGGTAGCATCCCCGACGGCACACAGACCTCAAGCTGCGTGAGGCCGTTTGGCACGGCGAAGGGCCGTTGTGGGGTGTTTTTGAGGGCGGCGCGTGTCACCTGATGCCAGATCGGTCCTGCCCCGGTGATGCCTGTTGCGAGGGTCATCGGTGTGTAGTCCGCATTACCGACCCACACGCCCACGACGAGTTCCGGCGTGTAGCCCACGACCCAGTTGTCGCGGAAGTCGGTTGTTGTCCCGGTCTTGGCGGCGGCGGGCCGCCCGATGTTTAGCACACTGTTCACGCCGAAGGCCGGACGCCGTGCGCCGTCGTCGCGGAGAATGTCCGTGATGAGGAAGGCGACACGTTCGTCTAGCACGCGCTTGCCCGTTTGTGGTTGGTGTGTGTGGAGCAGATCACCGCCCGCCGTCCGCACCTCACGAATGAGCGTGGGATGGACACGCATTCCGCCGTTGGCGAGTGCGCCATAGGCCGCTGCCAGGTTGTAGAGGCGGACTTCGCCACCCCCTAACGCTACAGAGAGATCGACATCTGTGTTCTGTGACAGTTGGGTGATGCCAAGGTCGGTCATGAACTGGATGAAGGGCGTCACGCCGATGTGTTCCAGCGCGATGACGACAGGGATGTTATACGACGAGGCCAGCGCCTCGCGCAGTGTGACGGGACCGTGTTCTTGCAGGTCGAAGTTGGCGGGGACGTAGCTTTCTAAGCGGCGGGTGACAAAGGGCGTCCGCACATCCACGATCATCTGGGTGGCGGTCCAAGGGGAGGAACGGGCCGGGTCCATCGCCAGGGCGTAGGTGAAGGGCTTGAGCGTGCTCCCCGGCTGGCGTGGGACCAATGCGAGGTTCATCGCGCCGGATACGCTGTCGTCGAAGTAGTCCGGGCTACCGAGCATGGTGAGGACTTCGCCCGTGTGCGGGTCTAGCACGACAACGGCGGCGTTATGCGCCGCTACGGGTATCTGGTTGCCCGTTTCGGTGTCGTTGAGCAACGCCAACTGCCCCCGGACGACTTCCAGGGCCGTGTTGTGTAGGTCGAGGTCCAGCGTAGTGGTCACGTCTAAGCCCTGCCCGTAGAGTTCAGCCGGGTAACGGGCCTCAAGCTGTCGCCAGACTTCCAACACGGCATGGGGGGCGCTGATGGGGTAGGGGGAGGCGGCAAACTGGAGCGGCTCGGCGGCGGCGATGTCTGCCTGACCCTCGGTAATCATGCCCTGTTCGGTCATCAGGCGGAGGACGGTGGATTGGCGCTCGGTGGCGTTCTCGAAGTTGGTGAGTGGATCATAGGTGGGTGGGGACTGTGGAATCCCGATGAGCAGCGCACACTCCGCCAGCGAGAGGGTGCCGGCGCTCTGGCCGAAGTAGGCACGGGCAGCGGCATCCACTCCGAAGGCGAGGTTGCCGAAGTCCGTCTGGTTGAGCCACAGCGCCAGCACCTCGTCTTTGGTGTAGGCGCGTTGTAGCCGTAGTGCCAGCACGACCTCACGCAGTTTACGGCGCAGGGTGCGCTCGGCGCGGGCGTGCGGGTCCAGCAGTAGGTTGCGGGCGACTTGTTGGGTGATGGTGCTGCCCCCGGCGACAACCTCCTGGCCGCGCAGGTTGAGCCAAACCGCCCGCGTAATCCCCCGGAACGACACGCCGGGATGCTGGTAGTAGGTGGCGTCCTCGGTGGCGACCAGCGCGTTTACGCAGTGGGGTGAGATGGCATCCAGTGGGATGACGGTGTTACGCCCGGTGCCGTCTGGCACGATCTCATAGAGCAGGCGGCCATCCCGGTCAAAGATGCGGGTGGAGGGGAGCGCCAACCCCGCGTCCACTGCGCTAATTGGTGGGAGTCCGCGTAAGACGTAGGCATAACCCCCCGTCCCCGTAAATCCTACGATCACGAGGGCCAACCCCCCCATCAGAATCCACCGTCGCATCACTGACTCTCCGATTCCATCCAATCAGAATCAGTGTAACAGAGAATCACTTGACGGGTTCCCAACGCTTAGTCGGCGGCTTCTGGTTCGGTGACGGGCTGCGGTATGGCACGGGGGATAACCCCCAGGCGCATCTCGACGTATTGCAGGATGTCGTCGGCGATGTCGGCGTTCGGGTAGGCGCTCTCAATCCCCTTGAAGCCGGGGGACGAGTTGATCTCGCACACCTTGAAGTGGTCGGTGTCGAACAGCAGGTCTACCCCGGCAATATCCAGGCCGACCCGCCTTGTGGCCTCGATTGCGAGCATCTCGATCTGTGGGGTGAGGGCGAAGGCGCGGGCCTCGCCGCCGCGTGAGATGTTGGCCTTGAAGCTGTCGTCGGTAGCGACGCGCTCCATGCAGGCGACGATGCGCCCACCGATGACCAGGACGCGCAGGTCGTGGCCGTGGCTGGCGGCGATGAACTCCTGGAAGATAATGTTCAGGTTAGCGTTGGTGGACTCCAAGAGTGTCATCAGGTCCGCGAACTTTCCGGCGTCCTCAGCGAGATAGACGCCGCTGCCCTTAGCGCCGGAGAGCGTCTTGATGACAACGGGAAAGCCTAACTGCTTTACGACGAGTTCCTCTTCCAGTGGGAATTTTGCGAGCATTGTCTTAGGGACGGGGAGGTTGCTGGCGGCGAGAATTTGCTGGGTGAACAGCTTGTCCTTGACCGCTTCAATGGCGTTGGCCGTGTTGATGATCGTCACGCCGAGCCGTTCTAGGTGGCGAATGGTCGCCAGGGCGAAGTAGGTCGCAGCGGCCCCCAGGCGGGGGATCACGAAATCTGGCAGGGCAACGATCTTGCCGTCCAACCGAATACTCTTGCGGTCATCGCGGGTGACGATGAGGTCTAACTGGTTGGGGCGAAGAATGTCCAACTCAATGCCGCGTTTGGCGGCAGCCGCCAAAAAGCGGTGCATCTCGTAGCTTTCGGGCTTGAGTTCTGTCAATGACTCCCGGTAGAGAATCCAACCTTTCAAAGATGTGTCCTTTCGTGGTGGTGGGTGGGTACACAGAACCCCACCGTACTCGGGTGGGGTTCGTTTGTTTTTTCATTATACGCGATACCTAACCAGAGCACGCGTTAAGGTTTGGCGAGTTACAGGTTTTGGGTCTGTTGGGCCAACGCGCTGACGGGTTCGAACTCGCTCGAGACAATTTCCACGACGGTGCCGACCTCGGCCCACTCGTAGAGGGCTTTTGCGAGGTCGTTGGGCGACATCACACAGCCGAAGGTGGACGGGAAGCCAACTGCCCCCCCGTTGAGAAAGGCCCCATTCGGCAGCAGCACCGCCCCATGAAAGCCGTTTACCAGCCCCGGCACGACCTCATAGATGCCCATGAACCAGTACATCTCCCACTGCCCACAGCCGATGTCGTCGCACAGGGTAAAGCTGGACCCACTGGCGGTTTCGTCGTGGTTTAGGATCTGGTAGATACCAGGGGAGGTGGGGGCGTTGGAGCGCCCGGAGGAAATATCCCAGTTGAACACCACCTGTTCGTTCTCGAAGGCCCATAGTTCCTGTGTTTCCAGGTTCACGACGATGCGCTTGCCGGGGATAGGTTCGTTGGGCATGGTGACATCGCGGGTGGGCATGTTGAGCGTGTCGCCGATGGAGAGGAAGTCGAGATCACGCCCGGCGTTGTGCTGCTGCACGAGATACAGCGGAATCCCCGTCTTCCGGGCGATTTTGGAGGCGGTGTCGCCTGGTTCGATCACGTACTGGTGTGGACGGTAGCGAATCCGCAGGTCAACGGTGCTCTGGCGGGTAGCAATCGCATCACGTACACGGTCGATGGTTTCTTCTGTATTTAGGAAGCGATTGTCGTTGCCGTCCTGTTCATTAAGGGAGCGCGTCTGCGCTTGGATGAATGGCGCGAAAACCGTCTCGCGCAGGGACAACCCCGAACTTGTCACCGCAATCCATGAGGTGAGGGTGTCGCGGTCGGTGGACCAGCGTATCAGCTCGTCGCGGAAGGGGTCATAGCCCGCCAGCGTGAACGGCTGCGAGGCGTACTCACGGACGGCGTCCAGGTAGGGGGCGGCGTCCTGGGCATCCGGCTGGACCGGGACAGTAAACACGATGAACTGCCGCAGTTCCACGATAACTTCCGGTGTTTCCACCAGGGAGGCCAGGGTTGGGGCGATGTCCAGTAGGCGTCCGGGGCGGGCTGGCACGGTGACGAGTGTGTCCCCCTGCCAGGCGAAACCGGGGTTAAACGGTGCTTCGTTGACCGTCTCGGACATATTGAGCAGGTAGTCCTGGGTGGTGAGATAACCACTGTCTGTCAGCGTGATGACAGGTTGCACGGGCGTTTGGACGAGGCCAAAGCGAAAGCTCAGGTCTTTGGCGAGGGCAACGGTGGCGGCGGCGTCCAGTTGGAGGCCGAGCGCGGACGGTGCCAACTGGTCCACGACTTCGCCCTCGGCGACCACGTCAATTTGTATCTCGTTGTTCCAGGCATCGCGCAGGCGGGCGGTGGCCTCTGGGGTGCTCATCCCGCCGATGTTCACGTCCATCACGGTGACGTTGCGGTAGATGTTGCCGGAGAAAACTGTCGTGAGGAAGAACAACACTAGAATCACCGCGCCGACTGTCAGCCCACCGCGCACGAGCCAGCGGCTCTGGCGCAGGTAGAACTGGGCGTCTTGTAGCATCAACTGCCAGCGCGGGTTGTTGCTGCCGTTGGACCGCTTGGGTTTTGTGGTGGCTTTCCGTTGTTGGACACGTTCTTCATGGCGGCGCTTGCGGGCCATCTGGCGCTCGCGGACACGGTTGTTGTTCCGTTTGGGTCCCTGGATGTTCATAGTTTGTAAATCCTGATATTGTTTCCAAAGTCCACAAAAAGGATAAGCCTATTATAGCGTTTCTTGAGATGGGCGCACGTTTAGGACGCAATGCCAACCTGGGCGCGGCTGGCGGCGGTGGGTTGGGTGGCTGTCCGTTGTGGCGATATGTTATATTTTGGGCGAGCGATCAACGCTAAACATGCCTACGTTTCAAGCAAAGGTTCGTAACACTGTGAGTAAACCGAGACGCGATATTTATAACACGTTGATAGAGAGTGGTTTGATCCCCGTGTTTTTCACAGCAGACGGTGAACACGCCCAGGCGTATGTGCAGGCCTGTTTGGACGGGGGCGTGCGGGCGTTTGAGTTCACACATCGCGGCCCGCAGGCGTTGGCCGTATTCCAGATGCTCCGGCAGCGGTTCCCGGACATCACCCTGGGGATTGGCTCCATGGTGGACGCGCCGACGGCAGCCCTCTATCTGGCTAACGGCGCGGACTTCGTTGTTAGCCCGGTTTTTGACCTTGCTATGGCAGAACTATGTAATCTACGCAAGGTGGCCTATATGCCGGGGTGTGGGTCTGTGACGGAGGTGCAGGCGGCGCACCGTTGTGGCGTGGAAATCGTCAAACTGTTCCCGGCGGACCACTACGGCCCCGGCTTCATCAAGGCGATTCAAGCGCCGATGCCGTGGACATCTGTGATGCCGACGGGTGGTATTGACGCAACTGTGGAGAGCATTCGCCCGTGGTTTGTCGCGGGGGCATGTTGCGTCGGGATTGGTTCGGCGCTGGCTAAGGTGGAAGATACCGCGCAGACGTGCCGCCAGTTGTTGACCTGGATTCAAGATCATCGGGGCGGTGCGAACCATGACTGACGTGCTCACGCTGGGCGAGGCCCTGTTGCGCTTTACCCCACCAGGTTACAAACGATTTGAACAGTCGCCGATTACCGAGTGGCATGTTGGGGGGAGCGAATTGAACACGGCGGTTGGCCTGGCACGGATGGGGTTAAACGTGCGGTGGGTATCGCGCCTGCCAGAGCAGGTGATGGCGCGTTATGTTGAGCGGACGCTATTGATACAGGGGGTGGATGTTTCGCATATTGCCTGGACACAGGCGGACCGACTTGGCACGTACTACATGGAGGAAGGGGTCGGCGCACGTCCCAGCGAGGTGACGTATGACCGGGCGCATAGTGCTATGAGCAAGATGACGCCGGACGACCTCGACCTAGCCGCTTTGTTTGCGACGAGGCCGCGTCTTTTTCACACAACGGGCATCACGATGGCGCTGAGTGCGTCCGCTGCACAGACTGTTGATGCGTTGCTGGGGGCCTGCGAACAGCACGGCGTCCCTGTGAGCTTTGACTTCAACTACCGGGCCAAACTGTGGGGTCACGATACGGCTCGCCAACGCTGCCAGCCCGTGATGGAAGCTGCCACGCTTATATTTATCCCCGTGCGAGATGCACAGTTGGCCTATGGGACCGATCAAATTACGGACTTACACGCGATGTTCCCGCAGGCGACGCTGTTTATGACACGCGGCAGCGCGGGGGCGGTCGTTATTACACCGGCAGGGGCGGTCTTTGAACAGGGCATATTCCCCACGGCGACGGTCTGCCGGGTGGGTGGGGGAGATGCGTTTGCGGCGGGGGCGCTGTATGGCTATTTGAGTGGTATGGATATGCCGATGATCCTGCGTTATGGGGCGGCGTTGGCGGCGTTGAAATATAGCTTGCCGGGGGATATGCCGCTGGTGGTCAAGCCGGAGGTGGATGCCCTCGTTGGGCAGGGCACGCAGGATATTGTGCGGTAGGGTGTGGGTTGTCGGGAGGGATAGGTAAGCCTCCCGACAGCAGGTGCAGGTGTTACTTCTCGTCTGGCTCCAGGAATTGCAGCCAGCGCCCATCCATGCCTGCCTCGCTGACGCCGTAGAACACCCGCACTTGGGCATCGTTGACGCGCTTCACCAGGTCGTAGCGCACATCGTTGCCCCGGCGATAGCTACGCCACAGGCCGATGTCGCCTTCATCCGACCAATGGACCTGGATGGGGTCTACCGGGTTGGTTTCGCGCTGCTTGATGGCATAGTGCCACAGCCGCCGGGCGGACTCCCGCGTGACGTTGTGGACAATGTTACCATTACGTAGGTCGCGCATGACGTGGTAGGTTGTCCCGTTGCGGCTCTCCGTCCCGACAATCTCGACACCCGCACGCGGCACGTTCTCCATGTCGTGATTGGCGTAGGGCAAGGCCCCTGTCTTGACCATTGGCCCGGTTGGGGCTGGCGGCGCGGCGTGGTTCTCGGTTACGGGGCGCTCGTCAGAATCCGAGGGGACTTGTTCCTGGGCGGCCACCTCTGGCTCGCGTTGGGGACGACGTTGGCCGCGCCCCTGGCGACGGCCCCCGCCCCGTGACTCGTTATCAGACTTGGCCTTGAGTTCAGGTGTCGTTGGTTCTGGTTCTTCTGTCGCGGGCGTGGCGGGTGTTTCCTCCACCGTTTCGACAACGGGGGCGGCCTGTGTGTCCGTCGCGGCGGGCGGCATATTTGGGGTCATTTTCGCCCCACGTATGACGAGGCTCACAATCTCATCGCGGACGGCCAACGTTGTTTCGTTGTCGTCGCGCACGTAGATTTTGTAGTCGTCAATGGCGTAGGGTGGGTTTTCCCCCTTCGCCACTTGTACACGGATGATTGTCTTGTCGCCTGTTTCCAGTGTGTCGATCTCGGCGCTGAGTTCCGGTGAGATCATGCGGCTAATTGCCTCCTGAAGTTCCTCAACGCCCTTGCTGGCGTTACCAACGCCCTTGATGTCGGATTTCGGGTCGGCATCCAAGCCGATGTAGACGGTGCCGCCGTTGGTGTTCGCGAACCCGCACACATCCGACACGACCGCGTAGAGGTGGCCGCCCTTGCGTTGCATCGACACCTGGAAGGACTGGACGATGGAAACGCCCTCCTCGCGGGCCGACTGGACATAGTCGTTTTCCGCGCCGCCTTCGTAGATGCGTGATCGCGAGAAATCGTTGCTGGTGAACATCTCCATCAGGGCGTCGAAGGACTGTGCCTCTAACAGCACTTCGGTGGTTCGCTCTCCGACGCCGAGCGTGATTGTCTTGCCCCGGCGGTCTGCAATCGTGTCCAGGGCGTGTGCGTCGCTCCCCTGGATGCAACGCATCTTGCGCGGGTATTCTGGCTTGGTCCCGTTGAAGAACCGCTGGGTGCTGCCCCGGCGGTTGCTGCCCAGGTCTGTGATCTCTAGCGCGTGCAGGTTGTTATCCTGGGTGTAGGCAATGCGCGTTTGCCCGCCGAAGTCTATGCCGCGCATCGCAACCCCATGAGAGGCGTTGGCATGGGCGGCGATGACGATGCCCCCAGCAGCGTTGATAACCTCATAGGCCCGTAGCACATCCGAGGACGCGCCGACCTCCGAGTTGCCGTCCTCGATTGCTTGCACCGGGACGTTGAGCGTCATCAGCAGGTGTTCAAGTTCGCGGACGGTTTTGTCTGGTGGGAACAACCCCAGGATGTGAAAGCCAAAGGTCGCGGTGAACTCAAAACCGGGGAGGACCAGGATTTTGTCTAGCAGGCGCTCGTATTCGGCGAGGCGTTTCACTTCGTCGTCGTTGGCGCGGCCCATCTGCTTGAGTTGCCGCAACCAGTCGATTTCCTGCAACATCTGGGCGTAGCCTTTGACCGTGTTGTGGTCTGTAAAGGCGATAATATCCAGCCCTTTGGCCTCTGCCTTCTGTAGAATATCGAGGTAGGAAATCTGAGGGTTCTGGTAATCAATGGACCCGGGTGTGTGTAGGTGTAAGTCGACGTGATACCAATTGAGTTTCGACTTCTTCTTTGCCACTGTCTTCTCCAATATGCAGTTGTTTTTGAATCGTGACGGTGGGGCAGACAGTATCGCAGTGAGGCCATACGGGGTGATGTGGCGGGTATGGGGGCCATGTTCGTTTCCCGGGGGGTACCGCCTGAGCTAGAGTAACCCAATGGCCTAGCTCATGAAGCTGTTGAAAATCCCGGGGAGTTCGTCTGGCTCGAACGGCTTAATCAGGAACTTGTTCGCTCCTGCTGCCAGCACTTCGTCGCTGACATCCATGCCAGAGGCCACAACAACGGGCAACGTTGCATGAACTGTATGAGCGCGAATTTCGCGTAACACCTCGACCCCATGCATATCTGAGAGATGGTAGTCCATCAGGACAACGTCAGGTTGGAAGCTGTCCAACATGCTCATTACAGCACCACCGTTGCCAACAGTCTCAATCTCAAACCCATCCAGCTCTAGGAGGGTTTTCAAGAGCATGACCGTCGTTTTGTCGTCGTCAACAAGTAGGACTTTAGCCAAACCATTCCCTCTCATAATCGTCGTCTGTATTGGGTGGTAGGGTACATACCCGATATGGTTTCACGTCGGCACATCTGCTGCACCGTTGCTTTCATTATAGCGTATCGTCCGGTTGAGGGCTATAGCGGCTATATCATGGATGATCTGTGTGTTTTCGTTTGTGCCGGGTGGGGAGCCATGCACGTTCCCCACCCGATATGCCCCTAGCGCGTTGGCCCCTCCGCTGTGATGGGTAGCGCGATGATACCCGGTGAGTTGATATAGCGCCCGTTGATCCACCCGCGTGTACCATTGGCTTCGACCTGAACCCAGCCGTTGTTGGCCCGCCCGACGACCGGGAACTGCTGGCCCTGGCTGGCCGTCGAAACGATGTTGTCGCGTGCGACCCGTGGCTCCGCACGAATGTTGACGAAACGGGCGGTGATGGTTGCCGTGACGCCCGTGGCTGGAACGGGTGTTGGCGCAATAACGGCCTGGGATGGCTCGGTGATCGTCCCGCTGCCAAAGGGGTCCGCGACGGGTTGTGGCTGTGGAACCGTCCCGTTGTCGGGTTCGAGGCCCGGCGAGATGCGAATGAGCGCATAGTTCAGCGATGCCTCGCCGCCGTACTCTACATGTTCGATGACAAGGTCGTGGTGTCCCTCAACGATGTCAAACTCTACGACGAAGGCCCGGTCCTGGGCGGGGCCAAACTGGTCCACGAGCAGTTGCCCGTCGAAGAAGAAGCGCACCCCGTCATCGGCGCGAACCGTTAGCCGATAGCGCCCGGTGAGGAAGAACTGGCGGGTGCTAAATCGTGCGGACCACGCATCTGGGTTGACCTCATCCACGGGGGCATTGGTTCCCCAGTAGGCGACCGGGGACGGGGTGTCATTGGCGAACACACGCGGGGCGGATAGTGTGGTGTTGTTGTAGTACTCCGCTGTCCAGCGCCCCGAGGTCAGTTGTGGGCCGGATGGCTCTGGGAAGGGGTCCGGCTGTGGGTTGTTGCCAGCGGGTGCCCAACTCATGTAGATGAAGGCCAGCCCCTCGGCCTCGCGATAGTCCACCTGGACCGTGTGGAAGCCCTGGGTGAGCGTGATCTCGCCGATGATGTTGACGGAGGGGGACCCGGCCTCGAAGGTGTTAATCACGGGTTGTTGGTCCACGTACACCGCGACGCCATCGTCCGCTAATGCGCTAAAGCGCCATGTCCCCGCGCTGAAATAGGCCCTGGTGCCGAAGCGGGCGCTGAAAAAATCGTTGGAGATGTCGCTGTCTGGTGAACCGCTGCTCCAGTCTTTTGTGATGGCCCCGCGAATTTCCTCGGTGTGCGCTGGCTCGCCGATGAGGTAGCCGTTGTCAAAATAATCCACTTTCCAGGCCACATCCCCGCCCTGGGCGTAGAGGACTCCTGGGAACGAGAGCAGGCTGAGTAAGCACAGTAGCGCGAGTCGTGGCATGGGGTATTCTCCTGTAGCATGATCGTTTCTGTTACCCATTATGATGCGGCATGGAAGGGGAGGCAATTGGCAGAAAGTCCGGGTTTGGTTTGCGGACAATGCGTTATGCGCTGCCCTGGCAAGATGTGGTGAGCCAGGACGGGCATGTGAAATTCAGTTGTGAACTTTTGTCGGGTTCATTACAATGGGGGCTAGCTATGAGCCTATAGGTAAAACACAAGGGGTTGCGTTCACGATGGAACGGTTGCTCGCGGTGCACGACCTTCACGCCAGCTACGGGGCGATCCGAGCATTGCGTGGCATCTCCTTTGGGGTTGAGGCGGGCCAAGTGGTCAGTTTGATCGGCGCGAACGGTGCGGGGAAGTCCACAACGCTAAACACCCTCAGCGGGTTGATGCGCCCGACCGCCGGACGTGTGGTGTTCAACGGCGCAGACATCACCGGGACACGCCCGCACAAGGTTACAGCGGCGGGGTTGGTACAGGTGCCTGAGGGGCGGCAGATTGTCGCCAATATGAGTGTGATGGAAAACCTGCAAATGGGCGGGTATCTCCGTAAGGACCGCGCCAACCAACAACGCGAGATGGACGATATTTTTGCGCGTTTCCCCCGCCTGGCAGAACGCCGCGAACAGAAGGCCGGGTCGCTCAGTGGGGGGGAGCAACAGATGCTCGCGATTGGCCGGGCGTTGTTGGCGCGTCCACGGTTGTTGATGCTGGACGAGCCGAGTATGGGGCTGGCCCCGTTGCTCGTCAACGAGGTCTTTGACTTGATTGATTTGATTAAGGCGAACGGCACACCTATTCTCCTGGTGGAGCAGAACGCACGGAAGGCGCTACAAGTGGCAGATTACGCCTATGTGTTGGAACGCGGTGTGATCGAGCGTGAGGGGCCGGCGGCCATCTTGCGCCAAGATGAAAGCATTATTGAGGCGTATTTAGGGTAGGGAATGCTGTGAAAATACTGGTCGTAGACGACAACCGGGACAACGTTAAGATGGTGTCCGACATGATAACGATTATCGGCCACCAACCGATTGCTGCGTCCAATGGATATGAAGCGTTGGATATTCTGGCGCAGCAGCACATCCCCTTTGCCATTGTGGACTGGATGATGCCAGAGATGGATGGGATTGAACTTATTCACCGTATTCGCGCTCAATTCTCCGAACGATACATTTACATCATCATGCTGACGGCCCGCGACAGTGGCGACGACATTGCAACCGGGCTAGAAATCGGTGCTGATGACTATGTTTCGAAGCCGTTCCCCGTGCGGGAGATGCGGGCACGGATCAACTCTGGTATTCGCTTGATTGGGGTGCAAGAGCGACTGCTGGACTCTGGGGAGCAAATGGAAAACCTTGTGTCCCGCGACCACCTCACGAAGTTGTATAATCGGCGGCGTTTCTCCGAACTGGCAACGGATGCCCTCGAAACGCACCCCACCGCCAGCCTGTTTATGCTGGACTTGGACCACTTCAATCGGGTCAACGATATGTATGGGCATCCTGCTGGCGACAAGGTGTTGCAGCATGTTGCGTCTATCTGTACGGAGGAGGTTGACAAGGAGGGCATCTTAGGCCGTTACGGGGGGGAGGAGTTCATCGGGTTGTTGCCGGGCTTTACCAAGGCGCAAGCAATGGTGCTCACAGAAGGGCTAAGACACGCGATTGCCGCTAACCCGGTTCAACTCCCGGTCGAACGGTTGGCCGTGAGTGCCAGCCTGGGGGTTGCTACACTACAGGCCAACAGCGGGGAGTCCTTGTTAGACTTGGTCCAACGTGCGGATGCGGCTTTGTACCGTGCGAAGCGCGAGGGACGCAACCGGGTATACCATGCCGAGGCTAAACCTTCGTCGAATGAAACCCTGCCACCAGGATAGTTTTTTTAACGGGATTGTAACGATTTCTTAAAGCCTCTGCTCCTTCCTCGCGTTGCATCACCTCAAGCGAAATTTTATAATATTTTTATGCAGACTTAACGCGCTGATTGCCGCCCGCTATAAGTCGGCTCTGGTATGGTAAGGCCCTACGAACACACCATACCCAAACGGCCATTATGGAGAATGCCCCAGTATGACAGAGACCACCGAGGAGAAGCAGTTTAGCCGCCCATTGTGGCAGCAGCTTTCCACGCAGACGAATGTGGGGCGGCGGCTGACGATCATCGTGCTGTTGCTGACGATTGCCGAGACGGGCCTGTTGCTGTATATCGCCCTGGACACCGGGACCAATGCGCTGCGCCAGGTCACACAGGAGAACTTTGAGGACCGTCATCGGCTGGTGGAGAACACCGTCCAGGGGCGGGCGGAGGCTGTCCAGGAGAGCGGGAATACACTGGCAGAGATTATCAATGCGCGGGCAACGTGGAGTTCTGGCGAGCTACGAAACGCCATCAGCGACGAGATTGGTACCGGTAACACCGGGTTTGGTATTGCGACGGTGAGCGTGTTGCGGTCTGCGGAAAACGGCCAGATTTTTTCGTTCGACTACCAGGAACCTGAAGATATGCCCGCTGGTATTCTGATGCCAATCCAGCGTGGGTGGACCCTGGCCGAAGTACGCGATAGCTGGGAGGCCGTACAGGGTGAACAGCCTTCTGGCGGGGAATCCTTCTGGATGGATGCTGCGGTGGCGCAGGTGTTCCCGTATTGGCACGGGCCAGCGCCCTCGGTGGTGGGCAATGACCAGGGGCCGGTGATGTCGTATGTCATTCCGCTGGCGGAGCCTGCTGGGCTGTTGTGGGTGGATGTGCCGCTGGCGGTCTTTGAGGGCGTGATGCAAACGCTGTTGACAAATGAAATGGAAGGCGAAGACCCGGCAGAAGCGGGTTACACCTTCTTGATGAACTCGCGCACCGACCAAGTGGTGATTGCGTCGGTGAACGCGCCGGAGGGCCGGGCGTTCCCCGGCGACCCGTTGCGTGAGGTGCAACCCCTGCCGGAAATCGGCGAATTGCAGCGTATCCCGGACCCGCTGGTGGAGGGGGGGGATTCATTGGCGCTGTTCGATGTTGTCTCGATTGAGGGAGATGACTGGTGGCTGGTGAGCGTGATCCCTAACCGTGTGTTGGCGCGTGCGTTGCCCTTTTCATCTGTAGCACGCATGACGATTGTGACGATTGTTGGGTTGTTTGTCCTGGGGTTCACGGTGCAGCGGTTTATCGCCGCTAATGTTACCCGCCCGTTGGGCCGCCTGAGCTTGGCCGCCCAGGAGATTGGCGCGGGCGATTTGCGTTACCAGATCAGCTATCGTGACCGTCAGGATGAGATCGGGCGGTTGGCGCGTGCGCTTGAGGATATGAAGTCGAACTTGTCGCTGTCGTACCAGGAACTTGAGGATTGGTCCTCCAAGCTAGAGCAGCGCGTGCGAAGCCGTACGCGGGAGTTGGACATCGCCCGCCGGGAAGCCCAGACGAACGCTACGGAGTTGCGTGCGGTCTACGATGAGTCTTTGTTGGTGGTGAGTGCCTACCAGCTCCAGACGATTTTGCAGACGTTGACGCAGCGTATCTCAACGCTGCTTGAGGCCAGTTATACGGCTGTGTGGCTCACAAACGATGAAACCGGCCAACTGCGCTTGGTGTCTAGCACATCGTCCGATAAAAGCCGTATTGGTATGACGGTAGACCGTGACAGGGGATTGGTGGGCCGGGCGGTCACGCGAGGCGAATTGCTGGTGGTGGACGACTACGCCAATTGGTCTGGACGGATGGAGAACAATCCCCCGGCGGAAATGCACCAGGCGATGGTGGTGCCACTGGTGTTCTCTGGCGAGGCGATTGGGGCGGTGGTCGTCGGGCGCACCTTTGACGCGCTGTTCTTCGAGGCCAATGACCAGCGGCTGCTCCAGTTGTTCGCGAATCTGGTGTCGCCAGCCGTGCGTAACGCACAGTTGTTCGTCCAGCGTGACCGGGCGGTGGAGGAGGCCCAGCGAGCAAGCCAGGTAAAGACCCGTTTCCTGGCGAGTGTGACCCATGAGCTACGCACGCCGCTGAACCTGGTTATCAACAACATGGACTTTATGCGGATTGGCGCGTTTGGTGAGGTCAACGCAGAGCAGATTGAGCGCCTAGACCAGACGATTCGCAGCGCGGAACACCTGCTCTACCTGATTAACGACCTGCTGGACGTGAGTAAGATTGAGGCGGGGGAGATGCAGTTGTCTATGTTGGAAGCGGACATTTACACGATCCTTGAGGATGCTATCGCCACCACCGAGGTGACGCTAGGCCAGTACAACCGTCAGGACAATGTGGTATTTGTCACAGAAATTGATGATACGATTCCCCCTTTCCCGATGGATGCCAGGCGCGTGCGGCAGGTGTTGGTGAATCTGCTAAATAATGCGGTAAAATTCACGCAAGAGGGCAGTGTTACCCTTCGTGTGGTTAACCGCCGTCACTATATTCGGGTGGACGTGATTGATACCGGTATGGGTGTCCCGGATGATGAGCTTGGCAAGCTGTTTGAGGCATTCGAGCGGACGAACAGCGCCAAGGAAAACGCGATTGAGGGTACGGGCCTGGGTTTACCGATCTGTAAATTCCTGGTCGAAGCCCACGGCGGCGAACTTCGGGTGGAGTCCACATTAGGAGAGGGGGCATGTTTCACGTTCACTTTGCCGCTCAGGCAGCGTCAAGAGACTGTCGGGGATACACAGTCCATGTCCACGATTCTTCGGAACACACCTGAGAACACACAAACCTAAACGTAAGTTAACTGGGAGCATAGCACCATGGACGAGAAAAAACGGCCAACACCGCGTACAACGGATAAGGCCACCGAGGAGGCCACAACGACCAGTAGTGGCAGTGGGGGGAGACGTGGCACGACAAAGGATACGTCGAAGTCGAACACCAGCAAGGGGACCAGCAACGACACGAACAAGTAGCGATGAGGGCGGTAGGCAGAGGCAACCTACTGCCCTTTGCTTTATACACCATAAGGAGTCAAAAACGACATATGTCCGACGCGAACAAATCAGAAGCAACCGAACCGATATTTCCTGAGGAAAAGCCGGATGAAGCCGCAGCCAGCGACGCCCCGGCAGCGCCCACGCGCAAACGACCACAGATGAACCCCGCAGATGTTGACCTGTCAAATGTTAACGCGCTGGTCGTGGAGGATGATGCTGGGGGGATGGCGATTATCGGGGTGATGATGCGGTTTCTCAACATCAAGGCGTATATCAACACGACAGGCGAGGGCGTGATCCAGATGGCACGGGCGATGCACCCCCGCCCGGACATTGTGTTCTGCGACATTAACTTGCCGCGCACCACGGGCTATGAGGTGCTAAAGGAGATCCGCAACGACAAGGAACTCAAGGACGTGTTGGTGATTGCGGTGACGGCACAGGACGCCGATACGGAAATCCCCAAGGCGCGTGAGGCCGGGTTCGACGGCTACATCGGCAAGCCACTCAACCGAATGCGCTTCCCCAAACAGCTTCGGCGCATCTTCGCGGGTGAGGAAGTTTGGGAAACGTACTAGTGGGTCATTTGGTATTCAAATCGGGATAACTGTGTAAGGGCAGGTGATCCAAACCCGTATGCTACGATCACTTCAAGCCTTACAGACGTAATCCCTGCATCCATCCGTGCCAAACGACCCACTAG
>CAYWZS010000082.1:0-17913 GCA_964462905.1 uncultured Anaerolineaceae bacterium
ATTGCAATCGCTGAACTACTGCCTGAACGGATACGGTAAATCCTGGGCGGCCTGCGCGGGGTGAAACTCAGCGGGGGGCAGCAACAACGGTTGAGCATCGCACGGGTGTTTCTAAAAGACCCGCCAATTATCATCTTCGACGAGGCCACCAGTGCGCTCGACAACGAGAGTGAGGCAGCAGTACAGGCGGCAATGGACGCGCTGGCTGCGGACCGTACCGTGATCGTAATCGCACATCGGTTGTCCACCGTGCGGAACGCCGGGCGTATCATCGTCATGGCAAATGGAGCAGTCGTGGAAGAAGGTACCCACGACACCCTCATCCTACGCGGAGGAGCCTACGCCCGACTACATGGTGTACAACTCCGATTGTGAACCAACATTATGACGTTTCTGAGGCGATTGCCCTGGCCCGTAATAAACTATATTGATTCGTGCGTCCGTCCCCACCATCTGCCCGATACCGTACAACCTCATCTAACCCGGTTGCCGCGACCAACCGCTCGTGCTCCGCGTCGTCCACATGATGACAGTAACGCCACGCGACAGTCCCCCGCCGCCAGTCCAACAGATAATCCCCCCGTTCTCGCTCCAGGTCATCCGGCCATGGGAGCACCCGCCTCCGTAGCCGTTCATTATCGTAGAAACGCCACGCCGCGAACACTAACAGGCCCCCCGGCGCAACTCGTGTCGCCAGGTCACGCAACAAGTGTTCCCGACGCGCCAGGCTCGGCACATGATGCACCACCCCAAACACCACCACCAGATCAAACGGCCCCTGCGGTAGCGGATCACGCAACAGGTCCGCTGCCGTAAGTGTCACCTGTTCCACCCCCTCTAATGCAGACCGTGCATAGTTCAGCAACGTCTGGTTGTTGTCCGTTCCCTGATAGTGCAACGCCCCCACCACCTGACCGCGTAACCACACCCCAAATCGCCCATTCCCACAGCCCAGGTCCAACACCCGCAATGGACGCCCCACCGGGACATATGGCCGTATCTGCGCCCACCCCGCCCACGGCCCCTGACGTGTTGCGTCGAAGTGGGGGGCCGTCTGCGCGTAAAAGACCGTGTTCATCGCATTCAACCGCTCAATTGTCTCGTCACGCATTGTAGGGGATTTCTCCTAGCTGTCTAGCTGTCTTGCGCCCACTGTGCGGCAAGCCACCTCCCCTGTCAAGCGAACGTCTTTCGGGTTGTATGTGGGCAAAACCCCACCCCACCCTCTATACTAGAGGCGTTGTCGGCCCCATCGAGGAAGGTGCAAGCGCGTGGGCGATTCCCTGAACGCGTATCAACAGAAGAAGGCGGCTTCCGCCAAGCGGAACCGCAACCGCATCATTGCTATCGGCGTGATTGCTGCAACCCTGCCCTTTTACTGTGTCGGACTGGTCGCCTACTGGCTGGCCCCCAACAACCCACTGGCCCCGCCTACCCCAACCGCCACCGTCGTCCCTACGGACCCACCCACGGTGGACAGCGACGATGGCCTTGTCGCAACCGTCACCCCGCTGCCAACGCTCGTCTCCACCAACACACCAATCCCCACCGCGACCTCGCCGTTAGGCGTCCCGGTGACAGCCACACCACGCGTTACAGCCACCCGCCCACCGTCCCAAACGCCGATTCCAACAAACACACCTGCTGCGACAGCGACAACCGCCGCCACAGCCACCTCGGTCCCGACAGACATCCCTGCCGCAACGCCAACCCTGATCCCGTTTGACTAGTTCGCGCTAGGAGACCATCATGAACAACTACGATCCCAACACCTACGACGACGAGCCAGAGGTTAACCCGCGCATTCGCAATCTTCGCTTTGCGCTGGTCGGTGTGATTGTCGTCACAGTGCCGTTTTACCTCGTCGGCATCGTGATATTGGTCCTTGCCGGGAACAACAACAACGGGCGCGGAACAGAGCCAACGGAGGTCATCATCACGCCCTCGCCCATCGGCGGAGAACTCACCGAAACGCCAACCCTGCGCCCAACAGGGACGCTATCCAGTTCACCAACAGCACGCTCCGACATCGGCCCGACACCCTTCCAGTTCGTCCCGCCGACCCGCACCCCGCCCCCCACCGATGAAATCATTATCATCCCGACGGACACACCATTCCCGTCACTAACACCGCTGCCGCAAGCAACCCAGGCCCCGCCGACCAACACCCCATTACCGACGATTGCGCCGCCAACGGACACGCTGCTCCCACCGGAGCCAACGTCCCCGCCCGCCGAGCCAAACGACCCGCCCGCCGAACCGAACGACCCGCCCGCCGAACCGGATGTGTCTGAGAGTGGTGAGGAAGAATCCGGCGAAGCACAACAAGAACAGACAAACGAATAGGATATATTGATATGGCTTACGAGTTAAAAGAACACCTGCGTGCGCTTGTAGAGGCCCACGGCCCCTCCGGCCATGAGGCAGGCGTCCGCGATGTGGTCCGCGCCGCCTGGGAACCAATGACCGACGCATTTGAGCAAGACGGCCTCGGTAGCCTCATCGGGATCAAACGCGCCACAGTCCCCACAGACCCGCCGCGCCGTATCATGCTGGCCGCCCATATAGACGAAATCGCCATGATGGTCCGTGATGTGGTCGATGGTTTCGTCTACGTCGCCCGTGTCGCCGGAATGGACAACCGCGTCCAACCCGCACAGCCCGTTCTCGTCCACGGGCGCGAGTTGCTGCCGGGTGTCGTTGCGACCAAGCCACCGCATCTGCTTGATGCCGACGAGCGCCGCAAGTACCCGACCTTCGACGACCTGATTGTCGATGTCGGCCTTTCCCACGAGGAGACGACCGCGCTTGTTCGCCCTGGCGACCTCGTCACGGCGAACGTCCCCATGCTCGAACTCGCCGGGAACAAGCTAGCAGGGAAGGCAATGGATGACCGCGCCTGTGTCGCCGCTGTAACACACGCGCTGCACCTGCTCAGCGGGATGCAACATCAGTGGGATGTCTACGCCGCTGCCACCGTCCAGGAGGAATCCGGCCTGATTGGGGCCACCACCGCCGCCCACCACATCGACCCAGACATCGCCATTGCGCTCGATGTGACCTTCGCCAAGCAACCGGGCGTCACCGGCAACAGCCTTGCGGACCTCGGTGGCGGCCCCGGCCTCAGCTACGGCCCTAACTTCCACATCAAACTCTTCGATGAGATCACGGCCTCAGCCAAATCACTAGAGATGCCCCTGCAAGACGACATCATCACCGGGCGCAGCGGCACCGATGCCTGGGCAATCCAGGTTGCACGCTTGGGTGTTCCCACAGCCCTGCTGAACATCCCCCTACGGAACATGCACTCTCCGGTTGAAACCGTAGACCTGCGCGACATCGAACGCACCGGACGCCTGCTGGCCCACTTTATCGCCAAGCTAGACGCGGATTTCCTCGCAACAATCGACTGGACACGCACCACCGCAGACGAAACCTAATGCCAAGGCGCTATACTTCCGCCGCACACTCGACGACAAGTTCCTGTTTGCGGCGGCGGTGCAGGTGCCACAGGCCGCCGTCATCTTCGACTTAGCAGGCGATAGATACCCCGATGAGATACAGTTACCGCAACGCATCGAAACCTACACCTTGCAGATATAGCATATTGCACCGCACATCAACAGCTACCCACCCAGATCGCCGGGCAAATGCCCACCCTAAACACCCTCGCCCGTGCTACCCTGACTGTACATCGCCACACACAGCGCAAAAACACGGCTTACCTTGTTCGCCTGCACAAACCCCTATCACCCGATCCAAAATCTCGGCGGCGGCAGCAGCAGCAAGAAAACACCGTGTATTTGCTGCCGCCGAAGGGGAAATGCAACAAAAAAAGCCGGAACGCGCTAGGCGTCCCGGCGGGGTGGGCCATCGTTGGGGATGGCCCAGGCGAAAAAGTGAGCGCCGACTACATCGGTGGGAGCAGTACCCCGTCAATGACGTGGATCACACCGTTGGCGGCCTGTACATCCGTGGCGACAACGTTTACGCTGTCATTGAGCACAACGCCTTCGTCCGTCACAGCGATGGTCACATCAGCACCCTGAACGGTAGTCACAGCATCCAGCGTCACGACGACCTCGCTGGACGGGGCAACCGGAACAACGTGGTAGGTCAGGATAGACGTGAGGGTCTCGGTGTCTGCCAGCAGTTCTTCTGCGGTCAGGCCAAGTTCTTCCAGGGCCGCAGCAAACGCCTCGTCTGTCGGCGCAAAGACAGTGAACGGGCCAGGGCCGGAGAGCGTCTCGACTAGGCCAGCAGCCTCAACAGCGGCCAACAGCGTACCAAAGCTACCGGCCTCAGCCGCAACTTCCGGGATGCTCGGGAGCAGTGCGCCCGTTACCGGGTCCACGCCCGTGACGATCTCGCCAGCAGCGATGGCGTCAAAGGTAGCCTGTACCGCGTCCTGGACTTCTTGCGGCACGTCAGCATCGTTGGGCGGGGCCGCGCCAACGCCACCATTCAGCACGTTACCCACGTACAGGCCACCACCGTTGAAGCTACCGAAATCACCTTCAGCTAGGAACGCGATATTGTCGTAAACCGCGTTGTCTACACGCTTCAGCGCGGAGGAAATGATGTTCTCGGCACCCGGGGTCTCACCAGCGCCAAAGGTGGTGAAGTACTCGTCCTGGTCCACACCAATCACGCTGATGCCCTGCTCAGCAGCGTAGCGAATACCGCCGGAGCCTGTCACACCGCCACCACCGAAGATCACGTCTGCACCCTCACCGATGAACTGCTCGGCAGCAGCAGCACCGCGCTCCGGCGCGATAAAGCTGTCAATGTAGACGGTCAGGATGTCGTCTTCAGTCAGGCCAGAGGCCAGTGCACCATTCACGTAACCATTACGGAACTTCACAACCGGCGGGATCTCCTCGCCGAACACACCCGCAATCGTACCGGACTCGGTGGTTAGCGCGGCCATCACGCCCATTGCGTAGCCCATCTGGTCCTCACGGAACTGGAGGCCGACCATATTCTCCGGGCCATCTACGATAAACTGGTCCACGCCGATGAAGTAAACTTCCGGGTTAGCAGCAGCAGCAGCCAGCGTTGCGTCCGTCAGCAGAAAGCCGACAGTGACAACGATGTCGAAGTCCTCATCAATGCAGGTGTTGATGTTTTCCTCGTAATCCGTCTGGGCAGTTGTCTCGATGAACGTATCATCCAGTCCGAGGTCGTCCACCGCACGCAGCATACCTTCATAGGCAAACTGGTTAAAGGTGCCGTCATTCACACGGCCCACGTCAGTGATGAGGCAGACAGACTCGGGAGTGTCCTGGGCCAAAACCGGGGCAAAGCTCGCCAGTGCCAGCACAGCGGCCAACATCACGGCAAATACAGATTTCTTCATCTAAGGAAACTCCTTGGTGATGGTTTTTGAAAGTTTTGTGGTGTGCAGAGAGAAATTAAATCTAGTATAAACTCCCCTTAACCACCTTATAGTATATCCCACGGCGGCCAGAACTTCTAAGGGGACTTACTTTCCACTCAGGAACTCGTTATTTTTGCCCTGAGCGTGAGCGGAAACTATGTGAGTTCCACTCCATAGAAGATCATCACGAAGGTAGCGAGGACCATTAGCAGGAAAAACAGCAGGCCATATGGGAACATCACGAGTAAGAACATCAGCATTCCCGCGACGTTGTTGTCGTAGCGGCGCAACATCACAATCATAGGCACTGGGCCAGCGGCAATCAGGATGAGGGCGGATGCTAGGGCACTGAGTCCGTCCAGGCCATAACGGTACTCGAAGGCGAAGTCGAGCTGGTCACTACAGCCACTGAGGGCAACGCCATCCGTGCGAATGCAGTCCAACCACTCGGCGGAGCCAGACGCGAACAGGCCCAACGTCTCGTAGGTGACAAAGCCGCCGATCAGAACAAGCAAGAGGCCGCCGAAGGCGAATATCCATAGCGGGCTGGGTTCCTGGGACGATGGCGTTTGGGGTGGGGCGTCGTCTAGCGGTTGTTGGGGGTTGTTGTCGATGTGCATCGGTGGGTCATAGCTCCTCAACAATAAGTAGTTGCCAAATTTTCGGCAGATGGGGCTTGGGGTCCTCCAAGCTACGCTCACCCCAGACACGCTCGTGAAAGTAACGTGCCCAAGCCCGGACATTGAGATCACGGTCGGTCTCAGCGGCCCGTTGCATCAGCTCATTGATGCGAGATGCCTCGGCGACGGTGGGACGGTCATCGGCCATGAAGCGATAGAGATCATAAAGTGCCAGGAACCGCTCAACGGCGTCCAGGTTGGTTTGTAGGGTATAGATGCGTTGTTCGATGTCCATCACGACGCCTGGGGATCGTTATCGGTGGTTGCTGGTAACCCGGCGGTGGTCCCGGGGCCGAGGGCATCCTGGGAGACGCTGGTGCCACTGGCCGCGCCCTGGATGGGGAGTTCAGTCTGCATCATTGGCTCGGGTTCTGGCATTTTCTCCTGGCGGATGAGCTTCTCGAACTCGCGAATCCAACGTTTCGCGTCCGCACGGCGCTTGTCCCCGGCATTGGTCATCAACTGCTGGGCCTGTTCCATGTAGGTCTTAGCGGTGCGGTTATCCTGTTGACGATGGTAGATGAGCGCGAGATAGTAGGGAATTTCGACCTGCATCGGGTTGACGGCACGCGCCTTGTTGAACCAAGCGATAGCCTCTTCCCATTTCTTGCCCTGGTAGGCGAGTATCCCCATGCCGTAGTTGGCGAGGACCTCTCCATCGTGAATCTTGAGTGCCCATTCGAAGTCGGCCTTGGCCTCGGCAGCCACACCATCTTCGAGATAGCACAGTCCGCGGACAGCGAGGTATTCGGAGTTTTGGGGGAGCAGGGCCAGCGCAAAACCGAGTTTATCAATGGCGGCGTCCAAGTCGCCATTCTGGAAGGCGTCCAGCGCCTGCGCGTAGTATTCGTCCGCCTCGAAGCGGGTTAGCCCCAGCCGTCGTGACAGGTAGCTCATCGGGTGTGTTGCCCCAGCGATGTACCATTTTTCTAATTATAATGTGGAAGTTGTGAGATCGGCAACTGTGAAAGCCCTAACCCCGGTGGGCGATGCCTTCACACCATATCAACTTTCCTGTGCATGAAACGCGGCGAAGCTCGGTGACCTATCAACTAAGAGCCTTACCCAAACGATGGATAGACCGTGTTCTTGAGTAGCAAGTCCAACCCCTGTAGCGTCACCAGATTCCGCATGGTGTAGCCATATTGCAGGTATTCCGGCGTGAACAATGTCGTTCCCGCGTTACTCGGTGGCCCAGACGGATGCACCAGGTCCGCGCTGATACCCTGGTTCGGGAGCGGTTGCATCGCCAGCCAGTAGTTAATCATTGGTACATCGTACTTCTGTGAGATGCGAATTACCGCATGGTTGAAGGGCTGCACGTTGTATGACGGACTTTGTAATGGTGGACTGGTGAACAGAATCGGCACAATATCACGGCTTAGCGTTACTTCGACGATCTGCTCCAAGTTCTGCTCGTACTCTGCCACGGGCATCACCACCGCGTCGTTTGTCCCCAACATGATAAGCGCGTAGGCAGGTTGCCGTGCATCGTATTCACACGTCAACGGTGTGGTTCCCGCAGAACACCCCCGCTGGAGCGCCTTCTGCTCGCTCAATACATCCCGCGTAGACCATCCATTCTGCACCGCCACCGACTGCTGCCCGAAGGCGCTGTTTTCGCCTGTGCCGAAGAAATCCAGCACATGTTGTAAGTGCGGGTAAGATTGCAGATCATACACCCCCGCGCTGAACGGATGGAGAAACATCTGGCTGGCTGTGATGCTATCGCCTACCTTCGCCAGCCCGTTCAGCTGGTTGCCGCTTTGCTGCCCCCGCTGGAACACCAGTAGATTGTGGTTGGTGTCGAAATTCCACAGCAGCGAGTAGTTCAGAATGGTTTCCTCATCAACCGGGATCAACGGCAATACCTCCGCATCAAACCCAGACACCAACACGGTGATCTCGTCCGCCGCGAGCCAACCAGTCACGCTACCCGGCACCTCCACATGATACCAATCGGCGTTCAGGTCGCGCCCCGTCACGTTGATAAACGTCCCGCCGTGCAGTTGTACCTCGGGCGGCAGCGATGGGTCCGGCAGGCTGTAGACGTTGACCATCTCCGCAGACGGCCCCACCTGTGCCATTACGCCGCCCTCCGTTTGGAAGCCCTGTGCAAACGGAATCCAACTGGTGAGCAACGACCCACTTACCAGCGCCAATATGATTTTCAGGGAGAGCGCACGCCATTGCGCGGCCCATGTTGTCTCAGCCGCTCCGGCTGCTTTCCTGGGTGTTGAGTTGAATAACGTCATTCGAAAGGATGTCCAGCATGTTCAGCACAGCAAGGTTGTAGAGGGTTAGCCCGAACTCGGCCTCGCGCCCTTGGGCGAAGGAAACCGTCCCACCACTCACGGTCAGGTGGGCGTAGTCCTCCGCTATACCATAATCCGGGAGCGACCGCGCCGCCAGCCAGAAGTTAATCAACGGGATGTCGTGTTCCACCGCGACCTCAATCGTAATCACGTTCAGCGCGAGAATCTGGTCCCAGTTATCGGTGTTCTCCGGATTATTGGTAAAGGTGGACAGCACAGGGATAATCCCATGGTCCAGCGTCTCATCCACCACTTGCCGCAAGTAATCGCGGTACTGGTCACGGTTCAGCACCAACACATCGTTCTGCCCAAACATGATAAACGCAATCGTGGACGGATTATGCCGATACTCACACGCCAACGGCGATTCACCGGGGTCACACAGGTCGCTCGTCGCCCAGAACGAATCGAAGATCGACGACACGTTAAAGCCATTTCGCGCCGCTATGCTTGTCCGTTCGAAGGACGCCGCATATTCGTCTACAGTCTCCGTCAGGTAGGCGTAGGGACCAGGATCAAAGCGTTCTGCGCTAATCGGCGACAAGAACTGCCCGGATGCCGTGTTACAGTCGCCGATCTTCACCACACCATAGGCGTTGTTGCCCTGCTTCTGCCCGTCGTAGTAAACCTCGCGCAACATCGCCACATTAATCGCATGTGGGATAATCGGTGTGGTGTACAGCAGGTCTGGTACACCATCGAACTGCGCCTGCGCTGCTACGGCATCTGGCAAGTCTGTCACCGGGACCGCCTCCAGGTCAATCATCTCGCTGTTCAACAGCAGGTTTCCCGTCAGCGTCCAACCGCTTATCTCCGGCTCGTCACGGTGGGTGATCTGCACCCAGTTTCCAAGTTGGTTCCGCGCCACCACTGCATAGGGCTGCGAGATGTTCATCAGGCTCGCTCGCTCGTAGGTTTCACTCGGCCCAGCATACAGCGGCAACACCTCCGGCGTGACCAATCGCGCCTCTTGCGCGTTCACCAGCGGCAGCAAGGCCAACACAGCAATTACGACGATGATAAACAGTGATCTTTGCATGAATGTTCCTGGTTAACTTCTCTAACGACACCATGCTCGTATTGTAACACGACGTGTTGCGTTCCAGTTGTTCGCTATTCTGCACATTTTTCATGACGGAAATCACGATAATTTTAGCGTGCTCTCAGATAAACCCGCCCTGGTCGTCCGTTGCCGCGCTGTGGCCGGGTTTGCTACACTACCGCTAAGTGAATACCTTTTAACCCCAACAAGGATAACTTTTTCATGGCAAAAGATTACATTTTGGCGTTGGACCAGGGCACGACCAGTTCCCGTGCAATTTTGTTCAACCACGATGGGCAAATCGTTGGCACGGCTCAACAGGAATTCCGGCAATACTACCCCAAAGCAGGTTGGGTGGAACATGACGCCATCGAGATCTGGCAAACACAGCTCAAGGTCGCACGGGATGTGATGCGAAGCCAGAGCGTTACGGCGGACCAGATCGCGGCGATTGGCATCACCAACCAGCGCGAGACGACTGTCGTCTGGGATCGCAAGACGGGCAAACCCATCGCCAACGCAATCGTTTGGCAGGACCGCCGCACCGCAGGCATGGCCGACGCGCTCGTTGCCGATGGCTTTGATAAGACCATCGCCGAAAAGACCGGGCTGGTCACGGATGCTTACTTCAGCGGCACCAAGCTCAAGTGGATTCTGGATCATGTCGAGGGTGCTCGTGACCGTGCGGAGAAGGGCGAACTCGCCTTCGGCACGATTGACACCTGGCTGGTGTGGAACTTGACAGGTGGCGCACTCCACATCACGGACATGTCCAACGCCTGCCGTACCATGCTATTCGACATCCATAAGAAGTGGTGGTCTACCACTGTAACGGGCAAATTTGAGATTCCAATGGGCATGTTACCCCAGGTCGTGCCGTCCAGCATGTCCTACGGCGAAACGCTGCCGGACTTGCTCGGTGGTGCAATTCCCATCGCCGGTATTGCTGGCGACCAACAGGCAGCCAGTTTCGGCCAGGCGGCCTTCGACGCAGGCATGGCGAAGAACACCTACGGCACCGGGAGCTTTATGCTGCTCAACACCGGGACAACCCCCGTTGCCTCCAAAAACAAGCTGTTGACGACGATTGCCTGGAAGGTCGGCGACACGGGCGCGGTCAACTACGCGCTAGAGGGGGCGATCTTCGTGACAGGCGCGGCGGTCCAGTGGTTGCGAGACGAGTTGCAGATCATCACCGACGCCTCCGAGACAGAAGCCCTCGCCACCAGCATTGAGGATAACGATGGCGTTTATCTGGTCCCGGCCTTTGCGGGCCTGGGTGCACCCTACTGGGACCCGTATGCTCGTGGCACACTCGTCGGGCTGACCCGTGGTTCGGGCCGGGCGCACATCGTCCGCGCAACCCTGGAGAGCATGGCCTACCAGACCCGCGACGTGGTGCAGGCGATGCTGGCCGACGGCGACCTGGATCTCAAAACGCTCCGTGTGGACGGCGGCGCGATCAAGAACAACTTCCTCGCGCAGTTCCAGGCGGACATTCTCGGTGTCCCGGTGGAGCGCCCCAAAGTCACGGAGACAACGGCCCTCGGCGCAGCTTATCTGGCGGGGTTGGCCGTTGGCTACTGGGAATCGCAGGAGGAGGTGCGGAGCCAGTGGCAACTAGAGCGCACCTTCGAGCCGCAAATGTCCGAAGACCAACGTAACGCCTTCTATGCCGACTGGAAACGTGCCGTCGAACGATCCCAGGGTTGGGTGCAAGCGTAATCCTCATCACACAATCGGCGGGTACGGTTTGTCGTTTCCGCCGATTTCTCCAATTCGTAACTGGCGGACATGATGAACACCCTCACGATCCTCTACACCCAAAACCTCAACGGCGACCTCGATAAGCTCCCACGCCTGGCAAGGGCCATCACCCAACACCGCCGCGCTGCTGAAGGCCGCGTGTTGTTGCTCGACATGGGGAACGCCTGCGCGTTCGCCGCCGAAGAATGTACCCTCACAGACGGACGCGCCGCGCCCATCGTGCTAGACGCGATGGGCTATGATGCGGCCAACGTGCGCGGCTACCTTAGCCGCGCATCCCGCGAGAAACTCCGCGAGAATTACCTCAATATCGCCCTGGCCGATGAAGATCAACCCATCGTCTTAGATGGCGTCGCGCTCGCCGATGTCCCACCGGATGCGCTTCCCCACTGGTTACACATCGCGCTGGACACCGCTCCCACAACCCACATCTCACCAAACCCCACCCTGAACAACATCCACACGCTCACCCTCGCAACCGTCACAGCCGGGCAAATTGGGGTCACAGCGATAGCAGGTACGGGAAACACCGTCCGCTTGGTGCACACTGACATTATCACGCCCCCCACCCAAACCCGACCCGACGCCACGATCGCGGGTGCGGTTGAGTTCGTGCGCGACGAAGTCCGCTTTCTCAAGCGTAAACGGAGCCGCTAACTACAATACACCCCGGTTTTTTGTCACAACACTGGTACAATGCCTCCGGCATATTCCATACAGCCGCAAGATCACACCACGAGGAGAGAGTCCCCCCCCATGACGGAACCCAATGACCTGTTAAGCAATGTGCGCTGGGAGCCATCCCGCTTAGAGCAGGACCGCCTGGAAAAGCTGGCACGCCTCAAAGCCCTGGATGTCGAGGCCTACCCCCGCCGTGTCAAGCGCACCCACACCGCCGAGGCCGCCATCCAACAGTATAAACACTATGAGGCCAACGGCGGCACCGAGGAGGACGCGCCAACCGTAACGGTTGTCGGGCGTATACGGCGGGCCAACGTCAAGGGGAAGGTGAGCTTCGTTCACATTGAGGACGATAGCGGGCGCATCCAGTTGTTTCTCCGCATCAACGATTTGGGTGAGGAAACCTACGCCCTCATCAAGGACAAGCTCATCGACATGGACGACTTCGTCCAGGCGACAGGGGGCCTCATGCGGACCAAGACAGGCGAGGTCAGCGTCCGCGCAACCGACCTCGTCCTCCTCAGCAAGAGCTTGTCCCCACTGCCCATCGTCAAGGAGAAGCACAACGACGATGGCACCGTCGAGGAATACGGCGAGTTCACCAACGTCGAGATGCGCTACCGCCAACGCTATGCCGACCTCGCCGTCAACAAGACCGTTCGTGAGGTATTCATCAAGCGGACAAAGATCGTCAACGCCCTCCGGCGCTTCATGGATGGTGAGGGATTCCTCGAAGTCGAAACACCCATCCTCCAGCCGCTCTACGGTGGTGCGGCGGCCCGTCCCTTTACCACGCATCACAACCAACTCGGCCAGGACTTGTACCTCCGCATCAGCTTCGAGTTGTACCTCAAGCGGTTGCTGGTCGGCGGCTTCGACGCCGTCTATGAGATCGGGCGCGACTTCCGTAACGAGGGCGTGAGTCACAAGCACAATCCCGAGTTCACGCAGTTGGAGTTCTACAAGGCGTTCATCGACTACAACACCGTGATGGACCTCACCGAGCGCATGGTCGCCTACGCCTGCGAGACGGTCAACGGCACCACCGTCATCCAGTACCAAGGCGAAGAACTCGACCTCACGCCCCCGTGGAAGCGTGTCACCCTGCGCGACGCCATCAAAGCAGGTAGCGGCATCGACTACATGGACCATCAGGAGGCCGCCTCACTGGAAAAGGCCATCACCGCCAAGGGAGACAAGATCAAACCAGGGCAGGCGTGGGGCCAACTGGTCGATCATCTGTTGAGTGTGTACGTGGAGCCGAACCTGCGCCAACCCACCTTTCTTATCGACTACCCGCGAGACATCTCGCCATTTGCCAAGCGCGTCGATTACGACGACTTCCACACCGAACGCTTCGAGTTCTTCATTGCCGGGATGGAGATGGGCAACGCCTTCACCGAGCTAAACGACCCACTAGACCAGGAAGGCCGTTTCTTGGATATGGCTCGCCTGTACGCCGAGGGTAGCGACGAGGAAACCCCGCTTGACGAG
This sequence comes from uncultured Anaerolineaceae bacterium, assembly GCA_964462905.1. Classification (GTDB taxonomy): domain Bacteria; phylum Chloroflexota; class Anaerolineae; order Aggregatilineales; family Phototrophicaceae; genus DAOTTY01. The sequence continues at coordinate 13,360 of CAYWZS010000082.1, forward strand.
GATTACCTACGGGCCATGCGCTACGGGATGCCCCCCAACGGCGGCTTTGGCATGGGCGTGGACCGCCTCGTGATGCTATTGACGGACCAACGCAACATCCGGGATGTGCTACTTTACCCACACCTCAAGCCAGAACAGCCCTAACTTGCGCCCAAACCCGCCGGGACCAGTCGTTTACGCAATGGTCCCGGCAACAACGGCCCCACGGTTTCCAACTCGTCTGCGTTCAACGGGCGTGATAGCATCCACACTAGCGGATAAACGATCACCCCGCTGATCGTCGCCAACAACAGATTCCCACCCCATAGCCCCATTACCGCCGCCATAGCGCCCGCTGCTAACCCCGGACGCCACAACACCCCCACCATGCCGATACGGTCCAGTTCCCCACGCAGCAACACCGCAAACCCAATCATCAGGATCAACTCGCTCAAGATGGTCGTCACCGCTGCCGCCCGATAGCCGTAAATCGGAATAAAAATCATGTTCGTCACGATGTTGAACGCCACACCTACGGCAAATGCCCACGTTAACTGCCGCTGTCGGTTGAGCGCAATCAGCACGTACTGTGTGAGGCTGTTCATCCACCCCAGCGGCATACTCCACACCATGATTTGCAGCGCAATCGCCCCTTCCGGCAAGAACGCCCGCCCACCCAGCAATAACGTCAACGGACGCGCCCAGAACGTCAGTAATACCGCCGCCGGGAACACCACCGCCGCCAGCAACTTCAGCGACAGCCGATAATTACGTCCCAGCGCGGCGCGGTCATCCTCCGCCTGCCGCGATAACCGGGGGAACAGCGCCATCGTGAAGAACGCCGGGATCACGTTCAACGCCAGTAGCCAGCGATAGCCTACACTGTACTTGCCGACAACAGCCGCCCCGCGTAACGCCTCCAAAATCACCACGTCAATCTGAAAAAAGATCGTCGCTAGAAAGTGATTTAGCATCAGCGGATAGCTCTCATTCGCCATCCCCCGCATTAGCTTGGCCCTCACCCTAAAGCCCTGTTCCTGGGGGAGCGGGACTTCTCCTGTCCCTCCGCTCCAAGGGGGGGAGGGTTCTACCCGTAACATATCGCGCCCCGCAAACATCAAAATCCCTAGCGTGACGAAGTTGTTGAAGATGCTCACCCCCGCCAAGCCGATGATTCCGTAGCCCAGCAACAACACCGCGACCCCCAACACCGCCTTGCTGATTGTTGTCACCGTACTGACCGCCGCCGGATACTCCGCCCGTTCGTGGGCGTAGTAGAGTGAGGTCATACCCTTGCTCAGGCTACCAGGGACCAACCCCAGATACAGCAACACCAGTGCGATAATCCCGTGTGTGTCGAACGGGTCCGGCACGAGTGACTGCCGTGCAAGGATAAACCCCAGCAGCAACACCACCCCAATCGCCGATAGCAACAGCCGAAAGACGGTGGTATTGACGAATAGGTAGCGGCCCCGGCTCCGGTCCCGGCTGACCTCGCGCATCAGGTAGACATCCAGGCCGAAGTTCGTGAAGATGTCGAACCACACAAACACGATAACCGCGTAGTAGTAAATCCCCGTGTCCTCTGGTCCCAGCACCCGCAACACCACAAACGCCAGCACAAAGTCGATCCCCCGGTTAAATAGGTTGAGCAACACCGGGGCAAGGCTATTTCGTGCCAGGAGCGCCCCCCTGTCCACGTCTGCGCTCACGACGAAGCGCCGCCACGCCCAAACCCCCAACATGAGCAACAGCGTCATCCCGCCAATCGCGCTCCCAAAGCCGCCCACCTGCGCCGACAGCGGCGAGTAGACGAGCCGCACGTCAAACGTCCGTGAGAAATGCTCAATCGGCTGGCCCTCCAGCGTGTCAGGGAGTTCGATGGCGGTCAGGTTACCCGCAACCTGGCGCACGTCTAACGAGATTTCTTGGTTGGGGTTCACCTGTAGATAGGCCCGCCAACCCGGAAAATACGCCTGACTAACAACAAGTTGATCGTCACCAGTAAACGGCGACAGCGCAAACACCAGTTCGCGCCCGGTGTCCGACAGAATATCAACCGGGTCAATGTCATCCGTGGGGACGCCACATGTGGCGTCCGCGCAATCATCCGGGAATCGTGGAACGATAAACGCCCGTGGGGCGGCGTTCTCGTTCTCGTAGACCCACGCGCCGTCTGTCTCGTGAACCCGATCGTAGCCCGCAACGTCGATTGCTGTCCCTGGATGTGTCACCACATAGCGGATATTTAACAGATGAAAACGCGGATCGGTCAGCGCGTCCCGATAGTCAAAATCTATCCCAACGTGATCGTAGGTCGTGTACAGCGGCGCAATCCGGTTAAAGTCGCGTTGCACCTGCGGATACAGCGCGTCCATGTACGCCATGTAATCCCGTGTGATGATGCTCTCATAACCGCGCACATCGTCCAACCCGTAGCGCCACGTCACATTCGCCGGGAGCATCGGCGGCTGTGCAGGATCGTCCAGCGTGATGTAGCGCCAGTGGCCTGGCTGGTGTGTCATCCACTGGATCACAGGCGGCGTGAAGTCCAGCAACTCTGCGTCCACCGCCGGGTTAAAGCCCCCCGTCGCCAGCATTAAATCCATCGCCACCAGCATAACCGCGTTCATCGTGGCGAAGTCCGCCCAACCGGGACGATACCGCGCCCACAGGCCGCGCCGTCCCTCATAGTAACTGTCGCGTTTTTCTAAAAAGCGGGTGCGTCGCCGCTGTTTGTGGACCGTATAGGTCATCAGCCAGAAGATTACACCCGAAGCCGTCAACACCACACCGAACGTCAACACCTGCACAAACAGATGACTGTAGAACACCCGTGCGTCCGGGAACGCCTCGTTCGCCTTCGCCAGTGAGCCAAGCAGCGTCGAGACGACATCTTCCGTTACTGTGGCATACAGCGCGTAACTAAGGCCCAGCCCAGCTAGCGCCGCAATCCCACCGCCGAGCAGCAACCACGTATAAACCTGCTTGACCCGATAGGTTGAGAGCGTCCCGAGGCGCTCCCAGCCGAACGCCGCCAACGCCGCCACACACAGCGTCAACGCGTAGACCCAGCGGAACGGCGTGTGCGACTGGTCCAACCCCGGCAACCCGTAGTAGATCAGCGCATAGGTCGGCGCACCGAACATGAACGTCAGCGAGACGACCCCCAGCGCCGCAAATGTGACCCGATACGGTGGACTTGGCGGAGCGGGTGTTCGCCGCCGCCCACGATTCGCCCACCACGCCGTAACACCGTCCACCAGCGCGTAGACCGCCAGCGCCAACGGCAGGATTCCCAGGTAGAGCGCCCCCTCCACGTAGTTCTTGATCCCCCACTCGGTGTTTGTTTTCTGCTGTCCCAGCGAATTCACGAAGCCCACGGGACGGCGCTCGAAGTCGAATACGTCCAGGTAATCGTGTTGCGCGGGGGAACCGTAGAAATTCGGCATCACGAACTGCACCACATCCCGCGCCGGATGCGCGAATGTCAGTGTTTCCTGGAACGTCTTGCCCTCCGCCCGCCAGTTGGTGCTGACCAGTTCATACAGCGGGATCACCTGCAATGCGCCCAACGACACGCCCAACACGCCCATCGCCAGCATCCAACCGAGTTTGGCGCTCCACTTACGCACCGCGTTCGGGAAATCTCGCGCCGTCCAGTAGCCGTGCATTCCGCGCACCGCCCCATACAGCGCCGTAATCAGCACCGTGTAGTAGGTGATCTCGACATGCCCCGCCAGGATATTCATGCCGAGCGCGATTGCGCCAATTACCACCCACGGGATCACCGCCGGACGCCCAAACGCCGGACGCGCCCGAATGGTGTACTCGACCATCAGCAGCAACAGCGGGAGCCATGCCACGCCCGCCAACATCATCGGGAAAACTGCACTCGCCAGTAGGAAGCCGCTGTGCTGGAACGTTACCGCGCCGATGACTGCCCCCGCCCGTCGCAACCGCAGCCCACGCAGATAACCATAGGTCGTCAGACCGATGATCCACAGGTTCACAACGACAAACCAGCCGTAAGCCGCCGCCAACGGCATGATGTAGTACAGCGCGTTCAGCGGATACAGGGTGGACGCCTGCCCCGCCGCCATGAACGGTACCCCCGCGAACTGGTGCGGGTTCCACAGCGGCACCTCGCCAGCGGCAATACTGTCCCGGATGAACGCCTTCCACTGCATGTTCTGAAAGACCATATCACTGAGCAGCGGGTTGTGCGGCACCTCCGGCGCACCAACTTCCTCGCGATAGGTCGCATATGGCGCGGACTGATACAGGTTATCCGCCGGGAGCAGTGTGTTCTCGCCTACCGTCTGCCCCCAGAAGGTCATCAGCGGCAGCACGAACAAGATGATGGCAATCAGAATGTCCGGGGTGATGTTGCGAATGCGATAGCGCATGGGGGGATAGCTCCGTGGGGTGAACGGGTGGTCGCGCCGGGTAGGATACACGAGCCACACAACGGACGCTACAACAAAATACCACCTATCCCATAGTTTTAGAGATAAGGTCTGCCTCGTCCGCGAGGAATCTATTACCTATCATACATCCTACAGTGCTATACTG